>DAIOTF010000005.1:18937-57982 GCA_036752165.1 Atopostipes sp.
GATGATTGCTCATTTACTTGAAGATGCCCCGATGAATGTTCAAGAAAATATTTATAATAGTGCAGACCCAGCTTTAGGTGCAGTTATGGGTGGTATGGATCCAAACCACGCGATTGTAAATGGTTTAGGTTCCAACTTAAACAACCCGAACGGTGTACCTTGGACGGCAGCCTATATGAATTCCAGTGGAAATTTAGTCGCTGATATGCGCTATAATTTAACCCGTGAATCAATGGGAAGACTCCAAGTAACTCGTCTCTATCATATGACAGAAGACAAAGGCATTCGAGATATGTTGAGTTATTTAATGGCTCGTGAAACACAACATCAAATGCAATTTGCACAAGCGGTTGAAGAACTAGAAGAAAAATACGGTCCTGTTGTTCCGCATGACACGGATGAATTACAAAATACTGAGTTCGCTCATACGTTATATAATTTCTCAGAAGGAGAAGATTCAAAGGCAGTAGTTGATGGAAAAACAGCAAAAGATGGTATCCCATTCAAATATTCCTCTGAGCCCCATCAAACAGGTGGCGATCAAGTGGTTCCCGCTGGTCCTGAAGAAGTACGCAACACCCATGGTCAAGATGTCGTAAAAGAAGGTCAAAAAATTATTCAACAGATGTCGAAAAAAGATCTGAATCAATAAAAAATAAACCAGGTAGGAGTTCGTTTCACACGAATCTTCTATCTGGTTTATTTATTTAAACGAGATGGCCTTCCAAAGCAACAACCGTATCATTTAGTTTAATTTCTGTATTCCCTTGCGGAAGTATAATTGTCCCATCGGCTCTTTGAATGACGACAATTAAAAAATCTTCTGGAACATCTATTGTATTTAGTTTTTTGTCAACCCAGGAATTAAATGGACCAATCGTAAATTCTTTCAAATCATCCCCTTTTTTATCGAAATACTGTTCACCACAGAGGATAACCGAATCATTTTCTTCTAAACGCACATGACCTCTTGGAACAATTGTTTCACCATTTCGAATAATTTTGGCGACGATAAAATCGAATTGCAATTTTAAATCACTCACTAGTTTACCAGCTAATTCGCTATCTTCTTGGATAACCGTTCTGAAAAATCCGATTTCACTCTTATCTTGGTATTGATTAAACGTACGTAATACCGTATCTGTAGGATCTAACATATCGAATTTTTTTGAAGCAATTGGAAGTAATGTTCCTTGAATTAGTGACGACAACAAACAAATATCAAATACGATATGGAATAGATCGTTTGCAAGTGGTGGCTGAGCATTCATAACTACAATAGCGAAAGCAATAGCGGCTGCTCCTCTTAACCCAGCGACAGATATCACTGCCATTTGGTTATTCTTTGCTTTGAATGGTGCCATTAATCCGTACACACTGATAGGACGCGCGATAATTGTCATAAAAAGCATAATTGCAATTGAGATTGGCATCATTTGAATAATAGATTGTGGGTTCGACAATAAACCTAAAATAAAAAATAAACCAATTTGCAAAACATTTGTCAAACTATCATTAAAGAAGACAACTTCACGTTTTCCGACGAACTCATTATTACCAATATAAATACCAAAGATATAAGCAGCTAAATAACCATTACCACCAATTTGATTCGTTAAAGCATAAGTGATTAAAGTAAAGGCAAGAATAAAAATGGTAACATATCCTTCACCAAAATCAATCAGTTCCAATAGTTTTATAAGAATAAAGCCGATTAAAAAGCCCATCCCTATACCAAAACCGACTTGAGTCAAAACTAGTAAGGGTATTGAAACAGATTCACCCATAATTACTGCTAAAAATACAGTAACCATTGTAAATGCGGTTGGGTCATTCGAGCCACTCTCTAATTCAAGTAAGGAAGCTGAATTATATTTTAAATTTAGGTTGCGAGATTGTAAGATAGATGCAACACTTGCATAGTCCGTTGAACCTACGATAGATCCTAACAACATGGCTTCAATCATTTCAAATCCTAAGAAATAATGTGCAAAAAGACCAGTTAGAATTGCTGTAATTACTACCCCTAAGGAACTTAAAGTAATTGCCTCTTTAGCAACAGGCTTTGCCATTCGCCAATTGGTCCCAAACCCACCATAAAAAATAATAAAAAGTAATGCAATAGAAGCAAATTGATCAGCTATACCAAAATCATTAAATTCAATCCCAGCAAAATTAAAGGATACACCTAATACTAAGAAAAATAATAATGACGGTATACCTAATTTATCTGATACACGTATAGCAATTAAAGCGATTATCAAAACAAAAGCTATAAGTAATAAACCCATACTCTCTCTCCTCCGTTTTTATTTATGTATTGTTATAATAACACTTAAAAATGAACAAAATAGGAAAAAACATTATAAAAATTTAATTAAAAAAACATAGACTACTAAATGATCATACTTAGTAGTCTATATTAAAAGTTATTTTTTATAAATTTCAGTTAATTGGGGAACGACTTGTTTTTTACGTGATACAACATTTGCCAGTTCAACCGTATTTAATTGAATAGGTAAATTAAATGCGCGTTCAAATTGACGATATCCCACTCCGTCTACAATTGCCACAGAATTATTTTCAATAATATCTGTAATGAGTAAAACATATAAATTGTAGTTGTTTTCTTTAGATTCGTCTCGCATTTCTTTTAATATCTCTTCTTTATGAATCAGTACATCATTTATATCTACAACATTCACTTGACCAATACGAACGGTTTCAGTACCCATTTCAAATGACTTTGCATCATCATTTAAAATTTCAGCTGCTGTTTTATCTGCGATGTCTGTTCCGGCCTTAAGCATAGCCATACCATACTCATTTAAAATAACACCTGCTATTTCAGCTAATTCTTCAGCAGCATGTACATCTTGAGGAGTACAGGTAGGTGATTTTAGTAAAAGTGTATCTGAAATAACAGCCGACAAAAGGATTCCTGCGATATTTGCAGGAAGTTCCACTTCATATTCTTTAAATAATTTTAAGAGAATAGTAGCTGTACTCCCTAAAGGTTCCGCTCGATAATACAAAGGATCCGAAGTTTGAAAATTAGCGATTCGGTGATGATCGATTACAGCTTTCACGGTAACATCCTTAATGTCTGCCACGCTTTGTTGTGCTTCGTTGTGGTCCACTAATACCACTGCATCTACTTCATTTGCCACAGTTTCGACAACTCGGGGTGCTTTTAAATTGAAATAGTCTAGAGCATAAGATGTTTCAGCATTAGGTTTACCTAATGCTACTGGTTCAGCTTCATAAGATAAAGCATTTATTAAATAACTGGTTGCAATCGCAGATGCGATTGTATCCGTATCAGGTTTTTGGTGTCCAAAAACTAATAATTTACTCATATTTTCACTCCTATTTTATAACATTCTCTATATAGAATAATTGAAATAGCATATGATAGCAATTATTATTCTGTAAATTGACTCTCATATAGTTTATAGTAAAATCCTTTTTGAGCGAGTAGTTCTTCATGATTTCCTTGTTCAATAATCTGCCCGTTATCCATCACCAGAATACGATCAGCATCTTGAATAGTCGATAAACGATGAGCAATGACAAAACTGGTACGCCCTTCCATTAACCGGTCCATCGCTTTTTGAATTAAAATTTCTAAACGCGTATCGACTGAACTCGTAGCCTCATCTAAAATTAAAATTTTTGGATCCGATAATAAAGCACGTGCGATTGTCAGTAATTGTTTTTGTCCTTGTGAAATATTTGAAGATTCCTGATTCATTACCATATCATAACCACCTGGTAAAGTTCGGATGAAGTGGTCCACATTCGCTACTTTCGCTGCTTCAATAATTTCTTCGTCCGTCGCTTCTAAGTTACCAAAACGAAGATTTTCTTTAATTGAACCTTCAAACAACCACGTATCCTGTAACACCATCCCAAAATGCGAACGGTATTCTTGACGTGACAAGGAACGAATATCTTTTCCATCCACCAGTATTTGGCCACTATCTACGTCATAAAAACGCATGAGCAAATTAATCATTGTTGTCTTACCTGCACCAGTTGGTCCTACAATCGCAATAGTTTCGCCTGATTTTACATCCACTGTGAAATTTTGGATTAATGGTCTTTCTGGATTATAACTAAATGAAACATCGTCAAATTCAACTTCTCCAATAACTTCCTCAGAATAGGTTTCAGTAAAGCCTTGTTCTTCATTCTCTTCATCGATCACTTCAAACACTCGATTAATTGCTGCAGCAGCACTTTGAATCAAACCTGTAAGCTGTGAGAGCATTTGCATCGGCTGATTAACTTGCCAGACGTATTGAGTAAAGGCTTGAAGATTACCAATCGTCATTCGCCCTGCTAAGGTTAATAAACCACCAAAGAAGGCTATTACAACATAGGCACTATGCGACACAAATGTTATCAGCGGACGAATCAATCCAGAAGTAAAGCTCGCTTTAAAACCAACTGAACTTAATTGCTTCGTAATCGAATGAAATTCTTCATTTGCTTGGGTCTCGCGACCATATAATTTAATTTCATTAAAACCAGTTAAATTTTCTTGAACAAAACCATTCATTCGTCCTAAAGCGTCCGCTTGAGCTTTGAAATAAGGCTGCGATTTATTGATCATTAATTTAGCTATAAGACCTGAGATTGGAATAACAGCTAACATAATTAAAGCAAACTGCCATTGAATCAACAGCATCATTGTAATCACTAATAATAATTGTAATACAGCATTAAATATTTGTAAAATAGACATTTGAAAAGCCTGAGATATTGTATCAATATCGTTCGTTATTCGGTTTAAAATATTTCCAAATTGATGCTGGTCGAAATAAGAAATAGGGAGTCGGTTTAACTTATTTGAAATTAATGTTCTTAAATCATAAGTCATATTTTGAACTGCTTCGGTCATGAAATAAGTTGAGCCATAAGTGGAAACTTGGCCAATTACCCCACGAATAAAGTAAATGATTAACATAGTGTAAAGATAGCTGTAATTTAGACCAGCCCCAGCTGTACCTCGAATCATAGCCACAACGTTTGCTGTAATTTCAGTAATCATTAAACCGAAAATAAAAGGTTCTAACACATTCGCGATTACTTGTAATACAACAAGAATTAAGGAGCCAAATAGACGGGCTTTGTATGGTTTTAAAAATGGCCAAATTCTCAAAAAACTCGAATAGATTGAAGTGTTATTCTCAACACGTGGTTCTTTATGCATGGTCTGTCTCCTCCTCTTCTTTTATCTGTGATTGCGCAATTTCTTGGTAAATTTTACTATGATTCATTAATTCATCGTGTGTTCCATGATCAATTATTTTTCCTTCTTCCAGTACAAAAATCTGATCGGCATTTTGAATACTTGATACACGTTGAGCCACTATAATAACTGTCGCATCACCAGTAATTTCTTTTAGTCGACGTCTAACTTCTGCATCCGTTCGATAATCAAGTGCAGAGAAACTATCGTCAAAAATATAAATATCAGGTTGTTTCACAATTGCTCGTGCAATCGATAAACGTTGTTTTTGTCCACCCGATAAGTTACTGCCTCCCTCACTCAGATAAGAGTGGTATTGTTTTTCCATCCGTTCAATAAAATCTCTCGCTTGAGCAATATCTGAGGCAAAATCTAATTCAAGATCGGTTGCTTCTTCATTACCAAATCTTAAGTTATCGCCTACTGTTCCGGAAAACAATAAGGCTTTTTGAGGAATAAATCCAATTTTAGCTCTTAATGCATCTAAATTATAATCACGCACATCAACGCCATCAATTATAATACTTCCAAAGGTGACATCAAAGAAACGAGGGATTAATTGAAGCATCGTTGATTTCCCACTACCCGTTGATCCAATAAATGCTATTGTTTCACCAGGTGTTGCTTTAAAGCTAATATCATGAAGGACTGGATTTTCTGTTTCACCAGGATAAGCAAATGACACTTCATCAAACTCAATGTATCCATGGGTTTCTGTTTTTGTAACTCCATCTTCCTTACTTACAATTGAAATCGGCATATCATGAATCTCTTTAAGACGTTTTGCAGATACATTTGCACGTGGATACATCATAAAAATTTGTGAAAACATTAAAACTGAAAATAGTGCATGGAATGCATACTCTACAAAAGCTACAAGCGTTCCGACCTGAATTGTGCCTGCTTCAATCCCATCAAATGAAAATAAGAAAATAAATACAATGACTAGCGCCATAATATGAGAAAATAAAGGCATGGCTGTTCCCATTAATTTATTAAGGGACTGTGCCGTGTTCATGTATTCTTTATTCACTTCAGCAAATTTTTCTTCTTGGTATTTTTCGCGGGTAAATGCCCGAATCACACGTAAACCAGTTAAATTCTCTCTAGAATACGTATTTAATTTATCGAGTAATTTCTGAGTTTTATCAGATAATGGACTAGATTTTCTCGCAATCCAATAAATAACAAGTAAAATCAATGGCAGTGCCGCCGCTAAAATCCAAGATAAGGATGGGCTTGTTCGAATAATTAATACAATACTTCCAATAAACATTAAGGGCGTATTAAATCCAATTCTTAAAACCATCTCCACGAATTGTAAGATAACAAACGCATCATTTGTTATTCGAGTAACTAATGAAGACACACCAATTTTTTCATATTCTTCATGAGAAAAATCATTAATCTTTCGATACAAATCATTTCGAATTTCTCGTGTCATTTCGTTAGTCAATCGACTTGAAGAATAACTCAATAATATATTCCCTAAAAGTCCCAACACGATAATAACTGCCATCACCAGAATTAGAAAATAAAAAAACTCCGTATCTTGATTGATTATTACATCATTAATGATAAAAGCTAAAATTGTTGGTAAACCAAGGTTAACCAGAACAAAAAATATTGCACCAAAAATAGTCAGTAACAACAATTTTTTTTGTCGAAGAACATATTTCCATACATATAGCATTTTTTATAAACCTCCATCAAAAAAATTAAACCACTACCTAGGCAGTGGTTTTTCATTCTCTAATTATAGTCTCTTATTTTCATATAGTAAAGGTTTTTTAACGACAAATTAAAACATCGGCAGTTGCATTTTGTAAAACGTAGGATGAGACAGAACCAATTAACATTTTAGCTACTCTTCCCTTGCCAGTAGCCCCCATAACGATTAAATCAATAGCCCAACGTTCAACTAAGTTTTCTGCAATCTGCTCACGAGGATCGCCATGGATGACTTCTTTTTGAACGACAACTCCAGCATTTCGCGCATAATTTTCAAGAGCATTTAAAAATGAGAGTCTTTCTTGAATCATTTGTCCCGTACTCTCTTCTGAAATCACTTGTACAACATAAATATTTGAACTGCCCCATTTAGATACTTCACGAATAGCCGTTTTAAATGCATCGATTGATTGTTGAGAACCGTCTACACTAATTAATACATTCGGATAAATAATTTCCACGGTCGTCACCCTTTCTCACTCATTTTGTAAGCGTATTCACTTGGTTATAGTATACATCAAATGATCCATAATAAAAACTCCTTAATGAAAAATTCATCAAGGAGTTTATGATTATTTATACTCATTTGTTCTAAGAATACGGTTAGCATTTTCAACACGTTCTCTTGTTGGAGGATGAATCCCTTTTAACCGATAAGGGATACCTAATTCTTCATATTTGTACACACCGAGTTCATGGTATGGAAGAATTTCTACATTCTTAACGGCAGACCCTAGTGATTGGATAAATGCACTCAGTGCTTCTAAATCTTCATCAAAGTCTGAATGCTCAGGTACCAATACGTGACGAATCCACATAGGGATACCTCGTTTTGATAAATCTTCTGCCATTGCTAAGATAGCGGTATTTTCAGACATTGTATAGACTTTATGGAATTCATTATTGATATGCTTTATGTCCATTAACACTAAGTCTGTGTATTCCATCAATTCGTCATATACACTGAAAAATGGTTCTTCTCTAGTAAATGGAGCCCCGCATGAGTCAATGGCTGTGTGTACGCCGTGTTTCTTAGCTAATTTGAAAACTTCTAATATAAAATCGATTTGAAGAAGAGGCTCGCCACCACTAATTGTAATGCCGCCTTCGTCTCCCCAATATGGACGATATTCTAAGGCCTTATCTACTAATTCTTGCGCAGTATAAGGCGTCCCTCCACCCATACTCCATGTATCAGGATTATGACAGAAAGCACAACGGAGTCGACAACCTTGCATAAAGGCTACAAAGCGAATCCCAGGCCCATCTACGGTTCCAAATGTTTCAATTGAATGTAAATATCCTACTGTGTTTTCTGACATAATTCTATCATCCCTCTACATTTAATATCTTACTTACATTGAGCTATGGAATGTACGGTTAATAACATCTTGTTGTTGCTCACGTGTCAACTTAATGAATTTAACTGCGTATCCAGAAACTCGAATCGTTAATTGTGGATACTCTGCTGGGTTTTCCATTGCATCCAGTAACGTATCTCTGTTTAATGCGTTGACGTTTAAGTGGTGTCCACCTTGTGATACATAGCCATCTAACATATTTGATAAGTTTCTTCTTTGTTGCTCTGGTGTCTTACCAATTGATTCAGGTACGATTGAGAATGTGTTTGAAATACCATCTAATGAGTACTCATATGGTAATTTAGCAACTGAGTTTAGACTTGCTAAAGCACCGTTCTCATCTCGACCGTGTAATGGGTTTGCTCCCGGAGCGAATGGTTCACCTGAACGACGACCATCTGGTGTATTACCTGTTTTCTTCCCATAAACAACGTTTGAAGTAATTGTTAAGATTGATGTTGTATGAACAGAATCACGGTATGTTTTATGTTTTTGAACTTCAGTCATGAAGTTTTCTAGTAAGGCAATTGCGATATCATCCACACGATCATCGTTATTCCCATATTTAGGATAATCGCCTTCGATTTCGTAATCAACAGCTAAACCATCTTCATCACGGATAACTTTAACTTTTGAATGCTTAATAGCTGATAATGCATCAGTTGCTACTGAGAATCCAGCGATACCTGTTGCCATTGTTCGCATAACATCTTTATCATGAAGTGCCATTTGTAAGCTTTCATAGCTATATTTATCATGCATATAGTGGATAACGTTTAATGTATTCACGTATAAACCAGCTAACCAGCTAACCATTTGTTTGTATTTTTCAACAACTTCGTCATAGTCTAAATATTCTGAAGTAATTGGTGCGTATGCAGGACCAACTTGTGCTTTACTCATCTCATCTACTCCACCGTTAATAGCATAAAGTAAAGTTTTACCTAAGTTTGCACGTGCTCCAAAGAATTGCATTTGTTTTCCGATTTCCATTGCCGACACACAACATGCAATTCCGTAATCGTCACCATAGATTGGACGCATCACGTCATCACTTTCATATTGAATCGCGCTTGTCTCAATTGAAACTTTTGAACAGAAATCTTTAAAGTTTTGTGGTAAATGTTTAGACCATAATACAGTTAAGTTTGGTTCAGGAGCTGGTCCTAAATTAAATAATGTGTGTAAGAAGCGGTAGCTATTTTTTGTTACTAAATGACGACCGTCAACACCCATACCAGCAATAGCTTCAGTTACCCATGTAGGGTCTCCTGAGAATAACTCATTATATTCTGGAGTACGAGCAAACTTAACTAAACGTAATTTCATTACAAAATGGTCAACATATTCTTGAACGTCTTGTTCCGTAATTGTTCCATTTGCTAGATCACGTTCGACATAAATATCTAAGAATGTAGATACTCGACCTAATGACATTGCTGCACCGTTTTGTTGTTTTACAGCAGCTAGATAGCCTAAATAAGTCCATTGGAAAGCTTCCTTAGCATTTTCAGCTGGACGTGAGATATCACACTCATAAATATGTCCTAACTCTTTTAATTCATGTAATGCTTGAATTTGTTCAGATAACTCTTCGCGTAAACGGATGGTGTCTTCTGACATAATTCCGCCACCACAGTTTTCTTTTTCCATCATTTTTTCTTCAATTAAGAAGTCTACACCGTATAAAGCTACACGACGATAGTCACCAATAATACGGCCACGACCGTAAGCATCCGGTAAACCAGTGATTACACCCGAACGACGAGCTGCGCGCATTTCTGGAGTATATGCATCGAAAACACCTTGGTTATGAGTTTTACGGTATTCAGAGAAGATTCTTGACATTTCTGAGTCAATTTCGTAACCGTATGATTTCGCAGAAACTTCTGACATTCTTATCCCGCCGTAAGGTTGGAATGAACGTTTGAATGGTTTATCTGTTTGGAAACCAACAATTGTCTCTAATTCTTTTTCTAAGTACCCTGGCCCATGAGAAGTAATCGAAGATACTACGTTAGTATCCATATCCAATACTCCACCAGCTTCAATTTCTTTACGGTCAAGTTCCATCACTTGATCCCATAAAGTTTGAGTCGCTTCAGTTGGACCTTCTAAAAATTGGTCGTCACCGTCATAAGGTTTATAATTTTGTTGAATAAAGTCTCGTACGTTTACGTGTCTTTTCCATTTAAGACCTGTAAAGCCTTCCCATGCTTTTTCATACGAACTCATTTCTTTAGATTTTTGCATATTGCACAGCTCCTTTAGCTTTTGAAAGATGAATGTCATCTGACTACTTTTTTACCAAATTAATCTTATCACATAGAGACGTTTTCTACAAGGTGATTTTTGATTTTTCCTCATTTAATTCTGAATAAATGGCTTTATTAAGTGTTTCTTAATATTCAATTAACTCGCAAATATTTCACAATATATGTGAAAATAAAAACAGGGAGTTTATCTCCCTGTTTGTTTCTTATTCTTTATCCAGATTTTCCTCATTTTCTTCAAATAAGTAATTATCTCGACGATAATCAATGGGATGACCATCTGTCTCTTCTTCTAGAATAAATGATCCATTACTATATCGGTCACTAATGTTGTAATTTTTTGGATTAAATGTAAAGATTTTATTTTCATCTGTGAGAATTGATAATGGTTCATCCGCTTCTTGAACTTCGATTAACAGACGCATGCGATGTGGGTTTGACTTTAACTCTCTTAAGACAAGTAAACCGCGCTTGGCTCTTGAAATCGTGTCAAAGTCTGACAAATTCATCTTTTTAACGGCTCCACGTTGAGTTACAATCATAGCTAAATTATTATCTAACTTGTTGTCAATAATTAAACCCCCAACAACAGAATCCCCTTCTTTAAGGTTGATTGATTTAACACCCTTTGCCGTAGGACCAAATGTGGAAACTTCAGCTAGTGGATAACGTAAACCGTAACCCCGACGACTAACTATAAAAATGTCATCCGTCGATTCACTATCCACTTCAAACACATTCAATAAAGCATCCGCTTCATTTTGCAGGTTAATCGCTACTGAACTTGAAGTTCGATAATTTCTTTTGGCTTTGAAATCCGTGATGGCTGTTTGTTTGATATATCCATCTTTAGTCATTAAGACAAAATTTCGATTCTTCGGTAATTTTCTATACCCATAAACTGCTACTATATTTTCATCTGAACTAAAGGGAATGCTTTGAGATAAGTGCTGACCGGCATCCTTCCAACGAATATCAGGTAGTTCATGCACTGGACGATTAATAACTTTTCCCTGACTTGTAAATATCACTAATTGCTCTAAAGTAGACATGCGCTTCGCATACATCACCTTGTCCCCAGAACGAATACCAATATCATTTGGTTCGGAAGAAGCATAGGATCTCGCACTTGTTCGTTTGATATAACCTTCTTTAGTTACCGTAACAATGACTTCTTCTTCACTAATGAGCACTTCTTTTTCAACTTTTAATTCTTCGATTTCATCTTCAATTTGAGTTAATCGAGGGGTTTTATAATTCTTTTTAATTTCAAGAAGTTCTTTTTGAATCACTTGATCCAATTTTTTCTGCGAATCTAAAATAGCATTGTACTCTTTAATGCTTTTTTCAAGTTCAGCAGCCTCTTTTTCTAAATCAGTAATATCTGTATTGGTTAAACGGTATAATTGAAGATTAACAATCGCTTCTGCTTGTTTTTCACTAAATTTAAATTCATTCATTAAATTAATTTTAGCATGTGATTTATTTTTGCTCTTTCTAATCTCAGCAATAACTTCATCCAATATGGAAATGGCTTTAATTAGACCTTGTACAATATGCTCGCGATTCTGATCTTTCATTAGTAAATTTTGTGTTCGTTTTGTAATGACTTCCCGTCTAAATCTTAAGTAGCTCGTTAAAATCTCTTTCAAGCCAAGTTGCTTTGGCTGTTTTTCATCAATTGTTACTACGTTAAAATTATAAGACACTTGTAAGTCTGTATTCTTTAAAAAATACGTCAAGATACCGTCAGCATTAACATTCTTTCGTAGTTCAATTACCATACGAAGGCCGTCACGGTCAGACTCATCACGAACATGTGCAATCCCATCAATTTTTTTGTTGATACGAATATCATTCATTTGACGATAAAGATTACTTTTATTGACATCATATGGTATCTCCGTCACTACAATCTGTTCCCGTCCACCACGAATCTTTTCAATAGCCGTTTTTGCACGAATGATAATGCGTCCTTTACCCGTTTTATAAGCTTTTTCTAATCCTTTAACTCCTTGAACAATTCCCCCTGTAGGAAAATCAGGACCTTTTACATACTTCATGAGCTGTTTATAGGTCGCCTCAGGCTTTTTGATTAGATGAACAGTCGCATCAATCACTTCACCTAAATTATGCGGCGGAATATCTGTTGCATAACCAGATGAGATCCCCGTTGCCCCGTTAACGAGTAAGTTTGGATAACGAGCCGGTAAAACAGTAGGCTCTTCATCCGTATCATCAAAGTTTAAAATGTAATCAACCGTATCAAATGGAAGATCTTTCACCAATTCATCCGCAAGTTTTGATAAGCGGGCTTCAGTATAACGCATAGCAGCGGCTGGATCTCCATCCATACTCCCATTATTCCCTTGCATATCCACTAATGGCATCCGCATTTTCCAATCTTGACTTAAACGAACCATTGCATCATATACAGATGTATCTCCGTGTGGATGGTAATTTCCGATTACATTACCGACTGTTTTAGCCGCTTTTCGGTAGGCTTTATCATACGTATTTTTGTCTTGAGACATTGCGTATATAATCCGTCTTTGTACCGGCTTTAGTCCATCTCGTACATCTGGGATAGCTCTTTCTTGAATAATGTATTTTGAATACCGTCCAAAACGGTCACCCATAACATTCTCTAAAGTAATCTTTTGTATTCCTGTATTCTCTGCCATCAATCATCTAACCTTTCTTGATGTAATGCATCTTCTTCACTTTCTTCAAGTACTTCTTCTGTTTCTAAGATACTACCCTCTTGAGCCATCGTGAATTCTACATTCTTATCTAACCATTCACGACGTGGGGCAACTTTAGATCCCATTAAGACAGACACTCGGCGCTCTGCTTGAGCTTCGTCTTCGATGGTTACTTGAATTAAAGTACGTTTTTCAGGGTCCATCGTTGTTTCCCATAATTGGTCTGCGTTCATTTCTCCCAGACCTTTGTAACGCTGCAGCTGATAATTCTTTAGATTTTTTGTAGCTTCGACTAGTTCTTCGTCTGTCCAGGCATATTTTGAATCTCTCTTTTTACCGCTTCCCCATGTAATCTTATAAAAAGGCGGTTGAGCAAGATATACTTTTCCAGCATCGATTAATGGGCGCATGTAACGATAGAAGAACGTTAAAAGAAGCGTTTGAATGTGAGCACCATCTGTATCCGCATCCGTCATTATAATGACTTTATCATAATTACAGTCTTCAATATCAAATTCAGGACCCACTCCTGCTCCAATGGTATAAATCATCGTTGCGATTTCTTCATTCTTAAAAATATCTGTTATAGAAGCTTTTTCTGTATTGATGACCTTACCACGTAAAGGTAAAATCGCTTGGAATGTTCGGTCACGCCCTTGTTTAGCTGACCCACCTGCTGAATTCCCCTCAACTAGGTAAAGTTCATTACGCTTAGCGTTACGCCCTTGAGCTGGTGTAAGCTTATCAGAGACTAGCGAATCTCTTTGGCGTTGTGATTTACTATCTCTCGTCGCATCCTTAGCTTTACGAGCCGCTTCACGTGCTTCACGAGCTTTAAGTGCTTTACGAACAATTTGCTGAGATACTTCACCATTTTCTGCTAAAAAGAAGCTAAGATTTTCTGAGATAACCGCATCTACCGCCGTGCGTGCTTCGGCTGTTCCTAATTTATTCTTAGTTTGCCCTTCAAATTGTAAAAGGTGTTCAGGAATCCGAACAGACAAAATAACCGCAATTCCTTCACGGATATCAGAACCTTCTAAATTTTTGTCTTTCTCTTTTAATAAATCGACGCTTCTCGCATATTCATTAAAAGTTTTTGTTAAAGCAGATTTTGCACCCGTCTCATGTGTCCCTGCATCTCTTGTACGGACATTGTTTACAAAACTTAAAAAGTTTTCCGTATAGCCATCATTGTATTGAAAAGCAAATTCCACTTCTATCTCGTTGCTTTTTCCTTCAAAATAGCCGATAGGTGAAAGTGTATCTTTATCTTCGTTTAGATATTCAACAAAGGATTTGATTCCATCTTCATAATAATAGACTTCTTCTAAATCTTCTTCACGTTTGTCAATAATTTCAATATGCAATTTTTTTAATAAAAAAGCAGATTCACGCATACGCTCAGATAAGGTATCAAATGAAAAGTCTGTTTCTTTGAAGATCGCTGGGTCCGGCTTAAAGTGGATGGTTGTACCCGACGCTTTACTTCTAATCTTAGTCCGTTTAACATTTCCATCCGGCTTACCGCCGTTTTTAAATTTTTGAATATATTCATAACCGTCTCTTTGAACGGTAACCGTTAGCCATTCAGATAGTGCATTTACTACAGCTGCACCTACCCCATGAAGTCCACCCGATGTTTTATAACCGCCATCCTCACTAAACTTTCCACCGGCATGTAAAATAGTGAAAATAACTTGTAAAGTGGGGATTCCCGTTTCATGCATACCTGTTGGCATCCCTCGTCCATTATCTTGAACACTAATACTATTGTCTTCATGAATGATTAATTTAATTTTGTTTCCGTGACCTGCGAGTACCTCATCTACTGAGTTATCGACAATTTCATAAACTAAATGATGAAGACCTCTAGAGTCTGTAGAACCTATATACATTCCTGGACGCTTTCGTACCGCATCCAAACCTTCTAAAATTTGAATAGAAGAATCTGAGTATTCTTGTTGTGCCATAACTTGTGCACCCCTTCTATAAATCAATTTCGTTAAACTAAACATACGTTCGCTTTACCGGACGTACTTCTTTAGTATAGCATAAAAGCTTTAAAAACATACAAAGAAGTTATATTGTCAGCATCTTTCCTTAACTTTTTTTGCAATTTCTTATAAAGAATACATGTTTAAATGAACTTCTGCAAGAATTGTAGAAGTTATTTTTTAACAAATAGAAAAATCATGGTAAAATGGATAAAGAAATCTTAATGAAGAAATAAGAATTTGAAAATAATAATCGTCAAGATTAAGGAGAGATTATCTTGGATATAATCATTCAAATGATTATTGCATATTTACTTGGCTCTATCCCTTCAGGTGTGTGGATTGGCCAAGCATTTTTTAATAAAGATATTAGAAAATATGGAAGTGGGAATACAGGAGCTACAAATACATTTCGAATATTAGGTCCCAAAGCAGGAACTATAGCCTTAATTGCCGATGTGTTGAAAGGATTTGTTGCAACATTTATTCCTATTTACCTTGGGACAGATATTCACCCCGTTTTTATAGGGATATTTGCTATTATAGGTCACATCTATCCAATTTATATCAAGTTTAAAGGGGGAAAAGCTGTTGCAACGACAGCCGGCGTCTTTTTAGCCATCCAACCTGTTTATGTTTTAATTTTTATCGGTGTATTTTTAATGATTCTTTTAACGACTAGTACAGTAAGTATTGCTAGTATGGGGACTATGGTATTGGCCGCTATTTTTTCATTTTTAATAAAAGATCCGATCATGGCCATTGCGATATGGATTCTTGCTTTACTGATCATTTATCTCCATCGAGAGAATGTAGCTCGAATAAAAAATGGTGTGGAAAGTCGTGTTCCTTTTGGATTACGTAGCACTAAAAAAGATAAATAATTGCTATAAATTGAAAACTGCTCACTTCTCGTCTTTAGGAGAAATGAGCAGTTTTTTTAATTTAAAGAATATATTGGGACATATCTGAATCTTCAGCAATATCACCGATACGATCTGTAACATATTTTTTAGTAATTTGAACGTCACCAATATTCATATCCGATGCTTCAAAAAGTAACTCTTCTAAGAGTTTCTCTAGTATTGTGTGTAAACGACGAGCACCAATATTATCTGTGTCATGGTTTACCTTCTCAGCAATACGTGCAATCTCTTCAATCGCATCCATTGTAAAATTCACTTCAATATTTTCAGTATCAAGTAAGGCACGATACTGTTTGATCAGTGAATTCTTTGGTTCCGTTAGTATTCTTACGAAATCTTCTTCAGTTAAGTCATCCAATTCAACCCGAATTGGGAAACGTCCTTGCAATTCTGGAATCAAATCGCTTGGTTTAGACATATGGAAAGCACCCGAACCAATAAATAAAACATAGTCTGTTTTTACATTTCCATATTTTGTATGCACGGTTGACCCTTCAACAATAGGTAAAATATCTCGTTGTACGCCTTCACGAGAAACCTGTTGCTGACCACCATCTTGTCCTCCCGCAATTTTATCAATCTCGTCTAAAAAGATAATCCCATTATTTTCAGCCAATTTTACAGCTTCGGCATTGATATCTTCCGAATTTACCATTTGATCCGCAGCTTCTTCCGTCAATACTTCAATAGCCTCTTTGACCGTCATTTTTCGTTTTACCTTTTTAGGTGGACGTAAGGCTCCTAAAGTATCGGATAAATCAATACCCATTTGTTCAAACTGAGCATTCATTGGCCCAGTAGCAGAAGTTTTTTTCTCTTCTACTTTAATTTCAATTTCGCGTAAATCCAATACCCCACGTCGAATCTGGTCTTCTAGCTCACTACGTTTAGACGAAATTTCTTCCGTCACCTCTTCTTCCATCTCTTCTTCTGGAAGGTTGAAGTCATTTGGGTTCATCCCAAAATTACGGAACATTTGACTCATTGGATTATCGTCTTTTAATGTTTTTTTACGTCGAATACCTGGTGCTAAAATTTTAGCGATTTCTTTGATTGCTTCATCTTCAGCGCGTGAATGGACTTGACTTCTCTTTTGACGACGAACGATTTGAACAGCAGCTTCTACTAAATCACGAACCATTGATTCGACATCTCGACCCACATATCCAACTTCAGTAAATTTAGTTGCTTCCACTTTGACAAAGGGTGCTTGTAAGATATTTGCTAAGCGACGTGCAATTTCAGTTTTACCTACGCCTGTAGGGCCTATCATCAAAATGTTTTTAGGTGTGATTTCTTTTTGCATTTCACCTTCAATTAATTGTCTACGGTAACGATTACGTAATGCAATCGCTACTGATTTTTTTGCATCGTCTTGACCAATAATGTATTGATCTAATCGCTGTACAATTTCTCTTGGTGTTAACTCACTAGAATTTTCCATTATCTGTCACTCACTCTCATCTAATTTTTCAGTTATGATATTGTCATTTGTAAAGACATCAATTTCAGAAGCAATTTTTAACCCGGCATATGCCATTTCTTCAGCTGTCATGTCCTTATTGTGACGTTTCAGTGCGCGAGCGGCTGCTAAGGCATAATTTCCGCCTGAACCAATACTTAAAACGTCATCATCAGGTGCAATAACCTCACCTGTTCCTGAAATTAATAAAATTTCATCTTTATCCATTGCAATTAATAAGGCTTCCAGTTGACGCATTTGTTTATCTGAACGCCATTCTTTAGCAAGCTCTACTGCCGCTTGTTGCAAATTCCCTTTACGCGCATTTAAATAGCCTTCAAATTTTTCTTGTAGTGTGTAAGCATCCGCTACACTTCCGGCAAAACCTACTAACACTTGTTT
Source organism: Atopostipes sp. (assembly GCA_036752165.1). Classification (GTDB taxonomy): domain Bacteria; phylum Bacillota; class Bacilli; order Lactobacillales; family Carnobacteriaceae_A; genus Atopostipes. Next base: position 37,052 of record DAIOTF010000005.1, read on the forward strand.
ATTATAAATTTTTCGTATTTTACGAGCAGTTCCTTTCATGATAACCGATTCTCCCATGGTTACCTGTCCGTCTCCTGCCATAGCCGTTTCCCCATTGTGACGAACGGCTAAAATTGTTGTAGCATGAAATTTTACCATTTGATTTCCTCCTAAAACTTATCCAATTCCACACGCTATATTTTTTTATGCACGTGGATGAAACTGATTGTAATTTTTTAATAAATGATCTTTAGTGACATGCGTATAAATTTGAGTAGAAGATAAACTTTTGTGTCCAAGTAACTCTTGAACCGTACGCATATCTGCTCCGTTTTCTAGCATATGTGTCGCAAACGAATGTCTTAATTTATGCGGATGAATAGCTGAAGTTAAACTCGTTTTTTTAACGATGGCATTCAAGGCATACTGGATTCCTGAAACTGTAATATGGTCTCCATATTGACTGATCAATAGATAATCATGTGATTTATTGTGTTGTTTCATCAATGGTTTTCGTGAAAACTCAAGATACTCTTCAATCGCTACCTTCGCAAATTCACCAAAAGGCACATATCGTTCACGATTTCCTTTTCCTAATACCAATAAAACACCTAAGTCTAAATCAATATCTTCTAATTTAAGGTTCTGACATTCACTCACTCGAATACCTGTACCATAAAGCAACTCTAAAAGAACCTTATCTCTAAAATCGAGCGGTTCATTCCCTGAAACGGCACTAAATAACTCTTCAATTTCAGCATCATAGAAAAAGTTTGGTAAACGAAAGCCTGATTTTTTTAGGTGTAAATAGGAAAAGGGATTCTCTTGGATAAACTCATGATTCAATAAATACTGATAAAAAGCACGTAGACTCGAAATTTTCCTTGAGATTGATGTTCGACTATATTTTTCATCTGTTAGTCGACTCAAATAAATACGAGCATCTGCTATTTCTACTTTTAGTAAATTAGAATCGCCCGTTTCTTTTAGAAAAGCTATAAAATGTTTAATATCTTGGGAGTAAGCCTCTTTCGTTAATTCCGAATAATTTCTTTCGTAAGTCAAATAAAAGATAAAATCATTGACTAAATCTCTTTGCTTTTCCATTTAAAATCCCATCTTTCTTATTTATCACTTCACTAGTTTAGCATACATCATTGAAAAATCTGTTAATAAGCTATGAAGATTCTTAAAAAATCGCTGAATAGATAAACTATCAGCGATTTTAAATGGATTCAATTATTTTTGTGGTTCTTCTTCATAATCACAGTTTGAACATTTCACTTGGACTTGTGTTCGCGTGCGCTTTTCAACTAAAAACTTCTCACACTTTGGACAATCTCTTCCGATTGGTTTGTCCCATGAAGTGAATTCACAATCCGGATAATGTTCACAGCCGTAGAAAATACGGTTCTTTTTCGTTTTACGTTCAACGACTTCACCTTTTTGACAAGTTGGACATGTAACGCCAATTTTCTTCAAAATGGCTTTGGTATTTCGACAATCCGGGAAGTTTGAACAGGCATAAAACTTTCCAAAGCGTCCCATTTTGATCACCATTTCATGCCCACATTTTTCACAATCAAAGCCTGCAGGTTCATCTTTTATCTCAATTTCTTCCATTTCTTCTTCCGCTGTCGCAATTTTTTCACTGAAAGGTTGATAGAAATTGTCGATGAGTTCTACCCAATCCTGCTCACCAATTTCTATCTTATCTAATTGTTCTTCCATTTCAGCTGTAAATTTGACATCTACAATTTGAGGGAAAAACTCAGAAATTAGCTCATTCACGATTTCACCTAACTCTGTTGGTTCAAACCGTCTATTTTTCATTGATACATAGTATCGACGACGCAAAGTATTTAAAGTTGGTGCATAAGTAGACGGACGTCCAACTCCGTTATCCTCTAACGCTTTAACCATTGTCGCTTCACTATATCGAGCAGGTGGTTGAGTGAAATGTTGTTTCGGATCTAATTTATCAAGATCAATCATTTCACCTTCCGTCATATCTGGTAAAATATTGTCTTTTTCTGCAGTTGTTTCTTTATAGACTTTTTGGTAACCTGCGAATATAAGCTGTGAGCCATTCGCTCGGAAAGTTACACCGTTTTGCTCTAAATCAACACGCATCGTATTATAAACAGCTGGTTTCATTTGACTAGCCATGAAACGGCTCCAGATTAGGTTATATAAACGGTATTGGTCTTTCGTTAAATATTTTTTTATAGATTCTGGTGTACGTTTCGCACTCGTTGGACGAATTGCCTCATGCGCATCTTGAGCGCCTGCCTTATTTGACGTTGCACGTTCAGCTCCTACATACTCTTTTCCATATTCTGATTCAATAAAATCAATAGCTTCATTGCGAGCAGTATTTGAAATACGAGTTGAATCTGTACGCATATACGTAATTAAACCAACGGATTGGTTTCTTTGAATAGTAACCCCTTCGTATAATTGTTGAGCTGTGCTCATTGTTTTATTCGTACGGAAGTTTAAGCGATTCGCTCCTTCTTGTTGAAGAGTACTCGTTGTAAAAGGTTTTTTCGGGTTACGATTTCTTTTACTTTTCGTAATTTTTTTCACTTCAAAGGGAGCCTTTTGATCAATTCTATCCATAACTTCTGATACGACTTCTTGATTTGGTAAATCTGTCTTTTTATTGTCTACACCATAAAAAGAAGCTTCGAATTTCTTTTTACCTTTTTTAAAGTTTGCAGCAATCGACCAATATTCTTCAGGTTTAAAATTTCGAATTTCTTTTTCACGGTCAATGATAATTTTTAAAGCAACCGATTGAACGCGTCCAGCACTCAACCCACTTTTTACTTTTGCCCATAAAATCGGGCTGATCTTGTAACCAACAATACGGTCTAACACACGCCGAGCTTGTTGAGCATCTACTAAATCCTTATCTAACTTTCGGGGGGTTTTGAATGCGTCTTTCACCGCTTCTTTGGTAATCTCATTAAAGACCACTCGGTTTTCAGCATCTTCTTCTAGTTTCAAAGCATGCCCTAAATGCCATGCAATAGCTTCACCTTCACGGTCCGGGTCCGCTGCGAGATAAACTTTTTCAGCTTTTTTTGCATAATTTCTTAAGTCCTTTAATACAGGTCCTTTTCCTCGAATAGTGATGTAGTCTGGTTCATAATTATTTTCAAAGTCTACACCCATTCGGCTTTTAGGTAAATCACGGACATGTCCTAAACTTGCAACGACTTTGTAGTTTTTACCTAGATATTTCTCAATGGTTTTCCCTTTAGCTGGCGACTCTACTATTACTAAATATTTAAAAGCCAAGCCAAAACCCCTTTCTACTCGTACATTTTCTTCATTTTTTATAATTAATTGTGTAAGTTTGTAAATCGTGACCTATCATAGTACATATGAAATCGTTTTGTCAAATATTTTTAAAAAGTTTCTTCTATATAAGCAGCCACTCTTTAAGAATATCCTCTCCATTTTGAGTCAAAAGAGCACCTAATTGAATCAATCGGTGATTGCCCACTTGCGTTTCTTCAAAAATTGAGCCCGGTACGGCGAATACATCGCGACCTTCGTCTAAAGCATTGTAGGCAGTAATCAAACTTCCACTTCTTTTTCTGGACTCAACAACTAAAACCCCACGACTTAGCCCAGCTATTATACGGTTTCTTTCTGGAAAATGGAATTTCAAAGGTTTCGCTCCCATTGGATATTCACTTAAAACTAACTGATTTTTACTCATTAAATCTTGAATTTGTTGGTTTGTTTTAGGGTAATACACATCTAATCCTGTCCCTATCACTCCTACAGTTTTTTGGTGATTTTTAATCGTTAGAACATGGGCTTCTGTATCTATCCCTTTAGCTAAACCAGATATTACACCTATTTGATTTTTAGACTGTTCAAAAAGTGTTTCAAGAATATGTTGGACGGCTAACTGTCCATAGGGTGTAAATTCTCTGGAACCTACAACACCTAACCAAATATATTGCTCGAGTAACTCCAATTTTCCTTTATAAAATAAAATAACTGGGGGTGCATAAATTGTTTTTAAGTGCTTGGGATATTCAGTAGAAAAAACATCGACCCATTGGATCCTAGCATCTTTATAGCGTTGCATCTCTTGTTTAATATTTGTCTGGTTAAAGAAAGACACAAAAGAAGCTTTCTTTTCTATAGAAAGCTTCTTAATTGGTTTAAAGCCCTTTACTGAATGGATATCAAAAGTTGGGAAAAGTTCTTCCATTAATTCGATACACATATAAAATTTATCAATAGCTTGCATATTAGGGTAAATGCCTATGCCAAATAATAATTCACCTATTTTTTCTTTGTTTTCCATTTTCATCACTCTCTTATTTTATATTTTATCCCCTATATATATAAATACCCAAAAAGAGTGAAATCCATTTAAGAAAATGAAAATTAATGTACATAATTTTTTACTGGGGCAAATGTTTTCCGATGAATAGGAGTTGGACCATATTTTTCAAGACCTTCTAAATGAGCTTTTGTTCCATACCCTACGTTGCTTCCAAAATCATAACCAGGATATTTTGAATCGTAACGTTTCATCATTTCATCTCGAGCGACTTTAGCTAGAATACTTGCAGCTGCAATGCTATTGCTATTTGCATCTCCTTTAATAATCGCCTGTTGTTTTATTGGAAGATTGACAGTTTCTGCATCTACTAACAAAAATGTAGGTTGAATATCTAACTGAGTAACTGCTCGACTCATCGCTAGTTTGGTTGCTTGCAAAATATTTAATTGATCAATCTCATCTGGAGTTGCGGCAGCGATTGAAACAGCTAATGCTTTTTCATTAATTTCTTTAACTAACAAATTTCTGTTCTTTTCAGAGATCTTTTTTGAGTCATCTAAACCGAGAATAGGTTGTTTTGGATCTAATATAACAGCTGCTGCTACTACTGGACCCGCTAGCGGCCCCCTGCCTACTTCATCGATTCCCGCAATCATTTCAAAACCTGCTTGTCTTGCTTCGGTTTCAAACTTCGACATTCTTTCAAACTGTTCAATTAATGCATTCTTTGCTTCCATTTTTTTGTACCATTGTTTTACAGCATTTTGAACACCTTTGCGTTCATCTAATTCAATTTCTTTAAAGAAGAGATCTTCTGTTGAATCAATAGTTTCTAAGCGTTCTTTAATTTCTTTAATTGTTTGTTTCTTCATCTTCTACATCCAATTCTTCCGGTTTTTCAAAAGATAATTGACCTAATTTCCCATCTCGCAGCTCATTGAGTAACATCTCAGCTCCACGGTCATAATCATCGAAATAGCCTCGTTTTTCAGTAATTAATAAAAGAATATCCGGTGCGGATAGTTTTCCTTCTAAATCTTCATTGAAATTATATCGTTTAGCTAAAGCGCCTGGATAATTTTCGACTAAATAATTAATCGCATAAATTGAGATATCATCCTTATAATATAAAGTGTGTTTAATTGCACCCGTTAATGCGAGTTTTTCACCTACATTTTGATTCTCAAATTTAGGCCATAAGATTCCTGGCATATCCAATAATTCTAATTGATTTTTATATTTTACCCACTGTTGAGCTTTTGTCACACCTGGGCGATTTCCAGTTGCGGTGACATTTTTCCCGGCAAAACGGTTAATTAACGTTGATTTCCCAACATTTGGTATACCGACCGTTACACCTCGAATGGCTCTTTCTTTCATACCTTTTTCTTCCCGTTTAGAGAAGTTATCTTCCAATACTTCCCTTGCAGCTTCTACAATTCGATCAATACCTTTAGAGGATTTTCCATTGAATGTAACTGCTTTTAATCCTTCGTTTTTAAAATATTCAAGCCACTGATTAGTGACTTTTATATCGGCTAAATCTGTTTTCATTAATATTAATACATGAGGCTTATTTTGTATAAGTTCCTTCACATCGGGATTTCTTGAAGCATTGGGTATTCGTGCATCTACTAGCTCGAAAACCACATCTACTAGGGGCAATTTTTCTTTAAATTCTCTTTTTGCTTTTGCCATATGCCCTGGATACCACTGTATATTCGCCATACTTATAACCACCTAATCATGAAATTACCGTGTCAGCTAAAGCCAACACGGTTACTTTTTTTATTCAATACGTCCAATCCGATCAAAAGGCCAATATCTAAAAGCCGCTTTACCTATTATTGCCTCTTCATCTACAAAACCAAAACTACGACTATCCCGAGAGTTTAGTCGATTATCTCCTAAAACAAAATACTGACCAGCCGGAACTTCTTCTACACCTAGTAAGGTTAATAATGAATAATCTCCTGAAGAGTAAAATTCAGCGTCTTCAGCATTATCTAAAAAGAATTCATCTACCTCATCACCATTAATATATAAAATATCTTCATGGTATTCTACCCTATCACCCGGCATTCCGATCACGCGTTTTATATATTGGGTATCTTCATCATCTGGTGGAGGAAATACAACGATATCAAACGGTTCAATATCAGAAAACTTATTTAATAGGATATAGTCTCCGTCTAATAATGTCGGCTTCATTGAATCACCTTCTACCATTACAGGTGCATAGAAATATTTGTAGGTAAAAAAGAACACTACAAGTAGGACTAAAACATACTTTATAATAGAAAGCAATTCTTGAAAGAATGATGTTGTATCATTATTTGATTTTTTTTGTCTCTCACCTCTTGGGGGCAGACTAGATTCATATTCATTCATTAAATCGACTCCAATACTTATTATCTATCTTTCATTAATCTTACCATATTTTCTTATAGAAACCGTATATAATACATACTTAGTTTTGGAGCGCTTCAATTGCAGCATTATACTGGGTGTCATTTTCTTCGATTAATGCGCGTAAACTATCCGTTAATGATCTTGCGGTTTCTTCTTTGACTGTACCGTCCACTGCTAAATCATTCTCAGATTGATAGGCAGAGACTGCTTCGACAACTGTTTCATCGTATTGACTGTTTTGTGAAACAGAATACCCTAAAGCACTAAGCACACTTTTTAAATTCTCAATTTCTGGTGAATTTTGACCTTGTTCATACACTTCTGATGGATTAATTATAAATAAATTAACATACTGCGGAAGCAACACTTCTTTGTCAGGTTGAATACCTTCTTCATTTATCCATTCTCCATCTGCAGTCAACCAACGACCACTTGTAAACTTCACTTCATCTGAATCTCCTAAACTGATTACACTTTGAACAGTTCCTTTACCAAAGGTTGTCTGACCTAATAGTGGGATATCAACTGATTGCATAGCACCTGCTAAAATTTCTGAAGCACTAGCGCTTCCTTCATCGATAAGCAGAACAGCTTCTCCTTCATACTTAAATTCCCCGTATTCATCAGATGCTAAATATACAGTTGGTTCTTCATCTTCTCTATATTCAGTCATCATAAGTGGTTGACCATCTGGCACAAAAATATTTGCTATCTGAATCGCTGTTGTTAATAATCCCCCGGGGTTTCCGCGGACATCGAAAACAATTTTTTCAATTCCTTGAGCTTCTAAATCTTTTATTGCCTCAACCGTTTCCTCGTACGTTGGAAGATTGAAGTTTACGATGTTGATATAACCTATTGTCGAATCCTGTTCATCGATTTCGTGGTAGACCGTCTCAATTGGTATGGTTGCACGAGTTAAGACAACTGTCATTCGATTATCTCCGCGCTCAATTAAAAGCTCCACATCACTACCTTCAGGACCTCTGATTAATGCCACTGCTTCATTCAAAGTCATATCCGTTACGGATTGACCATCAATTTCTACAATAAAATCATTCGGCTGTAAACCAGCGGATTCGGCTGGTGAATTAGCAATGGGCGAGACGATTCGAACAAACTCGCCATCTTTCATTACCTCAGCTCCAATTCCTTCAAAGGATCCAGAAATATCTTCTTCAAAACTAGTACTTTCAATCTCATCTAAATATTCTGTATAAGGATCACCAACAGCTCCCGCCATTCCTTCAAGTGCACCTTCGATAAGAATTTCAGAATCAATTTCCTCATAATAGCTTGTCTTTAAGATTGTGTATAGCTGATTGATGACATTTAGCTCATCAGGTGTAGCAAAAAGAGTTTCTAGATCAATATCACTTTTTAATTCACTCGTCTCTTCTGTTGCTATTTCCTTTTTTGGTTCTGAAGATATTCTCATTAACGCATAAGTCCCAAAAATTCCCACAATCAATGTTGTGAAAAGAGAAAGGATAAACTGCGTTTTCGTTAAACCGATCTTCTTATTCTTGTTTTTTGAATCATTCATACACACAATCTCCTTTTAGACTACAATCGATTACTGATGTTCTATAGCTGTTTCAAGTGCAATGATCATCATATCATCAAAAGTAGTTTCACGTTCTTCAGCAGTTGTCTCTTCGCCAGTTAAGATATGATCACTAATCGTAAGTATAGTTAATGCTTTCTTGTTATGTTTAGCCGCAATAGTGTATAAGGCCGCAGCTTCCATTTCCACAGCTAATACTCCGTGATCCGCTAACTTTTGTTTATCTAGCTCTTCATTATAAAAGCGATCTGAAGTGAAAATATTACCTACGCGGACATTAAAACCTTTTTTTGCTCCTTTTTCATAAGCTGTTTTTAATAGTCCAAAATCTGCAATTGGTGCGAAATCCACTTGATTATTAAAAGCTTGGCGGTTAATACCCGAATCTGTCGTAGCTGCTTGTGCTAGTACGACATCACGTACTTTTACGTCTTTTTGTAAAGCTCCAGCCGATCCCACTCGCATTAAAACTTCACAGCCATACTCTCTAATTAATTCCTCAACATAAATACTAATTGACGGGACTCCCATACCTGTCCCTTGAACAGAAATTGGAACACCTTTATAAGTCCCAGTGTAACCAAAAGCATTTCGAACCGTGTTATATTGGACGACATCCTCTAAAAATGTTTCAGCAATATATTTGGCTCGTAATGGATCTCCTGGTAGTAAAACAATTTTTGCGATGTCCCCTTTTTTAGCTCCAATATGCGTACTCATAATATACATTCCCCTTTATAAAATTCATTTTTTACTAAAATTATCAATATACCTTTGCCAAGCCTCATCAAAAATCAGCATTGATGGTAAATAGTCCGCATTCATTTCAAGATGTTGACTGACTTCATCATAATCTTCCGACTGCTTAGGGAAGATACGGTCATTAAATGCTTCATTGGCAAATAATGTAATGTCATCCTTTTTATATGGATCTCTTTCTGTCATTAAATATTGATAAAAACTTATTTCCATTTTCGACACCTCAATGAACGAATGAATCTATTCAAACAACAATGAAAATCATGCGATTGGATTTTTTTCGCTCCACTCTGCACGCTCTGTTTTTTCTTGTTGATAGCGTTCTTTATTTTTTTTATAAAAATCTTGATGTTCTTCTTCTGCTGGCCAAAAAGTTGGTGCTTTTTCTATCGTTACTACTATTGGCTCTTTATAACGCCCACTGTCTTCTAAATTCTTTTTAGAAAATTCGGCGATTCTTTTTTGGTTTTCAGAGTAATAATAAATAACAGGACGGTAACTGTCCCCACGATCCATAAATTGACCACTCGCATCTGTTGGATCAGTGACTTGCCAGTAAATTTCAACCAATTTTTCAAAAGACATCTTCTCTGGATTAAATGTTATTTCAACTACTTCCGTATGTCCAGTGGTCTGGCTCTTTACTTGTTCATAGGTGGGATTTTTCACATGGCCTCCCGCATACCCGGAGACAACTGATTCTATCCCTGGCTGAGTATCAAACGGCTCAACCATGCACCAAAAACAGCCTCCTGCAAATAACGCTTTTTCCATTAAACCTTCCTTTCAATCTCAAAACTAAAATCAAATAAATAGAAAATTTTTAATTAAAATTGTTCGGATATTACATCCTCATTTATCTGTAAATTAAATTCAATTACATCATTAATTAAATCAATTTGAGTCATTTCCAGATCAAAACTTAAATCCATACTTAGTTCATTCAGATTGAGAACAATTATCTGAGACTCACTATCAAAAGCAACAAAATCAGGAAAGTTGATTTGATTGCCTAATAATCGCATGACTAAATGAACGGGTAAGGAAAAGTTAGCCACCTCAACACTTTTTCCACGTAATTGAACATTACCATTTTCCATGACATAAGGATCAAATAATAAAGAAAATGGTACTTCTGTCCCAAACACGTTCAATTTTCCGTTAATTTCAAGAGCATCTGATAACTCAATATGATAATTTTCAAACTCTTCACCTATTGAATAGGTTAAATAAGTATTCAATAATTTTTCTGTGTCATTTTTATTCAGACTTGTTGAAAGTTCAATAGTGTCCTGTGAAATAACACTGGGATCACGATTCGACTCACTTACCTCAATGGGTTGAAGGATACGAATTAGGAAGAAAACTAAACTCAAAATGAGTACTGAAAGAGTTATAAATGCCCATTTCCATATATTCACTTGCTGACTTGTTGACAAATGTTTTTCTCTTTTAAGATCCTCATTCATAAATTATATCTCCATTAGAATTAATTTTGTGAAGCATCAAAAGGGTTTACTAATTTTTTTCTTTCGTATAAAAAGAAGTGGTGTGGATATTTATTTTTTTCGTCAACAATACCTTCTTTTGAATCAACCACACGGAAATAACGATAGTTAATTTCAGGCATATACGTATCCCCTTCAAACGATTCCTCAACAACAGTTCGATAAAGCAGATTTACTTCGTTTATAAAAAGGTTAAAAAGAGTTGTTCCACCAATAATATGGATAGGCTTTTCAATGTTTTTGACGTACTCCATGATCGCGTCTTTCGAATGAACGACAATAGCACCAGGAGCCTCATAGTCTTTATTTGAAGTTAGTACAATATTCACTCTGTTCTTTAAAGGTCGGTTCGGAATACTTTCATATGTTTTTCGACCCATGACAACCACATCGTCCATAGTTACCGCAACAAAATGCTTCATTTCATTCGGTAAATTCCAAGGTAAAGTGCCCTCTTTTCCAATTAATCCATTTTTATCTTCCGCCCATACAAATGTAAAATAGGGTTTTTCTAATGAATCAGAAAGACTTTTTTCAATACTATTTTCTTCCATTACTTTCTCCTTTAAATGAATTAAACAGCGATAGGTGCACGAATGCCCTTATGCGGTTTATAATCGATTACTTCGATGTCTTCAGCTTCAAAATCGAAGACGCTTTGTTTGTTTTGATTTAATTTTAATTGAGGCAATTGTCTAGTATCTCGTGATAATTGACGCTCAATTTGTTCCATATGGTTTAAATATAAGTGAGCATCTCCAAAAGTATGAATGAATTCTCCAACTTCTAAGCCTGTCTCATGAGCAATAAGATGCGTAAGTAAAGCATAACTTGCGATATTAAAAGGAACACCTAAAAACACATCCGCACTGCGTTGATACAATTGACAACTTAACTTTCCATCCGCCACATAAAATTGAAATAAGGTGTGACAAGGTGGTAACGCCATATCCTCAATCTCGTCCGGATTCCAAGCCGATACAATATGGCGTCTAGAATCAGGGTTATTCTTAATTGATGCAATGACATTTTGAATTTGATCAATTATTCCGCCTTTTGTTGATGGCCAAGATCGCCATTGAGCGCCGTATACATTACCTAAGCTTCCGTGCTCTTCAGCAAAAACATTGTCCGAAAGAATTTTTTCTGTAAACTTTTTCATTTCTTCTTTATAGACAGAATTAAATTCTTCATCTTCTTGCGCACGCAAGCCAAAATCCGTCATATCTGGCCCGTCATAGTCCTGACTTGATGTGTAGCGTTCAAAAGCCCACTCATCCCAAATATGGTTATTATTCTCAAGTAAATAACGAATATTGGTGTCTCCTTTTAAAAACCATAACAACTCTGATTTGATTAATCCAAATGCCACTCTTTTTGTAGTAAGTAATGGAAAACCTTCACTCAAGTCAAAGCGCATTTGATGACCAAAAATTGACTTTGTACCGACACCCGTTCGGTCTTCTTTTGTTACGCCTTTATCTAAAATGGTCTGTGCCAAATCCAAATACTGTCTCATTTAATCATCCGTCCTTTGCATTCTATACAAATTGGGCGAGATATTCCCATCTTTCGTACTTTCCATCTAATTTTTCCTGTAGAGCAGATTTTTCTCTGAAGAGTTCATCAATTTTCACAAAATCACTACCAGCTTTGATAATGCCTGCATCCAACTCTTCAATTTTGCCCTCTAAAGTCGTGATTTCATCTTCAATAGACGACCATTCTTTTTCTTCCATATAACTAAGCTTTGTTTTAACTTTAGTAACTGTTTCCTTTTGATTTTCATTTGTTTGAGCTTCTACTTTTTTCTCTTCTTTTTGATCTCTTTGTTTTTCTTGAGATTTCAAAAAGTATTCTTCAGCAGTTCCGAAATATTCGCGAATCACTCCTGAACCTTCAAAAACCAATAATTTATCCGTGATTTTATCGAGAAAGTATCGATCATGAGAAACGGTTATAACTGCACCCGGAAATTCTTCGATATAGCTTTCTAAAACGTTTAAAGTATCAATATCTAAATTATTCGTTGGCTCATCTAGCAAAAGTACATTGGGCCTTTCCATTAATAAACGAATCAGATAAAGGCGACGTTTTTCTCCTCCCGATAATGAACGAATTAAGGCACCGCGTTGATGACTTGTAAACATAAATTGATCGAGCAATTGGGTAATATTTAAAGAAGTCCCATCTTTTCTATGAACTTCTTCAGCTACTTCTTGTAAATAGTTGATTATTCTTTTATCATCTGGCACATCAATATTATCTTGCTGAAAATACCCAACTCGTACCGTCTCCCCTATACGAAGAAGACCAGAATCTAAAGGTATTTTTTCGGCTAATAGATTTAGAAAAGTTGATTTTCCAGCTCCATTCTCTCCCGTTATACCAATGCGATCGTGCGTTTGAATAATGTAGTTAAACTGATCTAAAATAATATTTTCTTCAATTTTATAACTAGCCTCTTCGAACTCAAAGACTTGTTTTCCTAACCTAGAAGAAGCTAAATCCATCTCTATGTTAAAATCTTGAGTGGTCTGTGAAACTCTACCTTTTAATTTTTCAAAGCGTTCGATACGTGCTTTTTGTTTTGTTCCACGTGCTCTTACACCTTCTCGCATCCAAGCGAGTTCTTGTTTATACAATTGATTAGCTTTATGGTCAGAAGCTGCTTGTAATTCCTCTCGTCTTGCTTTTTCTTCTATATACGATTGATAATTTCCAGAATACACTTCTAACTGCCCATTTGTTAATTCAATAATTCGGTCAACTACACGATTTAAAAAATAACGATCGTGTGTAACCACAATTAAAGCACCCTTATAGTTTTTTAAGTATTTCTCAAGCCATGTAATCATTTCAAAATCTAAATGGTTCGTTGGCTCATCTAAGATAAGCAAATCAGGAGTCTGAATGAGCACTTGTGCTAGGGCGACTCTCTTTTTCTGTCCACCCGACATCTCCCCAATTTTCCTATTCATATCCGAAATTCCTAAGATTGACAATATTTTCTTGGCACTCGAATCAGCATTCCATGCATTATGAGTGTCCATATCCGTTTGGGCTTGAGTAAATTGTTTTTGGATTTTTTTATTATTGGGTTCAATCGATAGCTCCATTATTTTCTGCTCATAAGTGCGGACAGCACGCATAACGGGTGTATCGCCTGCAAAAACAGTTTCCAATACATTTTTCTCATTATCTAAATCGTGTTCTTGACTCAAATACCCAATTTCATAATTGCCTGGTTTGTTCAAAACACCCTCATCAGGATCCATTACACCTGCTACAACTTTTAAAAAAGTTGATTTTCCATTTCCATTTCGGCCAATCAAGCCAACTTTTTGTTCATTCAGGATTGAAAAATTTATGTGATTAAAAAGGACTTTAGTACCTGTTGTATGTGATAAGTTCTCTATTTTTAATTCTTTCAAAAATGTCATTCCTCCATCTTAAATGACAATATTTTCTTTCAATATCTTGTCTATTTTAACATATTCATTCAATATTTACATTAATTCTCTAGAGTTTCTCTTATCGGCTCTAAATTATGGTTAGAAATTGATTCATTTACTAGTTTCCTTTATACTCAAGGTGTAAAAATAGAAGAGATGGACTGGATTTGGGGGATGGCTATGACACACAAAGGTACAGTAAAATGGTTCAGCAACGTTAAGGGTTATGGTTTTATTGAGTATGGGGATAAAGATATTTTTGTACACTTTACTGGTATTGAAATGGATGGCTATCGGACGTTAAAGGAAGGACAAGCTGTACAATTTGATGCGATTGAAGGTGCCAGAGGACTTCAAGCAACAAATGTAGTTCTTTTAGAAGAAAGTGAATAATGATTAGGCGGCTAGATGCTTATCTAGCCGTTTCGTCTGTTCTGTCTAAAAATAAACAAGGAATTTCGGGGTAAGTATGGATGATAAATTCGAGTAATTTTTCTCGGTTTTTGTCGTTCATATAGAATTTTACTGTCTCTAGATTGTTTATTTTAATCCTTATTAAGGAACTTGACTCATAAAAATTAATTTTTTCTATATTCTCAACGTTGATTGTTTTTTTAAAGAAAAATTTAAAATATTGAATAATTACCGTGTTTTCTTTCCATTCTATAGAACTATTCGCCTTAAGAAAGGTTAGAATGAATCCTAAAAGTATGCTAACGGCACTTATCCAATTAAATGAAAGTAAATTAGAAGCAAATAAAAAAGCTATTCCAAATAATATAAAGATTATACAGAATAAAATAATTTCAATTGCAAGCTCAAATCGAATGTTTAATTTTATGTTTTTATCTTTCATATAATCATTCTTTCTAAATAGAAATTAGGTGATATTTTTATGATTCGTTTATATACGGATGCTGCAGTAAATGGTAATCCCGGTCATGCTGGTATAGGGTTATTAATTTTAGCAAAAAAAGATCAAATTCAGTTGTCATTCCCCTTAGATCACAAATGGAACAACCACCATGCAGAATTTAAAGCCCTTTACGAAGGAATCAAATGGTTAGTAGATAATGACTATACAAATGAATTAACCTTTTGTTATACAGACAGTCAAATTGTAGCACAATCAATAGAAAAGAAATATGTTAAAGATACTTTTTCTAATAAAGTTTTACAAGATATTCTCTCGTTGATGACTCAATTTTCTTTTATAAGTGTCACATGGATTCCAGAGTCAAAAAATAGAGGCGCAGATAATTTGGCTAAACAAGCCCTTCGAAAAAAAGAATAAATCTGCTGTGTACATTGTATTATAGAAGATAATTTTGAATAAGTTATGACTTTTAAGCAAAAATAAAGCAGAAGTAAATAAAGGAGATATTATGCATATTAATAAAATCGATGAATTGACGAAGAGTTGGTTAATCAAACTTGGTCAGTATATTCAAGAAAACACCGAGTATTCTGTCAATGTAAAGCAAGATTTTCGCGACTTAGTTAGTGAGGTGGATGTTGCTGTAGAGGAAAAGTTAACTGCTTTTATTCACACTTTACCAGGTGAACAAACAATACTCGGTGAAGAAAGTGACCACTCAAATGTGGATCCACTAGCAGAAAACTTATGGGTCATTGACCCAATTGACGGAACATCCAATTTTATCAAGCAAGCGGATGATTATGGAATTTTAGTTGCTTATTTTAAAAAAGGAGAACCTTTATTAAGTTATATTTATGAAGTAGCGTCAAACACATTAATATCAGCCAAGAAATATGAAGGGGTCTTGTTAAATAATCAGCCTCTGACTATACCTAAAAATATTCGACTGAATGAAGCATTTATTTCAATTAATCCCCGTAAAATGAACGGGACTGAACTATTAACTTTTTTAGCCAAAAATGCCTTTGACTTGAGATTCTTAGGTAGTTCCGCTTCGGATGCTACTCGAGTTATTACTGGTAAGTATGGGGCTTTTATTAGTCCAGAATCTATGCCATGGGATCGAGCCCCCTATTTATTAATTGCTGAAGAGCTCGGGTTACAGATGTCTCAATTTAATGGAGAACCATCTACTATTATAGGTGATGAGAACTTCTTTCTAGGAACAAAAGAAATATTTAATGAGGTTTTTGAAACAAAATAATAAAAAATGTCCTTAATAGTTAATTGGGAGAAATTAACTGTAAGGACATTTCTTAATAATTATTCTATTCTTACATATCCATTATACTGAAAACGCTTTCTTAATTCAAGTAACACTTTATAAAGCGAAATTTAGATATAAAATAACGACTATTAAATAACCCACCATTGATGTAATAATTCCATTGAATGTTAATTCTAAATGCCCTATTTTAGCAATAATTCCTCCATGTTTAATCATACGATGATACACTAGAATTCCTATCCCTATCATTATAAAGTAAGTTATTCCTTTTTCTAAATATTCCGAAGGGTTAACTGAAACCTCAAAGTTAAAGAAAAACTCTGTTAAATTCTCACCAAATATTCCTGTTACTAATGAAGTAATTCCCATTAATAAGGATGCAAACACTGCATACTTATCCGTTTTTACTTTTTTACTCACTTGATTTTTTCCAAAGAATATCGTCGAATATTTGACGAAGGACATTACCGTACCTATGTTCACAATATTTAATAACACAACTACCCAAGTTTCTGTCGATCCATGAGCAATCATATATTTCGAGATACTTCCATTAAAAAAAGGTGCCCCAGTAATGCCTAAGATAGCGAAAGCAGTAGCTGTAGCGACCAAAGGCATCCGCTTAAACAAGCCTCTAATTTCATAGACATTACGCGTATTATATTCTTCATAAATTAAACCAGCCGTTAAAAAGAGAGTGGATTTAAAAATGGCATGACTAAAAATATGATAAACGGAACCCCAAAAAGCAATTGCCGTCCCCAAATTTAAACCGATCATAATGAGTCCTACTTGCGATACCGTGTGATACGCTAAAATTAATTTAATATCGGATTGACCTAAAGCCATAACAAATCCAACGACAGCTGTTACAAAACCAATCCAAAAGAAAAATTGACTTACATCTACCATTGATGAGAACATATTCGTAAAACGAATAAATAAATAAACGCCACTTTTAATATATAATCCACTTAAAACAGCTGAAACTACAGGTGGCGCACTTGGTGTTCCATGAGCTTTTGGCAACCAACTGAATAATGGGGTTACTGCTGTTTTTAAAGATACTGTAACCATCATCAAACTCATCGGTAAAATAATAGCTCTAGGGCTATTTAACAAACTCATTGCTTCCGTTATAGCACGCATATCGAGTAAACCAAATGTTCGATATAACATCCCAATACCGAATAGTAAAAATGACGATCCTATAACATTTACAAAAAAGTAAATCATCCCGTCATAAATCGCTTGCTTGTCTTTGTTGTACATGATTAAGATTGATACAACTACAGTTGACACTTCTAAAAATACAAAAATGTTGAATAAATCACTTGTTAAAAATAATCCCATCATAAGCCCTTGTAAAACTAAAAACAGAAAATAAAATTGAGGTTCGGCATAGTCCTCATTCATTGTATAGATCAAAAAGGCGATGTAGAAAACAGCTGTCATGAGTACCATAAATATACTAATGGCATCGGCATAAAAGCTAAGGGCTAAACCATCTGCATATCCGCCAAAATTATAAACAATTGGTCCGCCTTCTTTCACTAGCATAAAAATATAAAAAGCAAAGGCCGTATAAACGATTTGAAACACATATGTTAATGACTTAAAAATACGGTGTTGAAAAATTAAGGCGATTACACCCATTAGAATTGGAGCTAATACAAATATACTTAACACTATTCATCACTTCCTAACTGATCACGATACCTCGTCCAATGCGTGATGCCATGTTTTTGTTTATAATGCATAAACATTGTAAGACCAATTGCCGTTACTCCAATACCAATTACAATTGCCGTAATCATTAATGCAGAAGGTACAGGATCTACATAATTAACTCCTTCTAAATCGCCTATAGGGGGTACGCTGTACGGTGTATAATTTATCGTTATGTAATATAAATAAATTCCTGCTTCCATAACTGACATAGACATAATCGTTTTTACGATTGTTTTTTTAGTCATTAAACCGTATAATCCAATAAAAAATAATAAGATACCAACGATTTCTCCAGTAAGAAAATCCAAATTAATCAACCTCTTTCTTTATGAAATGTGGGAAGTGATTTTGGTCACGATTATATGGAGATGCCCCTTCATAAAATACAAAACGATAGAAAATAATACTCAATCCAGAAAAAACTTTAAAACCAATCAAAGTATTCATGGCTATCATATAAACTTTATGTGATAAAACCGTATTTTCCGGCTGAATTTGCATAAATACATATAGAACTGGAATGATTACAATAAATAAGTAGAAGACTTTCTCTAATCGTTCGAGCAAATCCAAATCAATATCAAAGTTTGGATAAACAAGGTATCTAGAAATGAGCGCTGTCGCTAAAATAGAACCTCCTTGAAATCCTCCTCCTGGAGAAACGTGACCGTTTAAAATAATATATAAACCTATTAAGACAACAAAGGGATAAATAATCCCCATCATCCGTGCGACAATCTCAGAATTATTTTTACTAATTAATTCATTATTGGAAAATTTATACTGTCTTTTATTAAGTTTCTCGTAAGAAACATTAATCACTTCCATTACAGACACCATTAACATTAAGGCTTCAAACAATGTATCAAATACTCGATAGTTCAAATAAATCCCTGCCACAGCATTTGATGCCCCTGTCTCTTCTAAAAAGTTTGAAGTAAAAAAGTCCATTAATGGTTTTCCAATCATCTCTGAATCTTGTAAGAAAAATGAAATCATGAGATAAGCGCCAGAGAGAACTAAAGCAATTCGAATGAACGCTATATATTTAGGTGTTTTTCTACGTATTATTTGCATTTGTTCTCACCTCTTCTAAGTAACGGATTTCTACATTTGTCATGTCTGGAATTAGCTCATCCATATTTTTAACTATATGTTGAAAAACGTGATCCGATTTTTCCCCGTAGACATAAGTTTGTAATCCTTTTTGATAAATAATAAAATCATGATTATCTTCGTCAATTATTTGTTGAACTGAGTGATTTGTATAAGTAAGCTGGGGTTCAACCTCTTCTGTTTGCTCAAGGTATAATTCAAGCGGTCTAATTACGCGTCCTCTAAAATTTTGAATATATTGATCATTAAAATTCTCTTCCTCGTTCACATAACAAATGTCATAAACTCTAATTTTCTTTAATGCAACGAGATACATTACCGTTGAGAGACCTACCCCAATAGCTGCTTCCGCTAATGCTACATCTGGTGCATTAAAATGTAGATAGATTAAAGCCATCAGTAATGAAAATACGCCTAAATAAATAACGGAGTAACGCATGTTTTCAGATAATACAGCAAATAAAGATACAATAAGAACACTTATAAATAAAAAACTTTGAAACATTCGTTTACCTCTCTTTCTTTATTCGGTAACCACTCAAATGAGCAGATCGAGTAATTGCATGTGTAGCAATCGGGTTCGTAACAATATAAAGAACCAACACTATAAATATTTTTCCACTAAAATATGAAAATCCATTTTTTAGAATTAACCCAATTAAAATGGTAATAAAACCTACTGTATCAATCTTAGCTCCGACTAAGACCCGTGCATAATAATCTTTAAAACGAAAAAGACCGAATACACCAAACCCCATTAAAATTAACCCAATAATTATAATGCCATTTCCAATCCATTCAATGATACTTCCCATTAAATATCCCCTCTTCTTTCTACAAAGCGCGCAATCATAATAGTGCCTATAAAACCCAATAAGGCATAAAGTAACGCCACATCAACCGCAAACGATCGGTTAATTAACATCCCAATTAAGATTGCAATAATAATCACTTTAGAGGAGAATAAAGCAGACCCTAGTAAGCGGTCCCAAATCGTTGGTCCACTTAGTACACGGTATAATCCTGCAAGGGAAAATATTGCGAGTATAACTATAACAAGTTCATCAAAGTTCATTAAAACCATCCTCCCTATGCTTTACCTTCGATCTTATTCTCATAGTCTAATAATATTTCTTCAAGTCGAAGCGGAATAAGTTCTCTTCGATCTTCCCCTGGTAATTGAGCGTTCAAATTTAAAATATATAAAAGTCTCCCCTTCTTTTCGACGGAGACTGTACCCGGAGTTAATGTAATTGAATTCGCTAAAATGTCAATTAACAACTCATCCGTTAATTTCGTCTGAACTTGAACAATTTCAACTTCCTCATCGCCTTTAATAACTGTAGGAATGATAGCCCACCCCGCTAAATATATTTCAATCACTAAACGACCAGCATATCGAATTAAAGTTCCTAGACCAATTAAATAAGAATGCTCATAGTTTCCTTTTAATAAAAATTGATCCGTAAATAGAACCACTAGAACAGACGAAAGAACCCCTGTTAGTAATACAAAGGGTGTAATTTCTTCGTATAATAATATCCATACAAAAGTTAAGACGAATATAACTTCTTTATTCTCAAATAATTCTATCCAGATTTCCCGTAATTTATTTGACATTTAATCTCTCCTTGTTTATTATTCTTTGTGAAAAAACGCTTTCTTTTACGGATATTTCGATTTTAGCATTTTTTAAAATTAAATAATAGGAATATCAAAAACATTTTAAAATAAAAAAGCTGACTCCCTGTTTTGAGAGTCAGCTTAAATGTTATTCTACAATATCTAAATATATTTTTGAGGTAACCCGGTAAATAACCCAATAAATAATCCCATAAATGAAGATAACAGCAGTAATCGATAGTATGAACAATTTAGAGCTTGTAATTCCAAACAAGACGAGCATTTTTTGTAGAATGGG
>DAIOTF010000006.1:0-29813 GCA_036752165.1 Atopostipes sp.
CAAATCTCTTATTGGGTTAAAAAGATTTGAAAACCGATTTGGAAATCAGTAGCTGCGTATCTTTTATATATCGGGCGTTTTCAAACCTAATTACTGTGATTACCGGTTGTATCATTCAATTTCATAACCGATAACTTTCAACTTTACCGGACAAAAGGGTTGCAATATACAAATCTAGTTTTTGTTTCTGCAAATAAAAAAATCTCCCAATTCCTTGTTTTCTAGGAACTGAGAGATTTTTTTATTTTACTCGTCTAATTGTGCATTATGATAAACGTCGTTCACATCATCGTCATCTTCTAATGCTTCGATTAATTTTTCAAATTTTTCTTTATTTTCTTCTGCAATTGGCACATACATTGTAGGTACCATTGTAAGTTCTGCTTGTGCGATTGTATATTCTTTTTCTAATTCATCCCGCACTGTCGCGAAATCGGAACCTTCTGTATAGATTTCAAATACCTCGTCAGAAGTCTCTAAATCTTCTCCACCCGCTTCTAACACACTCATCAGCATCGTATCTTCATCGATATCTAAGCCTTCACGTTCAATTACGATATACCCTTTTCGGTTAAATAAATAGTTTACGGATCCTTTTTCCCCAAGGTTTCCACCATTTCGATCAAATGCGACACGCACACCTGTACTAGTACGGTTCGTATTATCAGTCAACGTATCAACTAAAACAGCGACTCCATTTGGTCCATATCCTTCATAGATGACTTGTTTATAGTTTGCGCTCTCGCTCGGATCTGTTGCGCGTTTGATGGCACGTTCAACGTTATCTTTTGGCATATTATTAGATTGGGCATTATCCATTGCTAGTCTTAATGCTGGGTTTGTTTCTGGATCCGCACCGCCATCTTTAGCAGCTTGATAAATTTCTTTAACTAATTTTTGGAATAATTTCCCACGTTTTTTATCTTGAGCACCTTTACGTTCTTTAATGTTGCTCCATTTTGAATGTCCTGCCATTGCTCCACTTCCTCTAAATTAATTTCTGTGCATGATATCGGCTCTCTTATTATAGCAGACTTTCTTTAGAATGAGAATACTCCGTACATACAAAAGAGCAACTTATTTAACTAAGCTGCTCTCTTCTTTACTCTAATTCTTCTCGTAATTCTTTACGGTATTTATTCATATTTTGCTGGAATACTTGTTGGGTAGTTGGTGGTGTCCAAGAAATCCCATTCGCCCCGGCTTCAACTGTTTCTAAAATCGATTCATCCGTTTTCCCACCTGTCGCAATAATTGGAATATCTGGATATCTTTCTCTAAAGATTCTAACCACTTCAGCCGTTTGCGCTCCGGCACTGATATTTAAAATATTTACTCCTGCTTTAATATGTTCTGATATATCCATATGTCTTGAAATAACTGTATAAATAATGGGAATATCAATCGCCGCATTCACATTTCGAACGGTTTCAGGGTTTACCGCAGAGTTTAAAACTACTCCCATACATCCATAGGCGTCCGCAAATTGAGCCATCATAACTGAACGTGGGCCCTGTGTAACTCCACCCCCCACACCAGCTAGTAAAGGAGAAGGTGCAACAATACTTAACGCTTTAATAATGGATGGATGGGGTGAATAAGGATAAACAGCTAGTACTGCATCCGCATCCGTATAAAATATGGTAGCCACGTCCGATGAAAATAAAAATGACTTATAACGTCTACCGTTGATTACGATTCCTGAAGAACGGCGGATGACATCAGGAACCTCAACCAATTCCGCGCGGTATTTTGACCGGTATTCGGGTCTTACTTTATTGTATTTACTCATATAAAAATCCTCCTTTAAATTAGCAAAGCCAATTATAATACAAATGAATCAAATTTCTTAGTAATATTTTAACGAATCATTCTTTTCTTTAACAAAAACCAAGAAAAGAAAATACCTACCATAGCTCCGGCCGTATCGAGTAAAACATCTTCCATTAAACCTGTACGACCCGGATGGAAAACTTGGCGTAGTTCATCAAATGAGGCATAACCAATACTCAGTAATACAGCAAGTAAAAGGACTAACCACTCATCGTTCACTCTTTTTCGTAAACCAAGTACCCAGAAAAATCCGATGAAAAAGTAACTAAAAAAATGAGCGGCTTTTCGAATAAAGAATTCGACAAATGGGATATAGCCACGTGATGCGATAGATATTTCACTGCCTGCATAAGTAAATTGAATATTTTTTAATAAATTTTCAAAAGGTCGCCCTGCAAGTAATGTTTCCAAAGGGGATACCAGACTTTGCGATTCATAGGACATAGTGGAACTTCCATACAGTAGAAACATAATTAAAAAAGGCATAAATAAAGCCAAGTTGTCTTTCCAAGTAATCTGTTTATTCATTCGATTAATCATCCTAAAAAGTTATTTCATCTATTTTACCTGAAAAATTCGTATTTTGTATGATTTTTCTGTAAAATGTGAATAGGATTAAAATTTGAAAGGATGAATTTAATGGTTTACCAAAACACATGGGATATGGATCAAGTCTTTCCTGGTGGAAGCGACTCTCCTCAATTTTACGAAAAGTTAGCTGAACTTGAGAAAAAGAATGCACGATTTGCCGAGTTGGTAAATGAATGGAACGCGGACAATGATCGCCCAGACTATCACACATTTGCGGAAATTTTAAAAGAACATGAAGCTCTTTCAAAAGGACTTGGAGAAGCACGCACGTTTATGTCAGGTTTAGCTTCAGCGGACACTTCAGATGCTAAAGCGCGAACAAATTTAAATCGGATTGCTAATCACTATAAACAGTTAAGCAATACTTTAGTTGTTTTACAGAAGAAAATTGGGGATTTTTCTCAAAATGATTTTGATGAGTTATTGAAAATAGAGCCTTTTAATGAAATGGCTTTTGCTTTAACAGAAATTCGAGAAGAGTCTCAAAAGTTGCTTTCAACTGAAGAAGAAGAATTATTAAATCATCTTTCGATTGACGGCTTCCAAGGTTGGGGCGATATGTATAATGAATTGGTTTCAACCATTCGCGTGCCTTTTAAAGAAGATGGAAAAGTGAATGTCTACTCTGCTGGGCAAGCGGAAAATAAAATGAGTGGTGAAACGGATGCGAAAAAACGAGATGAAATGCTGAGAATCTGGGAAAATACTTGGAAAGATAAGGATCATTTATTTGCGACTACCTTGAATCACTTAGCCGGCTTTCGTCTAGCTGACCAAAAAGCTCACGGAATTAACGACTTTATGGAACCTCCTCTAGAATATAATCGCATGCAAGAAGAAACACTAGATGCAATGTGGCAAGTGATTTCAGAAAATAAAGCAAAAATAGTGGACTATTTTAACCGTAAGGCTGAGTTATTAAATCTTGATCAATTAAGTTGGTTGGACGTCACGGCTCCAATCAATCTTGGTAATTTTGAAGCGAAAGAATATACATTTACCGAAGCCGCTGACTTTATTATCGATAACTTTAAGCGTTTCAGTCCTAAAATGGCAGAACTTTCGCAACAAGCCTTTAACGAAAAATGGATCGAAGCAGAGGATCGTCCAGGTAAACGTCCGGGTGGGTATTGTGCTAATTTACCTGAATCTGAACAATCGCGCATTTTTATGACTTTTTCTGGAACTTCTGATAATGTGTCGACTCTAGCCCATGAATTGGGCCATGCCTTCCATAGCTCGGTACTACGTGATTTACCTTTACTAAACCAGCGTTATGCGATGAATGTTGCTGAAACGGCTTCTACTCTTGCTGAACTTGTTGTTTCAGATGCGACCATTGAAAATGCGGATTCAGAAACTGAAAAAATTACTTTACTGGATGAAAAAGTAGCTCGTAGTGCAACGATGATGATGAATATTCATGCACGTTATCTTTTTGAGAAGAATTTTTACGAAGAAAGACAAGATGGAATTGTCACAGCTGAACGTTTGTCTGAATTAATGTTAGCCGCGCAAAAAGAAGCATATGAAGATGCTCTAGAAACGTATCATCCAATGTTTTGGGCAGCAAAATTACATTTCTATAGTACAGGTGTACCCTTCTATAACTTCCCTTATACGTTTGGTTATTTCTTTAGTTTAGGCATTTATGCACGTGCTTTAGAAGCAGATGCGTCTTTTGAAGATGAATATATTGCTTTATTGCGTGATACAGCAAGTATGACAACTGAAGACTTGGCACAAAAGCATTTAAATGTGGATTTAACACAACCTGATTTCTGGCAGGATGCGATGAACCAAGTCCATGCGGATGTCGATGAGTTTTTAAATTTAACCAAAAAATATGTATAAATCCATTTGCTAATAGGTAAATAAAATAGCGACTCCGTCAATGGAGTCGCTATTTTTTAATGTTTTAAAGTTACTTTTCGATTTATTTTTCTAGATTTTAATTAGTAACGTCCATAACCTACTAAACGAGCACCCCAGTATCCTGAAACTGCGCTAGTGTAAGCTACACCCGTTGAAGTTTGAGATCCAACGTATTGGCCATTTCCAGCATAAATTCCTACGTGGGTAATACCTGATCCTTCACTAAAGAATACTAAATCTCCGGGTTGTGGATTAGATACTTTTGTAGAACTCGCATATTGAGCTGCAGCAGTTCTTGGTAAAGATTTTCCAGCTTGCGCAAAAACGTAAGATGTGAATCCTGAACAGTCAAATGCAGCTGGTGTAGTACCTGCCCATTTATAAGGAATACCTAACAGTCCATTAGCGATAGATAAAACATTTCCTGAAGGAGCCGGTGCTGGTTTAGGAGCTGGCTTTGGTTCAGGTTTCGGCGCTGGCGCTGGCGTTGGAGCCGGAGCAGGTGCCGGTGCCGGGCTTGGTGCTGGCGTTGCTACAGGAGCTGGTTCTGGTTCTGGAGTCGTTTGAACAGGTGCTGGCTGAGAAACAGCTGGTGCCTGCGTAGACTCAGAAACTGAGCGTTCATTTCGAGTATTGGTATTTGATTGTGTTTGACTTGTAGCTACAGAAACTGTAACTGTTTGCTCTTCTTGAGCTACCTCTGGTTCAGGTGAAGTAGTTTCTTGTACTCGCTCACGTTCAGCTTGCTCAATAGCCACTTGAACAGCTAGGCGTTCTTCTTCAATCTGATTAACTTGTTCTAAAGCTGCATCACGTTCAGCAATTAAACTTTGGCGGTTTCCTTCAAAAGAATTTTTCTCTAATTCTAATTGAGCAACTAATGCCACTTGGGAAGCTTTTTGAGCATCCAATTCAGCAGATGTTGTTTCTAGTTGTTCAGCTAAAGCATTTTGCTGAGTGATTTTTCGTTCAGTTTCTTCTGATTTTACTAAGACGGCTTGTTGATCCGCTAATTGAGCTTCAATCATTTGATTACTTGAACTTACTAGACTTGTAACCACATCAATACGGCCAATTACATCTGTAATAGATTCAGCATCTAAGATAAACTCAAAATAATTTGATGGATTCCCATTCACCTGAAGAAGTCTTGCTTGGTCTTTTAACTTTTCAGTACGTTTGGCGATGTTGTCCTCTAATACTGAAATTTCTTCAAGCAAAGTATTCATTTCTTCATGAGCAACTTCTAAAGCTTCAACAGCTGATTTTAAAGCCGCTTCATTTCTTTCAATATCTGAATTAATAATATGTACTGCTTCTTGTGTACTAGCTACTTCACTAGATAATTTGCTAATAATTCCTTCTAATTCATTAGCTGCTGCTTCTTTTTCTTGTACATTTTCTTGTGCTTCTTGGAGTTGAGTATCAAATTCATTTGCGAATACGGGAGTAGTCCCTAATAGTGATGTTCCTAATACGACACTTGCGAGAGTGGCTGATAATAATCTTTTTTTCACGTGTTTACCTCCAAAGAATTTTAGTTTAAAAATACATTCCTGATATACGTTTTCAATTATAGCATCTAAACATTATGGTTTTGTTTCATTCATATTACAAATTTCAAGTTTCTTTGTAATATTCCTCTATTTTTAAAAGGATTTGATACACTAGCTGTGTATTTTAAGGCCTTTGCTTATAAAGGGCCATTTTGCTATAATAGAAAAATAATAAAATAACCATTAGATTGCTTAGTTACTTTTAAAGCAATTTATTTAGGAGGGTTCAAAGATGAGTTCAAATAATAAGAACAACTCGAACTTTGAGCAAGAAAAATTTAAAGGATACGGAAGAAAATTCAGTTATTATTTTGATATTTTTTATCGCGTAACTAAAGGTTTAATCGGAATTTTCCTTTTAGTCGTTGTCGTTTTAGGTGCACTAGCTGGAGGCGCCGTTCTTGGCTATTTTGGGTCTCTGGTTAAGGACACCCCTATTCCTACACAAGCCCAGATGCAAAGTGAGATCTACAATTATGATGTTAAATCTACTTTATATTATGCCAATAATGTGGAAATTAGTGATGTGCGTTCGGATTTATTTCGAACCCCTATTGGAATTGAGAATGTATCCCCGCTTATTATTCAAGGTGTAGTAGCCACTGAAGATGAGAATTTCTTTATTCATGAAGGAATTGTTCCAAAATCTATTATAAGGGCAGGCATTCAAGAACTATCAGGTGCTCCCGTAGTAACGGGTGGTTCGACACTTACTCAGCAGTTAGTCAAGCAGCAGATTTTAAGTGCTGAAGTTACACATTCGCGTAAAGCTGTCGAAATTTTATATGCGACGCACTTAGAAAATTTAGTGGAAAAAGATGAAATTCTAGAAGCCTATCTAAACGTATCGCCGTTTGGTCGAAATAATTTAGGTCAAAATATTGCAGGTATTGAAGAAGCGGCCCAAGGAATTTTTGGTGTTTCAGCCTCAGAAGTTAATTTACCCCAAGCTGCATTTCTAGCCGGCTTGCCTCAAAGCCCTATTGCCTACAGTCCCTATAATCAATATGGTGAAGTAAAAGAAGATGTAAGTGCGGGTATTTATAGGCAACAAGAAGTGCTTTATAGTATGTATCGAGAAGGTTATATTGACAATGAAACTCGCAAAGAAGCTTTTAATTATGATATTTCTGCGGATTTCTTACCTCGAGCATTCGATGAAAATGAAAATCCATCTCAATCTTATGTTTATGATTTGGTCTTTGATGAAGCGAGAGAAATATTAATTACGCAAGCAATGAAAGCTGACGGTTTAAGTGATGAACGAATTTCTGAATTAAAAAACGAGGATCGTAACATCCGCGAATTAACGGAAGAAGAGCTTGAAACATTCGAAGATGAAACAATCCAACAAATTCAAGATACAAATAATGTAATAGCCGAAAATATCGAAACAAGAACTGCATATGAAGAAGCTGCAACACATGAATTAGTCACCGGGGGTTACCGCATTCATAGTACGATTGATTCAACGCTTCATCAGGCAGTTAACCAAAGAATTAACGATATCCAAGGAACCTTCGGACAACAAGTGGGTGACTATCCAGTTCAAGTGGGTGGGACTCTCGTAGAAAATGAAACCGGGCGAGTGATCGCTTTTGTCGGTGGACGTGATTATGAAATGAATGAGTTTAATAATGCGTTCGATTCTCGAAGATTAAGTGGTTCAGTAATGAAACCCCTACTTGTATATGGACCCGCTCTAGCTGAAAAGATTATTACGCCAGCCACTATTATTCCAGACATGGACTGGTCAGTTCCACAACCGGGGCAAGCTCCACATGAGGTTAAAAACATTTTTGAAACAACCTATCAGTGGCGAGATGCTCGTTTCTGGCTAGCTATTTCTCAAAATATCCCAGCATCTAGGATTTATTTCCAGATGTTAAACGACGATGTGAATGTTGCTCAATATATTCGTGCATTAGGTATTGGCCCTGAAGCGATAAGTGATGGAGACTTTAAAAACCCATCAGCCGCTTTAGGAAGTTATGGTGCTGGTGGACCTACAGCCACTGAAATTGCTGGTGCTTACGCTGCTCTTGGAAATGGCGGAGTATTTAATCAACCTTACGTCATTGAAAAAATTGAAAAATCAAATGGTGAGATTATCCACCAACAGGAACTTAAACCCGTTCGCGTGTGGTCTGAAGAAGTCAATTATCTCTTATATGATATCTTAAGAGATGTGACAGGGCCAAATGGTACAGCACCTTTTCTATCGAATTATATGAATTTTAATGTTGATTTGGCTTCAAAAACAGGAACTTCTGATGATAATTTTGATGTCTGGTATGCAGGGGTTACCCCAAAAGTGTCTTTAACTACATGGATGGGTTATGGTCGTCAAATCAGTTTACAAAACTTTGATGGTCTTCGCCCTGCCCAAAGAAATATTCGAAACTGGGCCAATATTATGAATGTCGTTCGAGAGGTCAAACCTGAGGCCCTTGGATTAAATGAAACACTTCCACAACCAGCAGGAATTCAATCAGAAACTGTTTTAGCTGGCACAGGAATGAAAGCTGGTGAAGTCGAGCTCCCTAATGGCGATAGCGTTCGTATAAGTGGCGAAACAAAATCAGAAATATTTGACTCTTCAAATCTACCGGGTACAACAACCTATGATTTTGCTGAAGGGGCTACTAATGCAGAACTAGAAGAACATTGGTCGACCTTAGCAGGCAGTCGTCGGACTCGCAGAAGCCGATCAAACAATAATAATGACGAAGAAGACGAAAATTCAGAAGCAGAAGAAGAAGAAGATAATTCAGATAAATCAGAAGAATAAAATGAAAAACGGTAGCCCCTTTTAAAGGAGTTACCGTTTTTTATGCTTATTTTTTTGTTGTTTCGTTTTCTGTAATGTGGTACGGAAGAATAATATTCGTTTCATCATTTTCTTCATCGTTCATTAACTTTGTTAACAAACGCATTGCTACTGCCCCTAAATCGTATAAAGGCTGAGTAACTGTTGACAATTTCGGTCTAGAAATATCAATTAACGGCGAATTGTTAGAAGAAATGATTTCAAAATCTTCTGGAACATTTACTCCTCGTTGAATTAACTGATTCAGTAATAGAATGGCTAAACGGTCATCTTCAACCACAGCTCCAGTTGCCCCAGCATCTAATACTGCAGAAGCTAAGTCAGTTTCTTGGAGAATGTTGCGATTTGGTGTTAAGCGAATAACTAATGAATCATCAAATTCTTTTCCAGCTTCTTCGAAGGCTTCTTTGAAACCTTGTAAACTCATATCTTGTTTCGCTCCGTCAACATCTAGACCAACCAATGCAATCTTCTCATTACCCTTTTTAATTAAAAACTCTGAAGCATCAACTGTGGCTTGTTTATAATCAATTATTACATTTGGTATATCATTTGTTTCATCTATCGTACCCGCTAAAACAACAGGTGTATCTACACGATCTATATCTTTCTTCATACTCTCTGTTACTTGATGCCCCATAAAAATGACACCATCCACTTGTTGAGCTAACAACGTGTCAAATACTTTCTTTTCTTTCCGTGCTTCACCATCTGAGTTTGCTAAGAAAATATTATAATTATACATTGAAGCAATGTCATCAATTCCTCGAGCAATGGATGAGAAGTAAAGATTCGTTACGTCTGGGATGATAACTCCAACAGTCGTCGTTTTCTTACTTGCTAAACCTCTCGCTACAGCATTGGGTCTATAATTTAAACGATCAATAACATCCGACACTTTTTTTCTTGTCGATGGTTTTACGTTTGGATTTCCATTCACTACACGAGAAACTGTAGCCATTGATACACCAGCTTCACGAGCAACATCATAAATTGTAATTGTTTGTTTGGCCATTATTTATTCATTCCTTCTTTTTAAATATCTTTATATTCATAGTAATCAAAATGATTTTACCAGACAATGAAAATATTTTCAATATATTTAAACGCTTTCATCTACTTAATAACAATATTTTCATGAAAACACGCTATAGCTTTCATTTTTGTTTTCATTAAGTATGTTATAATTCTTTCATAATACATTCAAAGGAATGAAATAAATATGAGTAAACAGTTAAAGTTTCTTCAAGAGTATATGGTTAGTGAAAATATTGATTTAGTTTATTTAGACGACCCAACAACAGTCGCCTATTTTACAAATTTCGAAAGCAACCCAATGGAAAGAATTGTCGCTTATGTCGCTTCACAAACAGACGATTTTTTATTTGTACCAGGTTTAGAATTGGAAGATGCTAAGGTGAAAACAACAATTAAAAATATTTTCAGCTATTCTGATGATGAAAATCCTTGGGCGATCATTGCAAAAAATGCGAAAGAGCTGGCAGGAGAAATTCACTCTTATAGGATAGACGAAAGCACCTTAACCGTTGAACGCGATAAAAATTTAAGCCAGGCGATTTTAAAGGCCCACTCCCCTAATCATACAACCGAACATGATGATATTGGAGCTTTCATTAATCAAATGCGAGTTGTAAAAACAGAGGATGAAATTGAAAAAATGCTTGATGCTGGAAGATTAGCGGATGAAGCTGTCCAAATTGGAATGGATGCTTTAAGAGAAGGCATTACGGAGCAAGAAGTCGTTTCAATCATTGAAGCTGAAATGAAAAATCGTGGGGTTTCTGAAATGAGTTTCCCTACTATGGTCTTATTTGGAGATAACGCCGCTAATCCGCATGGAAATCCTGGAAACCGAGGATTAAAACAAGATGAGTTTGTCTTATTCGATTTAGGGGTTATTTATAATGGTTATGCGAGTGATGTGACGCGAACAATAGCCTTTGGCCAAGTAAACACTCAAAAGGAAGAGATTTATGAAGTAGTCCTTTCAGCTCAAAAAGCGGCTCAAGAAGCAGTGAAACCCGGGATGCGTGCAGGTGAGTTGGATCAAATTGCTCGAAAAGTAATTACAGATGCAGGTTATGGTGACTATTTCACCCATCGTTTAGGTCATGGGATTGGAAAAACTGCGCACGAATTTCCTAGTATTCATGGATTAAATGAGACGATTTTAGAACCTGGTATGTGCTTTTCACTTGAGCCAGGAATTTATATTCCTGGTAAAGTAGGCATTCGAATTGAAGACTGTGTGTATGTAACTGAAGACGGTTGTGAACCGTTCACGACTATGGATAAAGAATTGACTTCGATATTACGATAATTCAATTTACGTGTGAGTTGGAATAATTCATTGTAGTTATTTATAATTATCTGCATTAAAAGAGCAACTAGAAATTTCTAGTTGCTCTTTTACTTTACTTATTTATTTAATTTGTTCATGTTTTTTGAAACTTCAGCGACTTCATCAATTTTGTCTTGGAATTTATTTGGTGAAGTTTTTTTCTTGAAGAATCCTTTCGTTTTCTTAGCAGTTTTATCCACTTCATCGCTTGCTACATTAAAGTAAGATGAAGCTTTTTCGCTTACGTCTTCTACTACTTCATGTCCTTTATCTTTTGCAGTATCAAGGTAGTCACTTGCTTGGTCCCACGCTTTATTTGTGGTGTTTCCAATATCTTTTCTTAACTCTTTACCTGCTTTTGGAGCAAATAACAATGAAGCTAATGCAGCACTTGCTGCTCCTACTAAAAGCCCTACTAAAAATCCTTCTGTTCTGTATTGATCTTTCCATCTTTGCATACTTACCACTCTCCCTTTTTCATTGTATAACCGATTAATTTATTACAGCTTACTTACTCTTTGGCCAACTTTTTTAGAAATTCCAAATGTAGATCCTGGTTTAGCTTTGCCACTTAATTGCGTGGTTAAGTTGCGTGTTGAATTATTTAAATCAGAAACGGATTCACCTAAATCTCCAACCGCTTTAAACAATGGATCAGTTAAACCTAGCTTACCATTTACATCATCTAAAGTCGTGTTCGACTTATTGAGTAAGCCTTCTACTTCAATAAGTAAATGGTCTGAATTTTTAGTGACAACAGTGATTGTTTTGTTAATTTCTTCAACTGTAGTATTTAGTTCACTAATCACACCACCTACTTTAAAAATTGCGATAGCTAATGCAATAGCAACAACGGCAAAAGCAATAGCAGCTATCAGTCCTGCAATTTCTCCACCTGTTAAATTCATATTTATCACTCTCTCTTTTCATTAATTTATATGATTAGCTTACCATTATAGCTTTAACTATTGCAAATTATACAACACTCAAATACAAATTTTTTTCTTAATAACTGTAATTTTACCCTATTCTTGTTAAGATATTAAAGGACTTAATGAATATTGAATGAAAGGACAGATGATTAATTGATGTTATATTCTACAGATACTCTAGAAGAGTTACCTATTGATGAAATTACTAAAGATCCAACATTTATTGAAAGAATCGTGACAGAGTTTAATTGGGAGACCCTTTCCAGACAGCTCGTGGTCAATGGAATCCGAGTACTTTTTACATTACTCGTCTTTTTTATCATCCATCTCATTGCGAAATGGTTGATTGATAAGGTACTAAAAAATTATTTAAAGAAAAAAAGTCGTCGAAAAAATAGACAAGAAACCATTTTTCGAATCACGAAAAATATTTACCATGCGATTTTTTATTTCTTTTTAATTTATACAATTTTAGACATTCTTAAATTCCCCGTCGGTTCTTTACTTGCGAGTGCTGGGGTTGTAGGTCTTGCCTTATCTTTAGGCGCTCAGGGATTTGTTGCTGATCTAGTCAACGGAATGACTATTTTAACTGAAAATCAGCTCGATATAGGAGATACCGTGACTATTGAAGATCTTATGGGAACGGTAATGAATATTAATTTACGTACCACACAAATTAAGGGGTTTGATGGAACAATTCATTATATCCCAAACCGTGAGATTCTTATCATTAGTAACCTTTCAAAAGGGGATATGCGTGCTATGATTGAAGTGAATTTATTCCATGATACTGATTTAGAACAAGTTCGGTCGATTGTGGATGAAGTAAATAAACGTTTAGTGCCAGAACACCCTGAGATTACAGTGCCTCCTAAAGAAATTCTCTTTGTATCAAATTTAAAAGGACAATTAGCGCTACGTGTGGTTATGTATACGAAACCTGGAGCCCAGTGGGGAGTCACAAATAAGTTTTTTGAAACGTATATTCAAACTTTATCTAAAGCCAATATCGATTTACCTTATGGTGAGTTTGATATTGATCTTGAAAGATAAATGAAAATAGAAACCTTTTCAATTTCTGAGAAGGTTTCTATTTTTTAAATTATACATGTTCAATTTCTTTTTCTTCTACTCGGTAAACCCGCTCAAAGTTATGGACGATTCGATTTAAACCCGTTAATAATTCATGTCTAGTTATAATCCCAAGTAGGACTCCTTCATCATCCACAATTGAAATAAAGGCGTTATGTATCAGTGTCCGTAAAATATCTTCCAGTTCAAAATCCATTGTTTCTACAGGAAAAATAGTCGTCATAACATCTTCAACCTTTAACTCAGCTAATTTATCGAACTGCACATCTTCAATATCAATGATTGCTTCCATAATTAATGGCATTGAAATTAAACCTTTTAAACGTGATTTATGATCAATAACCGGTACAAGTGAATATTTATTAGAAGTCATCAATAGTAATGCATGGTCTAAGGTATTGTTTGCACCTACAACTGCTACTTCGCTTGCCGGTTTGACTAAATCTTCAATGTTTTCAACCAGCATTTTCTCCATTTTTTCTGAAATCATTCTATGCCCTCCTAATTCCAATAAGCATCATTTAAACACTTAATTTTTTATAATCTTTGCGAAAGTTCTCCAAGCTCATTATGATTCCAATCATAATAGCGGATAAAACGATCTTTCTCTTTTTCTTCATATATCGCATATGATCCAACCTTACTAGAACCACGTGGTTGCGTAATGCTTCCAGGATTTATAAAGTAAGTCCCTTTTTGTTCTTCAACTTTTGCGACATGGGTGTGGCCATAAAATACGATAGACGCATCGTTGGCCTTTGCAACTTCTACCATCGGCTCTACACTTCTTCTCACTTGATGGTTATGTCCATGTAAAACAACAAATCGGGTCCCTTCATATTCCTCTACAGCTATTTTGGGGAATTTGTTTTCCCAGTCCATATTGCCTTGAACAGTTATAAACTTTTTCCAAACGGGATGATCCATTCCAAATTCAGAATCACCACAGTGAAACCAAAGATCAATTTCTTTTTCATAAATATATATTAAGTCTTCAAGTGAAGCTTCATCTTTATGATTGTCACTTACAATTAATACTTTCAAAAGGATCTCCTTTCAATTCTGCAATAGTTTCTTTTTACAACCACTCGTTCAAATGTTTCTTCAATTCTTGAATAGCTTTGGCTCGATGACTAATCTTATTTTTTTCTTGACTAGATAGTTCAGCCATAGACTTATCCTTTTCAGGGACGTAAAACAGAGGGTCGTAGCCAAATCCATTTTCGCCTCTTGGCTCTTCAAGAATAGTCCCATAGACTTTTCCTTCGACAAATAATGGTTCTCTTTTTGGACCCACTAGTACTAGTGAACAGATAAAGTTCGCATCACGATTCGTTGTATTTACTTCTCTTAAATCTTTTAAAAGTTTCTCATTGTTTTTATTGTCATTGCCATGTTCTCCAGCATAACGCGCAGAGTATATTCCCGGCGCCCCATCTAAAGCATCCACTTCTAAACCCGAATCATCCGCAAGAACAATCGTTCCTAAGTGTTCAGATAAGAAAGAAGCTTTTTGGTAAGCATTCTCTTGAAATGTCTCGCCTGTTTCTGGAATATCTGGAATCTCTGGATGATCAAGTAAGGTTTCTATCTCATATCCGTAAGTATGAAATAAATCTTCAAATTCTTTTGCTTTCCCTTTATTTCCTGTTGCAATAATTATTTTTTTAGACATATTTTTCTAACTCCTCAATTGAGACATTCATTACGTCAAAATTTTTAACCTCTAACCAATTTGTTGCTATTTCTTTAAATCTTTCAGCAGAACCTGTTGTGTAAAATAAATGTTTAGAACGTTCACCTAATGATTGATTCAATAAATCATGTTCAAATAAATACCTTTCAACTACTCTTGCTGTTTCTACACCAGGATCGATTAGCGTGACCTCTTTCCCGAAAAACTCTTGAATAATAGGTTGTAAGAGTGGATAGTGCGTACAGCCTAAAACTAAAGTATCAATATTTGTAGTTATAAATGGCTCTAACTCTTGTTCCACAACGCCCTTAGCATATTGGCTTTCAAATTGATTTTTTTCAACAATCGCTACAAATTCTTGAGTAGCTATACTCGTCACTCTTGCATCCGCTTTTTCATTTAAAATTTGTTTTTCGTACTCATTTGATGCAATTGTTCCAACCGTTCCTATAACTCCTATTTCATTATTCTTAGTTTCTAAAACAGCAGCATAAGTACCCGGAGCAATGACGCCAATCACTGGTACCGGTAATTCATCTTTTAAACTTTTAAGTGCTGCAACCGTTGCTGTATTGCAAGCCACAACTAATAATTTAATATTTTGTTCTACTAGAAAATGAGCCAATTGGTGTGTAAATTTTTGGACTTCTTTCATTGGTCTTGGGCCGTAAGGGTTTCGAGCTGAATCTCCAATATACATAATTTGCTCGTTAGGCAACAGTTTTAAAACTTCTTTTACAACTGTTAAACCACCAACACCAGAATCTAAAAATCCAATCGGTTGATTCTTCATAAGACACCTCATAATTACTTTTCAATAATTTTTCTTCGTCTCTATTCTATCAAAAATAGACTAAAAACGGAACTTGGACTTCTTAAAAGTAAAAACCTTAAACAAATTATGTGAAATTTGTTTAAGGCTATATAAATTATTGATTAGTTTTCAACCATTTATCAAATGTTTGTTTTTGTTTATTGTAGTCCATTCTTTGTTTGAACCAACCTTTATTTGGTGAAAATAAAAAGATTAGGAAAGTTGTTATTCCAGTCGCAACAGCAACCATTCCTGCTAAAGAAACATCCAGATAGCGCGCAAAAGTAATGCCCACTATACTATTAAAAATGGCAAATAAAACCGACAGACCAATCATTTTCTTTAAACGATCCGTAAGTAAATAAGCACTTAAAGCAGGACCTACCATAAATCCAACGACTAATATTGAACCAACCGCATCATAAGCACCTACTGCCGTTAGTGAAACAAGCCCCATCAAACTGTAATGCATGAGAGCTGGTGATATCCCAATCACTCCTGCGTAAATTGGATCAAAAGTTGTGACTTTTAATTCCTTATAGAATAAATAAATAAATAAGAAATTCAGACCTAAAATAATAAGCATTGTCCATAAAGACTTCGGACCTAAGTCCATGCCAAACATAGTCACACGGCTAAAAGGGACAAACACAAGCTCTCCCATTAATACCGAGTCCGTATCCAAATGAACATCTCCAGCGTAACGTGTAATTAATAAAATACCGATACTAAAAAATAATGGAAAAGTTATTCCAATTGCTGCATCACTACTCATCAATTTTGTACTTTGTAAAGATTCAATCAACCAGACGACTATTAAACCTGTAATTGTCGCTCCGACCATTAATAAAGGTGAATTTAGATCTAACGTCACAAAAAATCCTAACACAATTCCAAGCAATATCGAATGCGTTATCGCATCGGATAACATGGTCGTACCTCGGACGACAAGAAATACTCCCGGCAAGGCACAAGCAATAGCGACTACAATCGCAACTAAATATATATCTAACCACATAGACAAAGTCCCCTTTTATAAATCCAAAAATTATCTTGTTACATGTTTATCTAAAATACTAGAATACTCTTTTTTACGTAAGTGATGTGCACGTCGGGTCGCCAAAATGCCTCTTTTTGGTGCAAAAAGTAAACTAATGATAATAAAGAAACTAAGGACAATTACGATTGTAGGACCTGTTGGGATTTGCTCGTACATCGAGCTGATTAATGTCCCTATTACACCTGAGACCATCCCTAAAATTCCCGCTAAGGCAACCATCACTTCCAATCGATTCGTCCACTGACGCGCCGCAACAGCAGGTCCCACAAGTAAAGCACTCATCAAAATTACCCCAACAGATTCCAGTCCTAAAATAATAGTAATGACCATTATAGTGGAGACGAATAAACGTAAAAAACGCGTATTAAAACCTAAAGTTTTTGTATATTCAGGATCAAAAACAAATATTTTCAGTTCTTTCCAAAAAATGACGATTAAACTAATAAAAAGGACTGCGGCAATGGCAAGTACTCGAACATCTTGCACAAGCATCGAAGATGCTTGTCCATAAATAAAATTTTCGATTCCCGCTTGATTCGCATTGGGTAATTTTTGCGCATAGGTCATCAAGACAAGTCCAAAGCCAAAGAAACTCGATAGGATTAAAGACAAAGCATTGTCAAATTTTACTTTATTTCCCTTATTCATCCACTGAATCAGAAAAGTCGCAAATAAACCACTTAGTAAAGCCCCAGTTAATAAAAACAGCCATTCCTTCCGACCAACAATTAAAAAACCAATGACAATTCCAGGTAGTGCGGCATGGCTCAACGCATCCCCTAGTAAACTTTCTTTTTGAAGAGTCGTAAAAGAACCGATTATGCCACTCATTAAGCCTAAAAGTCCAGTACCTAAAGCAACGATTTGAAAGGTATAATCGGAAAGAATAAGCATGATTTCTTTCATCATTCCACTTCAACTCCTTGGACGTCATGATCTCGACGGTAAGTTTCTTCAATATTTTCTTCTGTAAAAATTTCATGTGTAGGCCCTGCTGCAACCACTTCTTTATTCATTAATAAGACTTCGTCAAAATATTCTTCCACTGTTTGTAAATCATGATGAACCACTACGACTGTTTTATTTTGCTGAACCAATTTGCGAAGCAAGGTAATGATGACTTTTTCGGTTTTTATGTCCACACCCGCAAACGGTTCATCTAAGAGATAAATTTCAGCTTCTTGAGCTAAAGCTCGTGCAAGAAATACACGCTGGCGTTGACCACCGGATAGCTGACTGATCTGACGGTCTTGAAATTCTAGCATGCCAACTTGTTCAAGTTTTTCTTTCGCTATTTGAATATCCGCTTTTTTTGGACGCTTAATCCACCCCAAGTGGACGTATCTACCCATAACCACTACATCTAGTACGGTCGCTGGGAAATCCCAATCCACCGACGTTTTTTGCGGGACATACGCAATGTTTTTTTGTACTTCTTTAAATGTTTGCCATTTATTATTTATATTAAACTGAGCTTCCCCAGAAATCGGTTGAATTAATCCAACAGTCGTATTAAGAAGTGTTGATTTCCCAGCCCCATTCGGACCTATGATTGCTGTTAATTTTCCACTTTTGAATTGTGCTGTTACATTCCAAACCACAGGCGTGGCATCGTAAGCAACTGTCATGTTTTTTACTTGAATC
Organism: Atopostipes sp.; assembly: GCA_036752165.1. Classification (GTDB taxonomy): domain Bacteria; phylum Bacillota; class Bacilli; order Lactobacillales; family Carnobacteriaceae_A; genus Atopostipes. Next base: position 18,289 of record DAIOTF010000006.1, read on the forward strand.
GCTTGCTTTGTCATATCCATCTTCCTTTAACTTAATACTTGTTATTTTAAAGCATCGACAATGGTGTCGATATTTTGCTTGTACATTTTTAAATATGTTTCTGCATCATTTAATTCATCCCCCAAAGCATCGGAGTATAATTCTCCACCAATTTCAACTGCCCAACCGCGTTGCTGAACAGCTTGTTGTAAAGATTCAATTGTTCGGGTAGGTACAGATGTTTCAATAAAAATAGCTTTGATTTCATTTTCAACAATAAATTGGGCTAAATTACTCACATCACGAGTTCCAGCTTCAGTTTGTGTATTTAATCCTTGAAGACCAATAACTTCAAATCCATATTCCTCTCCAAAATATTTAAAGGCATCATGTGCCGTAATCAAATAGCGACTTTGTTTTGGCACCTCTTCAATTCGTGTACGAATATAATCATCCAGCTCTTTTAATTCTTTTTGGTATTTTTTATTATTCTCTGTGTAATAAGAAGCATTTTTAGAATCAAAATCACTTAATGAATTTGCTATATAATCAGTAGCTTCAGCCCATAGCGGTACGCTAAACCAAATATGAGGGTCGCGATTTAAATCCTCCTCATCAGAATCTAAAACTGCCACTTGGTCAACTGCCTGTTCTAAAACAAAAACTTCTTTATCCATTTTTCCAAGTTCACTAAACACGCGCCCCATTTGACCTTCTAATTCTAAGCCATTATAAGCAACGATATCGGCTTGAAACATTTTATCTACGTCAGATGCCGAAGCTTGATAACCGTGTGGGTCAATTCCAGGACCCATCAAACCTTCCACTTTAACCTGTTCGCCCCCAATGATTTCAACTAAATCTGTCAGCATCGTAGTTGTTGCTACGATCTTAATTCTATTATCTTCTGTTTGAGTCTCGTCATTCCTTACGAGACCACATCCATTTAAAAAAATACCTACAAGAACAAAGAACATAATTAATAGGCGTTGATATTTACGTGTTTTACCCATCTTAAAGATCCTCTCAATTTATAAATTTACTGCTCACCTGAATTATTTTTAGTTTACCCTAAACTTTTAATTAAGTCAATCTAACTAATGGTAAATTAAAAGTCTCTCACTTTAAGGTTACAGATTGATTTTAAAGGTGTTTTCAAGTAATCTTATAAAGACTATTTCCTACTTTATTTTTAGGAATTTGGGGATTCTTAAAGAAATTTTAAGAGGGATTAAGACAAAGGGGAGTTTAAATTGAGTAAAAAAGATAAAGCATTTTATAAAAATGTGTGGTTTTGGGTAGGTGTGGTAGGGGTAGCAGTGGTTGCCTATTTCATTACAACTTTAGATACATCTGGAGATAATCGAGAGTTCGAAGCCCACGAGAAAATCCATGCCTACACACGAGAAATAGGATCAGGTACCCGTTCTGCTTTTACCGAAATTACGGGTTTAGTAGATGAAAATGGGGACGACAATATTTCACCCTATGCGACCGTTCAAAATACGACGAATGGCTCGATGCAAGCTGTTGTGGGTGATGTTTATGGGATTAGTTATATTTCTTTAGGTTCTTTAAATGATACCGTCAAAGCGATTGCAATTGAAGGGGCCGAACCAACTGTTGAAGAAATTCAGGCTGGAAATTACCAACTGATTCGTAATTTTAGCGTGGTTTACGGACATGAATTAAGCGATATAGCACAAGATTTTTGGGACTACATGTTTTCTGCACAAGCGCAAGAATTAGTAGCAGATACGGGTTATGTGCCGGTGGATGCGGATGCGCCAGAATATGAACCATCCGATTTATCTGGAAACATCAGTATCGTCGGATCCACTTCTGTTGAACCTACGATTTCTAGATTTGCGGAAGAATATACGAAGCTGAATCCAAATGTGACAATTGATATTACATCACCAGGTTCAGGTGCTGGGATTACTTCAGCCATCGACGGTAGTTCAGACATAGGGATGACTTCACGTGACCCAGACGAAGGTGAAATGGCAGACCTGATTGAGTCTAAAGCGATTGCGATTGATGGGATAGTCGCTATTGTGAACAATAATAATCCGATTGAAAACTTAAGCTTAGACCAAATTCAAGGGATTTATTTAAATTACTATGAAACATGGGATGAAGTCCTGGGTGAATAAATAGTTCATTTAAATTATAAAGCGACTAGAATGAAGGAAATCTAACTTCCTAATCTTCTAGTCGTTTTTTGAGTCTAAAAATATGGTTCTTATGTTCATATAAAATCATTACGTGAAAACAAGACGGTTCTCATAAGTATGTAAAAAAGCAGCTAACCTTTTCAAAGATTAGCTACTTGATTTCAAAAATTATACGTATTGGCTTAAAACTTCTTCGATTTGTTCTTTTGAGTGGTAGCCAATTAAGCTTTCTACTACTTCGCCATCTTTTTGAATTAATAGCGTTGGAATACTCATGATACCAAATTGACGAGCTGTTTCTGGATTGTCATCAACATCCATTTTTAAGTATTGAACAGTGCCGTCTGATTCTTCGTCTAATTGCTCAATCACTGGTGATTGCATTTTACATGGACCACACCACTCTGCCCAAAAGTCTGTTAAAGTTAAACCACTTTTTGTTTCTTCCACAAAAGTTGCATCTGTAATATCTTTTACCATTTAAAATTCCTCCTAAATTATAAAACTTGCTTACGTTTCTCAAAAAATAGTTTAGCACATCCACTGAGCTTTACCAAATTAATTGTCTAAATTTAAAGATTTATTTCAGTGAAACGATGGTTGCTCCCGTTCCCCCTTGGTTAGCTGGGGCTGTTTTAAAGCTATTGACTCGTGGGTACTTTTTCAGCGCATTCTGAACGGCACTCCGGACTGCACCTGTACCATGGCCATGGATAATCGTCACATTTTTATAGTTAGCAAGTAAGGCTTGGTCTAAATATTGATCGAGTTTCGATAAAGCGGCTTCTACTCGCTCTCCACGTAAATCCAGTTCGGGACGAACAGAACTCATCGAACCGCTATAGCTTGTTGTTGATTTTTCAGGTTCTTGCTCCATCATTAGAAGATCGTCTTCCGGTAAACGCATCTTAAGCATTCCCATTTGAACTACCCAATCTTCATCCATCTGTTCAACCAAAACACCTTGCTGGCCTAAGGATTGAACTTTTACATTTTGACCAACCTTCAATGCTCGTTTCTCTTTTTCACGCTTCAACACTTTGTTTTCTTTCAAACGCTCTTCTTCTTGCTGCAGCCCTGAAAGTTGAGTTTGAGCCTCAATAAACTCATGCTCTTTGACGCCTTGACCACTGCCGCTTTCAAGCTGTTTTTGACGTAAATCTTCAATGATTGCATCCGCTTTTTTCTTGGTTTCCTCAACAATTGCATTGGCTTCTGCTTTAGCTTTTTCTTTCAATGCTTCTTTTTCTTTCTGGTACGCACTGAATTCAGCTTTCAACTCACTATGGAGTCTCTGCGCTTCTAACAGTTTTTGACGCAACTCTTTTGCACTCTTATCCGCTTCTTTTTGCTTATCGTCTAAATCCTGAATCATTTCATCGACACTCTGGCTATCACTACTCATCAAGGCCTGCGCGGTTGATATCACATCATCACGCATACCCAAACGACGGGCAATTTCAAAAGCATTACTCCGTCCAGGAATTCCAAGCTTAAACTTATAGGTTGGACGCAAAGTTTCAATATCAAATTCCAAACTCGCATTCACTGTTTCCGGACGGTTATACCCGTACAGCTTTAATTCCGGATAGTGGGAAGTAATCATGGCGTTGCTTCCAATGGATCCAATCGTGTCTAAAATAGAAATAGCTAAAGCCGCACCTTCTTGGGGATCCGTTCCCGCACCCAGCTCATCAAACAGTACCAAACTATTCTCATCAATCACTTCTAAAATCGAAACAATCGTTGTCATATGGGAAGAAAATGTCGACAAACTTTGCTCAATCGACTGTTCATCTCCAATATCTGCAAGCACATGGTTAAATACACCAATCGAACTTTCCTCTTCCGTCGGTAAATAAAGCCCGGATTGTCCCATTAATTGAAGTAAGCCTAAGGTTTTCAAAATAACTGTCTTACCACCTGTGTTTGGCCCAGTTACTACAATGGTCTTATAATTTTCACCAAGAATTATATCGTTTGCTACGATTTCATCTTCTGGGATGAGCGGATGACGTGCACCATATAATTCAATATAATTGCCCTCTGAAACAAGTGGGCGTGTCGCTTTAAGTTCTTTTGCATAACGTGCCTTAGCTTGAATCACGTCAATTTCAATTAACACATTTAAGTTAGTCAAAATATCATTTGTATAAGGAACAATCTCAGAAATAAGCGCAGTTAAAATTCGTTCAATCTCTACTCGTTCTTCACTTTGAAGTTGTTTCAAGCGATTGTTTAAATCAAGTACACTTTGTGGCTCTACAAAAACTGTTTGTCCAGAAGAACTTTGATCATGTACAATCCCACCAAACACTCCACGACTATCGGCTTTAACAGGTATCACATAGCGATCGTTTCGCATGGTAATAATGCTGTCTGTTAAATATTTGCTTTGCGAACCACGTACAATGCGATTTAATTTTTCTCGCACATTACTTTCCGCTTGACGCATTGAGGTTCGTAAAGATTTTAATTTCGAACTAGCATCGTCCAAGACAGAACCGCCTTCGGATAGTGTTTGATAAATTTTCCGCTCTAATTGTGCAAGCACAATGATTCGTTCTGCTATTTGGTAAAGTTGATTTAGTTCAATTTCTTCCTCTTTGAGATCAACAAAGAAGGTATAAACTTCACGGGCTCCTTTAATTAATTGACCAATCTGAATCAGTTCTTGTCCAGATAAGAGTGCACCTATTTCCATTCGTTTAAGATGTGGACGAATATCTTCAAACGTTCCTAAAGGAATACCATTTTTAAGACGGTCCATTTTTACAGCATCATCCGTTTCTTCAAGTAGACGAATGACTTCTGCTTTATTTTTTGAAGGTAGCAGTTTTTGTATTTTTTCTTGCCCTAAGGGTGAAACGGTGAATCCACCTAATTCATTAATAATTTTTGGGTATTCTAGTGTCTTCATCGACTTAAAATCAATTTCTTTCACGCGTGAACCACTCCATTCTTTCTGACTAAAAAAGGTGCTGCCAAGCAGATATTCCTATTTGCCGCAACACCCTGTTATTCAAAAGTTATTCTGAATTCTCATCTGTAGACTCTTCTGGAGGAACCTCCATCTGTTCTTCCAATTCTTCCGTTGGCACGACTTCAAGTTCCGGCTCTTCAGCTTTATTTTCTTCATAAACGTCTAATACAAATTGCTGATACGTACTCTCACTCAATTGTGGGGTCGCGGTAAGTATGCCGCTGGCCAAAGAACTATTGATTAATCGATTTTGCAAAGGTGCAAAAGGAATGACCGTTAAGAAAAACAAAAGATAAAAGATCCCGATATAATTGACTACAAATCCTAATATAGCTCCCCCAATACCATTCACAGGTTCGGGTGCTTTAACCTTTTCTAGTGTATAAGAAAGTAAAGCCGCAAAAAAGCGGACAATTACCCATCCTATAAACAACAAAATTAAAAAGGCAATTAAATCATAATAAGTATCTGTTAAACTAAACAAAAGAGATTCATCATGAAAAGGATAAGGATTCGTCTCAGGTGCAAAAGGTGTTGAATAAGGAATCAACAAGAATAACCGTTCACTTAACCACCGATAGTTGTCCATAGCCACAAGAAAACTCACTGCATATCCTATTGTTTGGAGCAACTGAAGGATAATCCCTCGCTTATATCCGGCATAAGTACCTATAAATAATAGAAACACAATCAATAAACCTACCATAAAGACTACTCCTCAAATAACCAGCTATTATTTTTAATTCTCTAACTCTTTTATTTTTTCTTCCAACTGTAAAACTTTCTGGTGACTTTCAATCTCACTCGATACAGCATTTACTGCGACAAGAATCGCCTGCTCTTCTTTTGAAAGCTTCGTCGAAAGTTTGTTTAAATCTGCCAATTGCTTGTTTAATGTTTCTGCGACGAGTTCAATATGTGCAGACGACTTTTCACCAACAATCGTATACTCTTTACCATTAATGACTACCTTGGTTCTTCTTTTTTCATTCGCCATCTGCACAAACTCCTCGTATTATTCATTCTTTGTCTATTTTAACAAAAACAAAGGAAATAATCACTTGTTATCGAATTTCAACATTTAATTCTTTCACTAAAGCATCTTTTACATTTTCAAAAGCAGTGTTTACTTCTTCTTCTTTCAATGTTGCTTTTGGATTCACATAATAGAGTGAATAAGCCATTGATTTTTTACCTTCTTGGATATTCTCACCTTCATATAAATCAAACAGTTGAACCGATTGTAGACGGTCGCCCCCATTTTGACGAATCACTCGCTCGATATCACTATGTGAAACCTCTTTATCGACAAGTAACGCAATGTCTCGAGAAGAACCTGGGTAACGGTTTAGAACTGTGTATTCAATGGTTTCTTTTGCGGCAGCAACTAAACGATCAAGTGACAATTCAAAAACATACGTGTCATCTAAATCATTCGCATTTGCTTCAGATGGGTGTAGTTGCCCTACGTATCCAAGTAATTCAGAACCAACATAAATATTAGCTGTACGTCCTGGATGCATACCTTCACGATCAGAAGCTAATTCATAAGAAACGTCATCTTTCAACGCATACTTATCAAGTAAAGCTTCAACGACGCCTTTCATTGTATAGAAGTCTAATGGTTCGCTATCCCCTAACCAATTTTTACCGGTCTCACCTGTTAATAAACCAGCTACGTGTGTGTATTCTTTTGAAGTATTTCCTTCTGTTTGATAGAACACATGACTCACTTCGTATAACGCAATTTCATTGACTTGATGCGCATGGTTGTAACGTGCATTTTCAACTAAACCAGCCACTAAGTTTTGCGTCAATGCTACTCGATCCTCACTCATTGGATTCTTTAAATAAACCAATTCACCTTCAACAATCGAATAACGTTTCGCCTTTTCAGCGGATGTGAGTGAATACGAAATTGCTTCTTGTAAGCCACTACCTTCTAGTAACTGGCGGATTTGACGTTTTGCTTTTTGCTCAACAGTCAATTGTCCAGGCGTTGATTCCGTCACTGGTAAAGTAATGGGAATATTATTGTAGCCATAAATCCGTGCGATTTCTTCAATTAAATCTTCCGGAATTTCAATATCCCATCGGCGTGGTGGAATACTAGCTGAAATATTTCCTCCCTGAACCGTATGTTCAAATCCTAAACGTGTAAGAATTTGTGACACTTCGCCTTCAGAAATATCCGTCCCAATAATTCCGTTCACTTTTGCTAAAGTCGTTTCAACTGTAACATCTTTTACTTCAGCGTTTACCGCTTCAGCCGTTCCGCTAATAATCGTTCCGCCGCCTAATTCAGCCATTAAGTAAGCCGCTAAATCAGCTGCATCTTGAACTGTTGCGTAGTTTACACCTTTTTCAAAGCGACTACTCGCTTCACTTCGTAAATTTAAATCATTTGCTGTACGGCGAATTAAAACGGGTTTAAAAATCGCTGATTCAATCGCAATCGTTTTTGTCGTTTTATCAATTTCAGAGTTAGCGCCACCCATTACCCCTGCTAAAGCAACTGGTTTTTCACCATTTGTAATCACTAAGTTTTCAGGCGTTAATTTTCGGTCTTTTTCATCTAAAGTCGTTAAGACTTCGCCTTCATTTCCACGACGAACGTGGATGTGTTTGGATTCTAATTTGTCATAATCAAACGCATGTAAAGGTTGTCCAAATTCAAGCATCACATAGTTTGTGATATCAACGATTAAATCAATCGGACGAATACCTGCATGCATCAATTTATGCTGCATCCATACTGGACTCTCACCGATCGTTACATCTTTAACTAAACGCATTTTATAAATAGGCGTATCTTCTTTATCTTCAACTGAAATTGACATATAGTCTTCAATCGATTCAGATGAATCTTCTGTCAAGTCAATTGTTTCAAATTTTGGCAATTGCTTTAACAATGCTGCTGCTTCATACGCTACCCCACGCATGCTTAATGCATCCGCCCGGTTTGGTGTTAAATCAAACTCAATAATCGTGTCATCTAAACCTAAATATGGAAGAGCACTCTCACCCACTTTTGCGTCATCCGCTAAAACAAAGATTCCATCTTCTGCATATTTTGGAATAATTGAATCTGAAAAACCGAGCTCATCTAAGGAAGTAATCATTCCTTTTGAGGTATTGCCCATAATTTCAGCATCTTTAATTTCAAAGTTCCCAGGAAGAACTGCACCTACTTTAGCGACAACTACTTTTTGTCCTTCTGACACATTCGGTGCACCACAAACTATTGGAAGGGTTTCATCACCAACATGAACCGTTGTTTTATTTAGATGATCGGAGCCTTCTAATGGTTCACAAGTTAGCACTTCTCCTACCACAAGATTTGATAAATTTTCTCCTAGTCGATTCATGCCATCCACTTCTAATCCACCTAAAGTGAATTTCTCAGCCATTTCATCTGGCGTCATTTCAGATAAATCGACATACTCTTTTAACCAATTATATGAAACTAACATTTATTCTGCCCCTTCCTGACTAAATTGACTTAAGAATCGCTGGTCGTTTAAATAGAAATGACGAATGTCGTCAATTCCATATTTCAACATTGCCATACGATCTGGACCTACTCCAAACGCAAATCCTGAATATTTCGATGAATCAACGTTACTCATTTCAAGAACGTTTGGATGAATCATTCCTGCCCCTAAAATTTCAATCCAGCCTGACTTTTTACAGATGTTACAACCCGCACCATTACACTTAAAGCAGCTCACATCCACTTCAACAGACGGCTCGGTGAATGGGAAATAACTTGGACGGAAACGTACTTCACGTTCTGAACCAAAGATTTCTTTGGACATCACTTCCAATGTTCCCATTAAGTCCGCCATCGTAATGCCCTCGTCTACAACTACCCCTTCAATTTGGTGAAATTGATGCGAGTGTGTCGCGTCATCTGAGTCACGACGATACACTTTTCCAGGACTAATGACTTTTAAAGGTCCTTTTGAGTAGTCGTGTTCTTCAATTACAAGGGGCTGAACAGCTGACGTTTGCGTACGTAATAAATACTCGTCGTTTACGTAGAAAGAATCTTGCATATCACGCGCTGGGTGATCTTGTGGCACGTTAACACGTTCGAAGTTTAAGTAATCCGAAACGATTTCTGTTCCTTCGATAATGTTGTAGCCCATGCCTAAAAATAAATCCTCCATCTCTTCCATCACTTGATGAATGACATGTGTTTGTCCTTTTTTTAGTGGGCGACCTGGTAAAGTGACATCTATCGTTTCTGCAGCTAGTCGTTCATTTAATGCTTTTATTTCTAGCGCTTCTTTCTTCTCACCAATACGAGCCGTTAAATCGTCACGAATTTCATTCGCTAATTTACCAATGACTGGACGTTCTTCTTTACTTAAGTCACGCATCATTTTTAGTAAATCTGTCAACTCACCTTTTTTACCTAATAATTTGACACGTAACTCTTCAACTTCTTTTAAAGATTCTGATGCTTCAATTTTAGTGATTGAAACTTGTGCTAATTCTTCTAATTTTGCTTTTAAATCCACTTTTCTCTTCCTTCCATAATAAAATAAAAAAATCCCGTTCCTTATACAAAGGGACGAGATTAAACGCGGTACCACCCTAGTTCAAGAGAAACACAGAATTTCTCTTGCACTTGAGATTGCATAACGGCGCAAACCGGGTAATGACCATCTTCTACGAAATTAATGTTTTATTTATGTTAAATTCATTTCGAACGACAAAAGTGAACTTCGCTTACCTTCCCTATAAATACTTTCAGTGGTGTATTTATTCCCTGTGAGTTTTGAATAAGTTACTCGTTTTTGTCTTGATTTTAATTATTTCATTTTTGACAAAACCTATTATAACAGATTCTGTTCCTAAATGGTAGGTGATTTTATCCACTATTTTAAACTAGATGGTTGCTTGAATTAAGACTGTCGCAATTAAGAAGTAAATCAGTAAACCAAGCGTGTCATTAATCGTCGTAATAAAAGGACCACTGGCCACTGCTGGATCAAAATTCAACTTACGAATAAGATCTGGAATCAATGTTCCAATGACTGCGGAAATCGCAATTGAGAATAGAATTGACACGCCGACGATCAACGCTAAAATAAAATCTCGATACAAGACGATAACAATTAAAAAAATCACAATTGATGAAATCGCACCTAAGATTAAGCCGGTTTTTAATTCATTCGACAAAATTTCACTCAGGTTTTTATCTTCTTCATCATCCATCATGTTTCGAAGAGAAACGGCTAATGATTGTGTTCCGACATTACCGGCGGTCGCCATAATTAAGGGAATAAAGGCCGCGAGTGAAACAACCGAGGCCAACGTTGACTCAAAAAAGCTAATGAGCCCACCAGATACCATACTTAAAAACAGTAAAATCACAATCCAAGGGGCGCGTTGTCGAGCTGCTTGAATAGGAGTTGAACCACCATGTTCTTCTCCTTTAGCGGTTGAAATCCCCGCAAATTCGTGGAAGTCCTCCTCGCTTTCTTGTTCCACAACGTCCATAATATCATCAACGGTAATGATTCCGACTAATCGATTGTCGTGAGTGACGACTGGGATAGCGAGTAAGTCATAATCTTGAATAATTTTTGCGACATCTTCTTGGTCGTCCGTTACTCGAACATAAACGGCACGCGGGTTCATGACATCTTTTACTTTTGTATCTTCTGCCGTTAACAGTAAATCTCTTAATGAAAGCACTCCGACCAATTGATGCTGATAATCGACTACATATAAATAGTAAATCGTCTCTGCCCGGTCCCCGAAGGTGCGAATACGCTCGATTACCTCTGCGGATGTCAAATCTTCTAAGATATAAAAGTATTCTTTAGTCATAATCGAACCAGCTGTCTCAATTTCATACGACATGACTTCTTGCAATCTTTTATATTCCCGTTCATCCATTTGCTCTAAAATAGCATCAAAGTCTTCGACATCCGCAAGCAATACAAAATTCGCTAATATATCCGTCGGTAAATAGTCAAAGACATCTACCATATAAGCTTCTGGTAAATAAGTTACCGCATCTTTTTGGTCTTCAACCTCCATCCATTCAAAGATTTCTGAAAATTCTTCTGGTGTAATTAAGTCCGCTATTTTACGTTTGTTTTCTGGATATAGTAAATGAAAAAGCTCTTGTTGGTCACGTTCATGAAGAGTTAAAAAGGATTCTCGAAACGCTTCTCGTTCGCCTCTTTTTACATGTTTGAATAAATCCTCATAATATTCTTCGCGCGCTTTTAAATCTTCTATCATGTCTTCTACCCCTCATCATCGTTTATTTCTATTTTCTTTTTTTATTGTAACAAATATTGTTTTAAACTTCTCATCATTCGCAAAGGAAATATAATCGATCTTGGCTTATAAGGTTATAGGAT
>DAIOTF010000006.1:29913-52466 GCA_036752165.1 Atopostipes sp.
CGATAAGAAAAGAAAAATCCTCAGCTATCTTATTAAGATAAGCTGAGGATTTGAATGATTCTATTAGTTAAATGGCTTAAGCCATTGCTGTAACTTTTGCTTGTACACGTTCAATTAAATCTTTAGCCCAATCACGTGAAGGTTTTGATACTTCAGAGATGGCACAATATTTGTCTACCATCGATACAATAAAACTTTCTTGATAACGCGGGAAGCTTAAGCTAAATGTACATAAAAACATGTGTTTTAAAATAATATCTTTTTCAATTTTATTTAATTTCGTTAATTTTTCTGCATTTTTTAATGCAATTTTTGGATGTGCAACGTTGTGGGATCCAAGGCCTAAACTTACAACTTCTTCACGTTCTTCTAAGAAAAAGTCATGTAAGAGTCCAGCTCTTGCAGTTGAAACATAGTCTAAATTCATTGATTTAGCTACTTTGTAACTGACGTAAGATACAAATAGACTATGTACTAAACGCGTTGTGTAATGGTGATGAGTAATATCGTCTAGTTTTTGTAATTTTTTACATTCCAACAAGTCTCCGACAATGCTCATATATTCTTTATCGTTTTCCCAAGTGGTCTGAACGAACTCCATCAACATTCTCCTTTAAGTTTAGTGAATCGCACAAGAACCATCTATTGTATAAAAGTCATAAGATGAATTAATTTCTTGAACTGTTCTTATTATACAGTATACAATTCAGATTTAAAGGGATTTTTGAAAGTTTTCATAAAAATTTAAAATCTTAACCTTTTCTTAAACATTGGATAACTATTTAAATATTAGTAACCTTCTTCAAGCGATACAAGGTTCCTAGGTAATTCTTCACCTTGGCTAAACGCCTCAAAGTTCTCCATAAAAATAGGATAAAGATGTTTTGCATAATTTTCAACTCGTCCAGCAATATGTGGTGTCATAACAATCTTTTCATGAGACCAAATCGGGTGGCCTTTGGGAAGAGGCTCTTCTTCAAACACATCTAAACCAGCAAACATCAGACGGCCACTGTCTAAAGCCTCAAGTAATGCTTCTGTATCGACACTTTCACCGCGTCCTACGTTAATGAAAATACTATCCTTTTTCATTTTAGAAAATAATTCTTTGTCAAATAAATGCCGTGTTTCTTTCGTTGCCGGTAAAATATTGACCACAATATCTGCTTTTCCAATCACATCCGCTAAATCTTTTTGTACATATTGTTTATCCATATTATCTACTTCACGGCCGCTACGGTTGATTCCAATTGTTTTCATACCAAAAGCTTGTGCGACTTCTGCAAGATGTTGGCCGATATTACCCGTTCCTAAAATCATTATCGTTTTCCCATTTAATTCATAAAGATTCTTTTCGTCAACCCAATTTTCTTCTCTTTTATTGTAAGCTGCTTTGACAATACCCCGCGTATAGCCTAACAACAAGCCTATGGCGGATTCCGTAACGGCATAGGTATGAATACCGCTTCCGCTGGTTAGAAGAATTTCTTTTTCTTCAAATAATTTGAGTGGTAACTCATCCACTCCCGCATAAGGATACTGTACCCACTTTAATTGACAACTTTCATCTTTTAAAAACGAATCCAATTCACTCGGCCACCACCCTAAAACAATTTCTAATTCGTCCGCTTTAGCCTCATCAATTGAAAAAATAATGTCATAATCTTTAGCAGACATTTTTAAGTCTTCAATTTGATCGTCCATTAACTCATACAGTACTAAAATTTGTTTTGACATCTATAACTCCTCCTTATTCATTTAAATGGAACATTAAAATACTCGCTGCAATCGCAACATTTAAAGATTCTGCCTGACCTTTCATAGGGATATAAACATTTTGGTCAATAAATCCTAAAAGTTCTGGTCGAATTCCAGCTCCTTCGTTTCCAACCGTTAATGCAAAAGGTGTGTTGTAATTTAATTCTTTATAAGAAATGGCTTCCATGTTTAGTGCAGTTGCTAGGATTGGATAACCATTTGATTTGAATTCAATCATAAACTCTTCCAAAGTTCCTTCATAAATTTCTAAGTGAAAATGACTACCTTGCGCTGCACGAATCGTTTTCGAGTTATATAAATCCACAGTCCCTTTCCCGAGAAATACCCCTTGAAAACCTGCGGCATCCGCTGTTCGAATCATAGTTCCAACGTTACCTGGGTCTTGAACCGCGTCGACTAATAAAAAGGGCCCTGTAATTTCTCTTGGAAAAGTTTGTTTTTCAATGATCATTTCAGCATAAATACCTTGACTCGTCTCCGTATCACTAATTTCTTTAGCGACGTCTTCAGACAAAACGATTAAAACGTTTGGATCGACATTTAAAGCAATGAAATCTTGTTCTTCTAAGACATCTTCTCGTACCATAATGTTTTCCACTTTGTCTGCACTAAACTGTAAAGCTTCTTCAACCAAATGATAGCCTTCAATTAAATAACGATGTTTTTTCTCACGCTCACGACGAGTGAGTAATTTCTTCCAATCTTTTACTTGTTGATTATTTGTTGATGTAATGTGATTCATTCTATTCACCTTTTACCTTTCATGTCCATGATACATTTTTTTCTATCTCATTGCATTAAAAAACACATTGAATCCTATATTCTAGCATTCAATGTGTTTATTTGATAATTGATTAAAAATTAACATAGCCTCGAGGATTCACTGGAGCACCATTTACATGGACTTCAAAGTGTAAGTGTACACCTGTAGATGTTCCTGTTGTTCCCATCGTACCAATTGTTTGACCTGCAGATACACTTTGACCTGGAGCCACTTGTAAACCTGGAGTCATATGGCCGTAAGTCGTCGATATACCTCCACCATGATCAATTACAACGAAGTAACCTAATGTTGGATGATAAGATGCGCTACGAACGGTTCCAGATTTTGCGGCTCGGATTGCTCCGCCTCCACCAAGATCAATCCCTGCATGAAGTCTTCGCGTGCCATGAACCGGGTGAATCCGGTAACCAAACTCAGAAGTTACTCCTCCACTTGCTGGACGGACCCAACCACCAGTGTTTGTTGGAGCAGGAACTGGAGATGGCGCAGGAGCTGGTGAGCTTGATGATGCTTGAACGGTTTGTGTTTGACTAGCACTTGCTGTTTTAGCTGCTTGTGCGGCTGCTTGAGCACGTTCTCTTGCTTCAGCTTCTGCTTGTCTTCTAGCCGCTTCTTCTGCTTCTCGTCGAGCTTTTTCTTCAGCTACAATTCGAGCTTGTTCTTGCTGGACAAGTTGGTCAATCTCACTTGTTTTAGCAGCTATCTCATTACGTTGGCTCTCTAATGCTTCTTTTTCAGCATTTGTTAAGTCGTAATTTTCAGCAACAATTTGAAGTTTATTGTCTAATTCCATTCGCTGAGCCACTAAGTTATTGCGTGAAATTTCTAAAGCTACTTTAACTTCTTCTGTTTCTTCTCTCGCTAAATCAACTTCAGCAGCTTTAGCTTCCACTGCTTCTTTGTCACGGATTTGATCTTCCATTAACGAATTGTTGTTATTAACGAGTAAGTTAATGACTTCCATTTTACCGACTAATTCAGTTAAACTTTCAGCGGACAAAACAATGTCAATAACATTTGTTGGTGCGCCTTTTCTTTGAACAGTACGTGCTTGTTCAGCTAAGGCTTCATCTCTAATTTCAATATTTTCTTGTAAAATTTGAATTTCATTATTTAATTTTTCAATTTCTTCTTCTAATCGAGCAATCTCTTCTTCTTGTTCTTTAATTTCTGTAAGAACCGTATCAATATTTAATTGAATATTTTCAATATCTACTGATAATTGTTGGCGTTCAGATTCAAGTGACTGCATTTTTTGCTCGCGGTCACCAATTTCTCCACTAATTTCACCAGATTGTCTATTCAATTCTTGTTTTTGATTTTGTAAATCACTTAATTTTTGAGAACTAGCACTCACGGATTGAGTAGCTGTTGAATGAAAAGAAAGTAAGATTGCTGTAGAAGTTAAAACTGTAAACAGTTTATTCTTTTTCAATTTAGAACCCCTCTACGATGTAAAATATAGGTCTTGCTTGAATCTGTTATTATAATAGCAACTTATAATTGAAAATCCAAGACTATTTTCATTTTGTCATTTACTTGTAATTTAAGTTCGCCATCCCTATTCGTATATACAACATTGTTTAATTTTTTACAAGTTCTCATCCTTGACATGTAAACACTTGTTACTCTTTTTAGACACTTGCTTGATAGAGGAATACATAATTGGATAGTATAGTATTTAAAATAAGTAATATTTATGTAACATTCTTTCCTGTATAATATTCATAAATATTTGTTTATTAAGAGAAAGAGGATACAATGAAAAATAAACTTAATTTTCAAACACCTAAAAACTTTAGTAAACTCGTCGAGGATAATGAGCTTTTTTCACACTATTTAAAAACAAACTACCCTTATTACTACGACCTGAATTTTATTCAGTTACATTTCAACCCTACGAAAGAAGAATTTGTTTTATTAGAAGAAATTCTAAAAGAATACCAACACGCAGAAGGTCAAAACCATTTAAAATTTTATTGGCCAGAAAATACAGGCCTATTCATTGAAGTGCTTGAGTATTTAAGCGTAAATAGCTATGAATTAGGCAAATTGGAACTTTTACACGTATCCCCTAATCAATTTACTCAAACTTCTTCTAACTCGAATGTCTCTTTACATAAAGTGAGTTTAGACTCCTTGGAATCGTTTATAGCACTAAATTATCAGGATGATTTGGCATTTGGGAAAGAATTTGCTTTAAACAAATGTGACTTTTACCGTGAACAATTTCAGTTGCCTGACGTTTCTTTTTGGCTTGCATTTATCGAAGATGAACCGGTGGGCGCGTTAATCCTTGTGTCCTCCGAGCATTTTTTAGAGGTGGATAATTTGCTGACTGCTGCAAGTTGGCGCAAGCAAGGGATTGCTTCTGAGTTGCTAGCTTATGTTGTCAAGATGGCGGCTCAGCAGGAAAAAGAGGTCATTCTGCTAGCAGATGCGGAAGATACCCCTCGGGAAATGTACCTTAAACAAGGTTTTGAAGTGATGGGTAGTCAAATTCATGTGTTGAAAGAATTGTAGGATCTTTTTAATTCGTTTTAAATATGCTAAGCTGAGTGAGAAAATGATTGAGGAGAATGGAAAATATGACGGATAATCAAATCGAAGTTGTAGGTGCGGCAATTATTAAAAACCAAAAAGTCCTTGCCATGCAAAGAAGTGAAACAATGACTTTGCCTGGTTTGTGGGAATTCCCCGGTGGTAAAATTGAAGCGGATGAATCGGAAGAGGAAGCGTTAGTACGTGAGATCAAAGAAGAATTGAATATTGACATCGAAATTCTTGATTATGTGAACGAAGCTTCTTATCCTTATGACTTTGGAACGGTATGTTTAAAAGTCTACACGGCTCAAATTATTGAGGGTGAAATCTCACTTGAAGAACATAGTGACGGAAAATGGCTAGCTGCGGATGAATTGCATCAAGTGACCTGGGCACCGGTAGATATTCCAGCTGTCGAAACTTTAAAACAAATCTTACATTAAAATAAGCGCTTGATTCACTCAAACAAATGAGCGATTCAAGCGCTTTTGAATTAATCATCTCGTACTAAGTAATGGAATAGTTGATAACTCATTGGGGTTTGGAGGGATAAATCCATCGTAACGACAGGTCTTTCATTACCCACCTCTCCTATTTCATGATCTAAAGCGGAACCATCGTTATAATTTGCGGGGCCGAGATAATAAAATTCTGTTCCTTTACTTCCTTTTCCTACTTTTCTTCCAACAAAAATATGCAGATCAATTCCTAAATCATCGGACGCTATGATTTCTTTTACATCTGAAGATTGAGTTGTCTTTCCTGATTTTGAATACCAATGAAGCAAACTCTCGTTTATAAAGGCATCTTCATACTTCGTGGTATCGCTTATATCTTCATCCTTATGATAGTTAATAAATATGGGGCAAGTCTGATGTTTAATCCGGTAGCCATAAACAGTGGAACTTTCATCCTTTTCCCAAAGCAACAACCTTAAGGCATCTTTTCTTGAATACTTCTCGCCTACTTCCAACCCGTTAAGCGTATAACCTGCGGGGTACTTTTTGGACCTAGCGATTCCAGTCTTAATTGAATCTACAGCTAATTCTCGAAATTCTGATTGTTTTAAAGCTCGTTTAAAAGGTTCGGATAAGCTATACTGATTATTTTTGATTTTAATTAATGGATACCCATATTTTTTCTGGGATTGATCAATAAAGAAGTCCAAATTTAATACTCGCTCAACTGATTGAATTAATTTTTTAGAATATTCAGCCTGATTTTTCACTAAATAAGATAAGTAGTCTTCTTTAGATACAGCCTGTCCTTTCTTTATGAGCAATTTTAAAAGGAAAAGTTCATGCGGTCTTTTGCCGTTTAATAGTTCCTTCGCTATCATTCGAAGCATTCCGCTCTCTTTTGCATCGAAATTTACATAATGGCTCTTACCTTTTTCAAACTTATGAATCACATCGCCGTAATGGTCAAAATCTTTATGGTCGAAAAAAATGACGGGATCGAATGATTTTTCACGGTAATAATCAAATAAAAAAGGTGTTCGTCCTAAGCGATTTTTTAAATCTAAATATTCTTTCTTAAAATTCGCCATACTTGCAAAAGTAGTCTTTGTAATCGAATCGAAAATCTGCTTTTGCGCAACTTCTTCAAAATTAACCGTTGTGACTCCAGAAATTTGATAGTGTTGCCCTAATTTTTGTCGATAATTATCTTTGTTATACGATTTATCGCCATACAAAGCCATAGGAATTAAATAGTTATTTTTATAGTTTCCGATAAAATCAATAATCGTCACAAATTCTTTTTTTGGAAACAAACGAAGGCCTCGTCCAAGTTGTTGAATAAATACGATACTTGACTGAGTATTTCGCAACATGACGATTTGATTCAGGCTTGGAATATCAATTCCTTCATTAAAGATGTCGACGGTTAAAATATAATCCAACTCATCTTTTTCAAGCCTAGCGACTTCAAACTCGCGTACATCTTGTGAGTCGGCGCCAGACAAAGCGACAGTGCGAAGTCCTCGTTTGTTTAACTCTTTTGACAATTCTTCTGCTTCTTGATTTCGCGAACAAAATATCAAACCTCTTGTTTCTTCCGAACTCAGTTCATAAAAACTTATTTTCTCTAAGATATGGTCTACTCGCTCAGAAGTTACTAAATTTGAGAAGTTTTCTTTCTCGTCAATAAGCTCTCCGTCTTTTTTACGCATTTCGGTCACGCCATAATATAAAAAGGGTGTCAACATTTCTTCCGCTAAAGCATCATGCAAACGAATTTCGTAAGCCACATTGTAATCAAATAATTCATAAATATTTTGACCATCTGTTCGTTCCGGTGTCGCTGTCAGTCCCAGAAAAAAATCGGGTTGGAAATGGTTCATAATCCTTTGGTAGCTACCAGCTGCAGCATGATGCACCTCATCAATCATAACGTAATCAAAGAGATTGGGATCGAGTTGAGCTAAGTTTTCAGGACGTGCTACCGATTGAATCGTCGCAAACACATATTTTTTATCCGCTACATTTTGACCACTTCGATATATAGTAGATTCATCCTCATTAAAACCAATCACTTCTCGAAACGAAGCTTGTGCATCTCGCAAAATCTGTTCACGATGCACCACAAACAACATCCGCTTGGGCCGGTACTGCTTCACATCAAAAGCACCTAAATATGTTTTCCCTGTTCCCGTCGCACTAATGACGAGTGCTCGGTCCGCCTCTTTTTGTCGCAAAGCCTCAATTGCTTTCACAGCTTCTTTTTGCATAGTGTTAGGAGTAATGACTGAATAATTTTCTTTTTTTTGAAATGGAGTGTAATCGACAGCAAGCTCTGGCTGAATGATACGCTTGCGATTTCTTTCATATTCTTCAATTGACGCCTCATTTAAAGGAATCGATTCTTCCCACAAGGTATTGAAATCAGCTAGGGTACGCTGAATAAAATCCCCATTGTCGGTTGAAGTAAGCTTTACATTCCATTCATAATTCAACTTCATAGCCGAATGGGTCAAGTTGGAACTGCCGACAATAACCGATTGTTCCAAGTCATGGTTAAATATATAGACTTTTGCGTGAGATTTTACTTTGTCTTTCGTCATCTTTACTTCAATATTTTCAAGTTTCAGCAATTCATAAAAAGCAGCCGGATCATTAAAACCTAAGTAAGGAGAGACTAAAATTTTACCTGTCCCCCCTCTAGCTATAAAATCAGCCAGTTGAGTTTTTAACATTCCAATTCCTGCCGTAGTCACAAATGCTACATTAATACAAAAAGATTTTGCTTTTTTTAACTCAGTTTGAATTTCATTTAAAACAAATTCTCCAGTAGCCGGATTATTTGTAAGCACTTTGGGCGCATACAAGTTATTTTTATAGGCTATATTATGTAAGAAACCAAATTTTAATGACTGGTCTAATTGTTTTTCGAAATTTTGAAAGTTCTTCTTCGACATCCGATTCCTCACTCCTTTTGATTATTGTAGCAGCAATTATTCAAAATATCCTATATTCTTTGTGAAAAGGTACTAAAAGTTGAGTTCTCATTTAACTCTTTACGAATAAAATAGAGAATCTACATTTCACTCGCTAATTTGTACTTTAATCAAAGGATTTATGCTAAAATAAGATAAGATTATTCAGTTATAATCTTTCTTAATTTGAAAGGACGGAAGTATTTTTGGATAAATTAAATCAACAATTTAAAACCGAATCCATTATTCGAGCGATTATTGCGGTCATTGGGATTATCACCTTTTCATTTTCAACTAGTTTTGGCTGGGGCTTTATTCTTGGAGCGGTTATTTCAAAAGATGGTATCAGCCTGAACGAAAAAGAAGGCTGGGGAATACTAGCCATTATTTCAGGAATTATGCTTGTTGCTATTTATTTCTTATTAGATACACCAGCCATTTATGGCTACATTGTTTCAACCGTTTTTTATTTTATATTAAAAGATGTTTTTATTTATTTAAACAAACAGAAAAAGCAGAAATAACTAAAAAAATGCAGACAGGACTTTAAAAAAGTTCATCTGCATTTTTATTTTTATTCAAATTGAATCAAAGAAAGCAATTGTGGGACATCCCAAGGCGTAATAATCCCATCTATATCTTCCCATTTTCTAATATCAGCTTTATCAGATAGTAACACGACATATTGGTTTCGACCTTTAAGTAGATTGTTCGAAAACAATTCCTCCACATCAAACAACGTTGTATTCGTCGCAATCACCTCATAATCTAAGTATGTTTCCTCATCGGTTACAATATCTTTAATTAAAACATCCCGTAAGTCCACTTGTCCCTTGGAATGATTGTGTGCTAGCCAATTTGTAATCCCATTGTGAGAAAGAATCCCCCTTAGCCCCGCTTCGTCGAAAATCGGAAACTGGTAAAGATGATTTTTATCTACAAAATACAATAAGCGTTTAAAGGAATCTTCTACATTAAAGCTAAAGACTCGTCGGCTAAAATATTTACCGGCCGTTGCTGGCTGAATGATTTGTTTTCGAATAAACTTAATTTGTTCGATGACTTTGTCTGAAGGTATTGCGATATCATAATCAATCGTCTTCTTTTCGTGGACTAAAATATTTCGTAACTTTCGAATCACGTGCAATTCATCTTTATACCGGCGAATGACTGGATCGTTTTCCATATCTTTTAATAAGGTATAAAAATCATCCGAGCGCCCTATTTTATCTTGTAAAACATCATGAAGACGATTAAATTCACTCATGAATTCTTCCATATTATTATTCAATTCGTTCACTCCAAGCGGATTTTATTCTTTAGTAAATTTCTTTCTTATCTTAGCAAGCTACTGTATACAATTCAAATGCGTTGGCCTTTTCAGACTTGCAATTTATTTTAGGTTCGCCTAAAATAAATAGGAAGACTGAATAAGAAGGAAGATTTTTATGAGAATATCTCCGAATAAAGAAGATTATATCAAAGCCATCTTTAATTTAAATGGCGCGAAACAAATTGTCAGTAATAAAGACATTGCGAGTGAACTTTCCGTTTCAGCTGCATCTGTTACGGATATGAATGCACGCTTAGTCAAAGAAGGCCTGATTACCCATTCGCCATATAAAGGGGTGCAATTAACTGAAGTAGGCATTCAAATCGCGAATCAATTGATTCGAAAGCATCGAATTTGGGAAGTCTTTTTATATGAAAAGTTAGGATTTCAGTGGGATGAAGTGCATGAAGAAGCGGATCGTTTGGAACATGCGTCTTCAGATAAAGTCATTGAAAGACTGGATCAATTTTTAAATAGTCCTACTTTTGATCCCCATGGAGGGATTATTCCTCGAGCAGACGGTTCAGTGAAAACTTTTAAAACGCCACGTATTCCTTTAACTGAAATTAATGTTGGCGAACAGTTTATTGTGTTGGAAGTGCCCGATCATGACAATGAATTATTAAATTATTTGTATGACAAAGGATTTTCGATAAATAATCGCTACCGCTTAGAAGCCATTAATACGTATGACGGGATGATATCCATTCAAAATATTGATTCAAATGAAGACGTCACGATTAGCGGCAAAGCCCTAGAGAAAATTCAAGTGCTCCACCTTGAAGAGGACAGCTAACTATCCATTTTCGAAGAAGAGAAAGAGTGTCTTTCTAAACTGCAATATGATACAATCGATGTAATCAAAATTCATAAAAAAGGTGTTTTTAAATGAAAAAAGTAATTTTATCTACCGTATTAATCTCTACGTTACTCTTATCAGCTTGTCAAGACGACGCAGCTTCTTCTAATGAAGATACAAGTGCAGTCGACGAAACGACAGAGGAAGTCGAAACGACGGAAGAGGATGCGACTGAGGAAGAAGTCGTTGAAGAAGAAGTTGAGGAAGAGGAAGATTTGGCATACCAATACGAAATTAATCCGAATATTTTCTCTGTGGAACCCATTGATGGTGAAACAACTGAGGACGAGAAACTTGTCTTATTGACTTTTGATGATGCACCTTACGGTAATTCCTTAGAAATTGCTGAGGCTTTAGAAGAGCGTGGTGTGAATGCCATCTTTTTCGTCAATAGCATGTACATGGAAGACGAAGAAGGCAAGGCTGCAATTCAAGACCTCCATGAACGTGGATTTGAAATTGCTAACCATACGCACACGCACGCGAAATTGGATGATTATTCAGAAGAAAACCAACGCGAGGAAATTATCACCACTAACGATATCGTCGAAGAAGCAACGGGTGAGCGTCCACGATTTTTCCGTGCACCTCATGGAATTATGACAGAATATTCAAAACAAGTGGTGGCTGAAGAAGGCATGACGTGGATGAACTGGTCGTTTGGTTACGACTGGGAAGTTCAGTACCAAGATGCGGATGCCCTAGCGGATATTACGCTGAACACCGAACTTCTCGGTAACGGTGCAAATATTTTAATGCATGACCGCGAATGGACCGCAGCAGCCGTTCCAACAATTGTAGATGGCCTAATTGAACAAGGTTTTACAATTGTTAATCCAAAATTAATCACACACGAATAATATTTTAACGAAGGTGTCTCATTTGAGCACCTTCGTTTTGTTTTCTTTAAAAATTGTTTTAGCCAAGTTGAACTATTGGTCTTGCGTTCTTATACATTTCATACGTGAACAAAAGACTACGCTTCAATCAAAAATTGGTCATTGTAAAAAAACACACCCTTGAAAGCGACTGATTATCGTAAATCAGCCACAAACAAGGGTGTGTTTTGGAAGTTTAAACTTATGGTTACTAAATTTAGATTAAAACTTTAACTTGAGAAGTTATGCATCAGTGTTTGCTTCTAAGTGCCAGATTTCTCTGTTGTAGTCTTCGATTGTACGGTCTGCTGAGAAGAATCCAGCATTGGCAATGTTAATAAGAGCTTTTTGTTGCCATGTCTTTTGGTCTTCAAAATCTTCGTACATTTTTTCTTTGATCGCAATAAATTCGATTAAGTCGATTAATGCCATAAAGTAGTCTTTGTTTTTAATGTCGTTGTATAGACGGTTTAGATTGTCTTCATTACCTAGTGCCATCATTTCGTCACTTACTATGAAGTCAACTAATGGCTTGATTGTCAGCTTGTTGTAGTAGTACATTGGGTCGTAACCATTCGTGTCGTATAAGTGAACAATTTCATCACTCTTACGTCCAAATAGGTAAATATTTTCTTCTCCAACATGCTCAGCAATCTCAACGTTCGCTCCATCTAATGTCGCAACCGTTAGCGCGCCGTTTAACATGAATTTCATGTTTCCAGTACCACTTGCTTCTTTAGATGCGAGTGAAATTTGTTCTGAAATGTCGGCAGCTGGGAATAGGTATTCTGCTTCACCAACGTTGTAGTTCTCCACGAATACAACTTGTAGATGATCTTTCACATCAGCATCATTTTCAATTAATTCAGATAATGTTAAGACTAAATGGATTATATCTTGTGCGATTGTATACGCAGGCGCTGCTTTACCACCAAAGATAATCGTAATTGGTGTTGCAGGGATATTCCCTTTTTTAATGTCCATGTATTTGTGAATCACGTATAGCGCAAGCATTTGTTGACGTTTATACTCATGAATGCGTTTAATCTGAACATCAATAATCGAATCTGCTTTAATAGAGACATTCTGTGTTCTTTCAAAATGGTCACGTAATTGAACTTTCTTCGTGTCCTTAATTTCTTTCAATTCTTTTAACACATCAACATCATCTTTATAGTCAAGTAAACCAGTTAAGTCCGCATCCTTATGCCAGTTTGTACCGATTTTCTCATTTAAGAATTTCGTTAACTCAGGGTTTGAAGCCATTAACCAGCGACGGAAAGTAATTCCGTTTGTTTTATTTGAAAACTCTTCTGGATAAATTTCATAGAAATCTTTTAATTCTGAATGCTTCAAAATTTCTGTATGAAGGGCCGCAACACCGTTTGTGCTGAATCCGAAATGAATCGCTAAATGCGCCATATGCACTGTATCGTGTTCGTCAATTACATGCACCGCAGGATTATCAGGGAATTCTTTCTTAATTCTCTCAGCTAATTCTATAATGATATCTGCAATTTCCGGAACAACTTCTTGAATATCACTTAATGGCCATTTTTCTAGAGCTTCCGCTAAAATTGTGTGGTTTGTGAACGCAACAATGTTACGTACGATAATAACCGCTTCGTCAAATTCCATTCCGTGCTCTGTCGTCAATAGACGGATCATTTCCGGAATAATAAATGTTGGATGGGTATCGTTAATTTGGATAACCATATAATCCGCTAAATCGTGTACGTTACTTCCGCGTTCAATCGCTTCAGCAATCGCCAATTGAGCAGCGTTTGAAACCATGAAGTATTGTTGGTAAATACGTAACAAGTTTCCATCACGATCTGAATCATCTGGGTATAAGAATAACGTTAAGTTTTCTTCGATATTTGTTTTGTCAAAAGTGATTGACCCTTCGTCAATAATATCACTTGAAACACTTTCTAAGTCGAATAGACGTAGACGGTTTCTTTTCCCTTGTTGGAATCCTAAAACTTCGATGTCATATAATGAAGACGTTAAAGTGAATTTTCCAAATGGCACATCAAATGAAACGTCCGATTTTGTTAACCAAGTAGGTTCAGATAACCATTCGTCTGGTCGGTAGGTTTGTTGGTTGTCTTCAAACACTTGACGGAATAAACCAAAGTGATAGTTTAATCCTACCCCGTCACCATTCAAACCTAAAGTCGCAATGGAATCTAGGAAACATGCGGCTAGACGACCTAAACCACCGTTTCCTAGTGACGGCTCTTCTTCAGCCTCTTCTACTTCGTTAAGTGATTTTCCATTTGCAGCTAATTGCTCTTTTACTTCCTCATATAATCCGAGATTGAGTAAATTATTAGATAGCAATTTCCCAATTAAGAACTCTGCAGAAACATAGTATAATTTCTTTTTTGAGTCATTTGTAGGTAGGTCGACTGCACGGTCTTGAACTAAGTCCAATAACACCTTATAAATCTCTTGATTTGAACATTCGGCCAACGGTTTATTAAATTGTTCTTTTGCTAAACTTTCTAAATTAATCATTCTTCTCTCCTCTTGTTGAATTGTTTTTAATTGTTTGTTTCTGAAGTGTATCTGTTCTTTCTTCCAGTGATTCTTCTGTTTCATAAACTTCAACTTCTTCATCTGGGTAAATGTCTTCTTCCTCAAGTAGGCTTTCATTTAGACGGAAGTAAGTTTCAGTCCATTGAAGTAACTTTTCTTTTACATCTGGTGTAATCGCCTGTTCTTCCATACGCCAATCCCAGTTGTCTCCAACCGTTGACGGAATATTCATGCGCGACTCTTCCCCTAACTGCAGTAAATCTTGCATCATGTACACTACAATATAACTTGGCGAAGCGGCGATTCCACGATTCAATGCATCAGAAATATGTTCTCCCGGACGTCGATTCAAGTACAAGTCCATTTGATCGCGTTCTTCTAAAGTGGCTTGATTCAAGTACCAATCTAATGCCGTTCGGTTATCATGCGTTCCTACATAAGCTACTGTATTTGGAATATAATGATGCGGTAAGTCGATATTGTCTTGACCGTAGAAACCATTTTGTAAAATTCGCATACCCGGGTAGCCTGTTTTATCACGCATTTCAACAACTTCTTCCGTAATAAAACCTAAGTCTTCAGCGATCACATTCAGTTTTCCAAGCTCTTTTTCAATTTGCTCGAACAATCGATTACTTGGACCAGGCTTCCATTCCCCAGTTGCCGCTGTTTCAGAACCGTAAGGAACTTCCCAGAAGCTTTCAAACCCTCGGAAATGGTCAATACGTACGACGTCATAGAGTTTAAAACTTTCTTCCATACGAAGAACCCACCACTCATAATCGTTTTCTTCCATATATTCCCAGTCATAAATCGGATTGCCCCAATATTGGCCATCCGCTGAGAATGAATCCGGTGGAACACCGGCGACTCCTGTAGGATTACCATATTCATCCACTAAGAATAATTCTGGAGTCATCCACATTTCAACACTGTCTCGAGAAACATAAATTGGAATGTCTCCGATAATTTGAATGTGGTTTTCATTCGCATAATCTTTTAAAGCTGTCCATTGTTTAAAGAACCAATACTGAGTGACTCGATGGTAATTTACAACGTCTTCATGATTCTCGCAGTAATCAAGTACCACTTCTTTATCGTACTGTTTGTATTTTTCTGGCCACTCATACCATGCGCGAAGGCCTTGCCCCTCTTTAATCGTCATGTATTGAACGAAAGGTTCTAACCAGATTTCGTTGTTTTCGACAAATTCACTAAACTCTTTATTTTTCAAGCCACCATTTTCGACGAAGTTTGCGACGGCCTTGTCTAAAAGCGGTCTTCTTTCGTTAAAGATGCGGTGATAATCTACTTTTTTCGGGTCGTCACCAAAATGTTTGTCTTCTAAATCTTTTGCAGTCAAAACTTCTTCTTCGATTAATACATCAAAGTCGATAAAGTGTGTATTCCCAGCAAAAGCTGAAAAGGACTGATAAGGGGAATCCCCATAACTTGTTGTTGTTAAAGGTAAGATTTGCCAGTATGTTTGTCCTGTTTCGACAAGAAAATCAACAAAATCAAACGCTGTTTTACCAAATGTTCCAATGCCGTAAGTGTTCGGCAAAGATGATATATGCATTAAAACGCCACTCGTTCGCTCCATACACTAACCTCCTATTTATGTCTTCGAAATCATTATAAGGGACAAGTAAAATTTATGCAACCGATTTCGTAATTTATTTTATATTTTTTAATTGCGTTGAAAGCGAGTTCAAAATAGCATATAATGAAGAGGAAGTAAACTGAGAGGAACATAAATATGGCTATAACAATACGAGATGTCGCTAAGAAAGCGGGTGTAGCTCCTTCTACTGTTTCAAGAGTAGTTGCCAACAGTCCGTCGATTAGTGAGAAGACAAAAAAGAAAGTACGTCAGGTAATGGACGAATTAAACTATTATCCAAACGTAAATGCGCAAGGGCTTGCAAGTAGTCGTTCAAAAACATTTGGTTTGATTCTACCACCTGCTACAGATGCTTTTTATCAGAACCCTTTCTTTCCTACCGTTCTTCGAGGAATTAACTATTCGATGTCAAAAAATGATTATTCGATTTTACTATCCGCTGGTCAAACGCAAGAACAAAGGTTGAATCACTTGAAAAAGATTGTTTATGGAAAACAAATCGAAGGATTAATTTTCTTATACGCTTCAAAAGAAGATCCTCTTTTAACTTTTGCGCAAGAAGTAGGCTGTCCGTCAGTCGTTATAGGATCGCCTGAAAGTACGAAAGTAAATTTCGTCGATAATGACAATGAGACTTTAGGTTACTTAGCCACTAGGTATTTAATAAATGAGGGTTCTAAAAAAATTGCTTACGTGGGTGGAGATATTGAACAATTCTTTATCTCTGATCGTCTCACCGGATATAAAAAAGCATTAAAAGAGAACAATCTTGAGGTTAAAGAAGAAGCTATTTTTAATGATTTCATGTTCTTACCTTTAGATGGGTATGACTTAATTATGAATAATGACCAATTTGAAAACTTTGACGCACTCGTTATTGCGGATGAGTTAGTTGCAAACGGTATTCGACAGGCGTTGAATGAAAAAGGTTGGTCACATATTAAGACCATTAGTTTCAGTGCGTACAAACATCTTCTAGATAACCTCGTGCCAGGTGAAGCCTATGTTAATTTAAACAGTCACCTTTTAGGTAGTCGAGCAGTTGATATTTTATTTGATGTTATAAAAGAAACAAATGCGAAAAATAAACGTTTCATGAATGAATATATTGAAGGAGAATTAGTGACTTAATTTTAGGAGGACAGGTTTATGGCCAAAGAAACACCACTTGAATGGCGCAATTTAAATATTTATAGTATTTTCTTGAGAAATTTTTCGAAGAAAGGAACTTTCAATGCTGTGCATTCGGAGCTCGACCGAATCAAACATTTAGGAACCGATGTCATTTGGTTTCTACCCTTCTATCCTATTGGTGAACTGAACCGAAAAGGAAGTGTTGGCTCTCCTTATGCGATTAAAGATTTTCGATCAATCGATCCGGCAATTGGAACTTTAGATGATTTTAAACTCTTAGTCCAAGAAATTCATAAGCGTGAAATGAAAGTGATGATTGATATTGTCTTCAATCATACAGCTCCAGACTCTATATTGGTTCAAGAACATCCCGAATGGTTTTATAAAAAACCGGACGGCTCCATGGGTAACCGTGTCGGCGATTGGACAGATATCGTTGATTTGGATTATTCAAACGACGAGCTTTGGGCTTATCAAATTGAAACTCTTGTACAATGGGCGAAAATTGTTGATGGATTTCGATGTGATGTGGCACCCCTTATTCCGATTGAATTTTGGAAAGAAGCTCGAGAACGTGTGAATGCCATGAAACCTGATTTTATTTGGCTATCCGAAACTGTAGAACCACATTTTATTGAGCATTTACGTGAACGTGATTTAATCGCTCATAGTGATGCTGAAATCTATGAAGCATTTGATTTAACTTATGCCTATGATGTTTTCCCTGAATTTAAAGCCTATCTTGCAGGTGAAATTCCACTTTCGGATTATGTAAGAGCACTGAATCGACAAGAAACCATCTATCCTAGCAACTATGTTAAACTGCGATTTCTGGAAAACCATGACCAAGACCGTATTGTTAATTCATTAGTTGATATTGAAGATTTAGTCGAATGGACAGCCTTTAATTACTTTCAAAAAGGCGCTACTCTAGTATATAATGGCCAAGAAGTTGGCTCGAAACGGTTGCCAAATCTGTTTGAAAAAGACCCTATTGACTGGGTAACCGGAATTGATCTCAGTATGTGGTTGCAATCGCTAGTCGATATTAAGAAAGAACATGTGCCTGTAGAAAACATTCCATATCATTTAGAAGCAATCGATGAATTAGATACAGTCATTATGACTTATGATTGTGAAGATTCGAAAAAAATTGGTGTATTTAATTTGAAGCATCATGAAGCTTGGGTACCTCTTAAAGTTCCAGATGGCGAATACTATAACTTAGTAAAAAATCGTCTTTTTGAAGTAGTTGATGGAAAAGTTTCGACAATTGAAGCTCCTATCTTCTTTACTATTGAGAAATAAATAGGAAGTAAACATCGCATATCAGCACTTGCTGATATGCGATGTTTATTTTTAAAAATGATCCCTATCTACTCAGCATTTTCTTGATAGGTGAGTTAGCTACTTAATTTTTAAAATCATTGGTTATTTCAAACACTTATCTTTAAAAAGGAATTTAAGTATAATGGAATGAACTAAATATTTGGAGGGCATTATTTTGCATATAAAAGAACATTATATTACAGTTCCTTATTTAAAGAGCGAACGTCGGGTGCGTGTCTTATTGCCTGAAGATTACGGTGTAGATACTACAACTACTTATCCGGTGGTTTATTTTCACGACGGTCAAAATGTATTTTATGATGAAGATTCCTATAGTGGCCATTCATGGGGAGTGATTTCGACGATTAAAAATAATCTGGACTTATCGCCAATGATTGTGGTGGGGATTGATAACGATGCAGAACGTCGAATGGATGAATATACCCCGTGGTCGATTACAGATAGTCCGTTTTTTAAGGATGTTGAAATTGAGAGCTTGGGCGTTGAGTATGCAACTTTTGTGATGGATGTGGTGAAGCCTTTTATTGACGAAACCTACCGGACTAAATCGGATAAAAAGCATACGGCCATGATAGGAAGTTCGGCGGGCGGAAATATTTCTTCATATATGGGAGTTGAATATCAGGAAGAGATTGGTTGCTTAGGGATTTTTTCTTTAGCGAATTGGATTGCGCCGGGCGCGTTTAAAGATTTTTTAACTAAGCAATCGCTTGATTTAGACCAATTGATTTTTATTCAAGTGGGCACGCAAGAAGATGAGGAACTCGAATTGAAGCAGGCGTATATTGATTGTTCGGTGGATTATGCACGGCAATTGCTTTTAAAAGGTTTACCGCTAGAGAATGTGTCATTAAATATTTCTGCTGACGACCGTCACAATGAAAAAGCTTGGGCGCGTCATTTAAATCATTGTTTTGAATTTTTAAGCCAAGATTGGTAAGGGTTTTATTTTACGAAGGAAAGGATGATGAGAAAATGAAATTAACGGGGTATTTAACGGAGACTGCGAAAACAAAAATGAATGTGGAAGGTTTTGACTATGTGGCCGATCGACCGGTTGCGGATGGCGGTGAGAATTCGGGCATGAGTCCGCATGGGTATTTGTTGGCTTCGATTGCGGGTTGTAAGATGATGGTGGCTGAAAGTTATTTGCGGGCAAATGGGCATTCGTTTGAAAAAGTTGAAGTGGAAGCGGAAAGTGACTTGCAAGGACGCCGGCGTGAGGAAAGAATTGATATTGTAGTGGATATGCGAATTATCGGGGCTGAATTGAATGAAGCCGATGAGCGACACTTGAAACAATTTGTCGATGGTGCGTGTCCAATGGCAAATTTATTGACTGCTAGTGGAAGCAATACCGTAAAGACAGAAATCGTTGTGGAGTAAAATTTAAAACAGGAAGAATTAAGTAAAGTGTGCTTATTTCTTCCTGTTTTTTATGTGAATTGTATATATTTATCTTTAAAAAACTTTTAAACATATTTAAGGGTTTATTTCGCCAGAAAATGATCTATTACGAAATCTCCACACAAGAAATGCACCCGTACCTAAAGTGATGACCCCTATAAGTATATACACGCCTATATTACTTTGGCTTGAGGCAACTTCGTCCGTTGTAGCCAATATAACTGTTCCACCGTCTGGATTTCCAGGTAGTAGAATTTTGACTTGTCCGGACTCGTCTACTTCATATATTACATCATTATATTCATCTTTTAACATCGTACCTGGTTCATGTTCGACTTCAAAATTGACTTCGCCTTCTTCTATTGAAGTATTCAAACCGATATAAATTGTTTCGTCTTCGTAACTTCTAGAAAAAATAGAAAAGCCTGAGTCATTTGTTCCGGCGATATGCTTGCGGTCCCCTTTCGCAAATACTTTGGAGTGCTCGGCCCTTGAAGCTAATACTTTTTGATAGTGTTCAACTAAGTGATGGTCGTCAACCTTACTCCAGTCAAAGTCAGGTCGATTCTCACTAAACTCGCCTTGGTCCATATCTCCTTCGGCTTTTCCGCTGAGGCCAATTTCTTCCCCATAGTAAATAACCGGTTGGCCTTTGGCAGTTAGCTGTAGAGATATCGCCACTTTATACAAATCTTCGTCTCCTTGCATAAAGTAATACAAGAACCCGTCCTCGTCATGGCTGCTTAAAAAATGCCCAAGCATTGTTGTGCTATCCATGGTTTCATTTCGACGAAGGAGTTCTTCTTCCGCTTGTTCGATTTGACCGTGCGCAAAGGCTGAGGCGATGCGTTTAAAGTCAAAGTCTAGCAGTGAATCCATGCGGCCGGTGTTAAGGTAGCCACCTGTATTATTGTAAGTCGCGCCCCAACTTTCGCCGATCATTTTGAAATCCGGCTTAATTTTCGTGAGTTCATTTTTTAAGGCGTTCCAAGTGGTGTCTTCTACGTGCTTGACCGTATCTACACGGAAATAATCAATTGTATTTCCGGCATCGGTGCGCGCTCGTTCAATCCAATCGGTTTGCCACTGAATAATTTGTGCTCTCACTTCAGGATCTTCTGTTATAAAATCGGGTAAGCCGTAGATTTCACCCAGAACATCATGGCCAGCTTGTGGATTTTCACGCAACATGCCGTCAAAAACCGCTTGTTCTTCTCGTGTGGGAAAATTTGGAATTGCCTCTCCCGTGTCGGACATTTTCATCCCATAACCCGTATGATTTACAATCACATCGACCATTATTTTTATTCCCCGCTCATGCGCTTCGTCAATGAGGGCCTTGAAGGTTTCTAAATCGCCAAAGTGTTCATCAATTGTTGTGAAATCTTTCGCCCAGTAGCCGTGATACCCGTATTGTGATTCCTCTTTACCGTGGCGATGATTGTGATTGATATTGTCAATGATAGGTGAAATCCAAATTGTATTAATACCCAGCTCATCTAAATAATCGAGTTGGTCAATGATCCCTTGAAAGTCTCCGCCGTGATAAGATTCTGGATGCGCAGTATCATAATTTTCCCCATTCGGATCGTTGTTAGACGGGTCACCATCTTTGAATCGATCGGTTAAGAGAAAATAAATCACAGCCTCATCCCAATCAAAATCGGCGTCATCTTTTATTTCCCGAGGGAGAACTTCGATTTTGATGTCTTCTGTATGTATTGTGCCATCCACTTCGGTGATGGTGACTTCAAGTGTTTTAGTACCCGCAGTTGTTTGGTCATTTACTGCGATGGTTTGTTCCATCAAAATGGGGTCGATTTTTAAATCTTCAAAACCTCCAATTTCAGATGTATCGATTGTAGCTTCTAATACATCCCAGTCGCTGGATGTCTCGATTGTCACGACTGCATTTTCATTGTAAGAAATTTCCTCCGGATACACGGAAATCGTCGTTTGACCGTGGGCTGTTATCGGTGAAATAAGACCGATGAGTGGAAATAAAATAAGTGCTATAAACTTCTTCATTAAATACCTCCTGTGAATTTGATTACGGGCTTTGCGCAACCGCTTTCATTAAATTTTAGCACGCATAATTTAAAATATCAAGAAAAGATAAGAAGTGTTTTGGCCTTGCGTACAAGTAAAGATATTTGCATAAATGTGAGCTTAAGTTAATCCGGCTGTATTTTTTATGTACAGATTAAAGCGGTTAATCAAGCTATAATAAATTTACAGCTTGATTAAAGGTAAAAAGTCTAGTGAATTAGGTATTCTCCTATCTCGCTAGACTTTATTATTAACCTTTTAAGTTATAGATTGGGCGAATGTATTCTAAGACTTCAATCGTTGGTTTCGCTAGCTCTAAAATTTTTCGCTGTTCATTATAAGCCGATGGCGCTTCGTCTAGGGTTTGTTTGGAAACGGAAGTCGAATACACACCAGCCATCATTTCTTGGTAATCTCGTAGCGGAATTCGCTTTTTCGCTTGGGTGCGCGACATCGTTCGCCCAGCCCCGTGGGGTGCGGAATAGTTCCAGTCGGGATTGCCTTTTCCTTTCGCAATGACGGAACCATCGCGTGCGTTAAAGGGAATGACTAACTTTTCGCCTTTTTGTGCTGAAATCGCACCTTTTCGGGCAATCATCGTATCCATCTCAATGTAATTATGCACGGTATCAAATTGATCGCGCTTGTCTATTCCATTTGCGTTTAAAATATTTTCAGCCATGGCTTGTCGATTTTGTAAAGCATATTTTTGAGCTAAAGCTAGATCGTGTAAGTACTGCTCGTAAAGATCTCCCTCAAGATAGCCTTCGCCTTTATTTTTATGAGGGTTTTGCGCATCCGCTAAGTTTTGATAAATGGTAGCTACCGTATG
>DAIOTF010000007.1:0-13406 GCA_036752165.1 Atopostipes sp.
TCGAGTCAGCTGCTGAATCTGGTGCAACGTCTCGACCATCAGTAAATGCATGGATGAAGACTTTTTGTACACCATTCTTTTTCGCTTCCTCAATAAACGCATTGAGCTGACGCATGTGTGAGTGAACTCCACCGTCCGATACTAAACCGAATAAATGTAAAGCAGAATCATGTTTTTTTACATGATCAAATGTATCTAAAAGAACTTCATTTTCTGCGAATTCACCGTCTGCGATAGCTTTATCAATACGAGTAATACTTTGGTAAACGACTCGTCCGGCACCGATATTTGTATGGCCAACTTCTGAGTTCCCCATTTGCCCTTCAGGTAAACCGACGGCTAAACCAGCCGCTTGCATTGTCGCATGTGGAAATTCATTCCAGTAGCGATCGAAATTTGGTTTATTTGCTTGGTTGACCGCATTTCCATGGTCATCTTCTCGCCATCCAAATCCATCTAATATAATGATGGCAACTGGTGTTTTACTCATTATCGTTTGCCGCCTCCAATAGTGCTAAGAAAGATTCTGGTTCTAAACTCGCACCACCGACAAGCGCGCCATCGATATCTGATTGTGCAAGGAGTTCACCAATATTTTCAGGTTTGACTGAACCACCATATTGGATGCGAACAGCTTGTGCTGTTTCATCGTCATACACTTTTTTAACTGTCTCACGAACCACCATAATTGTTTCATTGGCTTGTTCTGAAGTTGCTGTTTTTCCAGTTCCAATGGCCCAAATAGGTTCGTAAGCAATCACAGCTGTTTTAACTTGTTCTGAAGATAATCCTTCCAGAGCCGCTTCAACTTGTCCAGCAATCCATGAATCTGTTTCGCCATTTTCGCGTTGTTCTAATGACTCACCACAACAAATAATTGGAACCATGTTGTGATTGAAGATTGCATGTGCTTTTTTATTGACATCTTCATCTGTTTCGCCAAAAATCTCACGACGTTCAGAGTGACCGATGATGACATAATCTGTCCCCATATCAGCAAGTGCTAACGGGCTTGTTTCACCAGTGAAAGCACCTGAATCTTCAAAGTGGCTATTTTGAGCCGCTACTTTAAGATCCGTTCCTTCTGTTAACTCGATTAATTTTTGAGTAAAGATATTTGGTGCACCGATTACTGCATCCACTTTATCGTTTGATGGGATGTTGTTTTTAACCTCTTCTACAAAGGCTTCTGTTTCAGACAATGTCTTATTCATTTTCCAGTTTCCTGCGATAATTGGTTTTCTCACAATATCACCTTTCTTAAACTAAGTTTAATCTGTACTTTATTTGTCAGAGATGGCTGCAATACCAGGTAATTCTTTACCTTCTAAATACTCTAGACTTGCTCCACCACCTGTTGAAATGTGGCTGAAATCATCTTCATAACCTAATTTTTGGACAGCTGTTGCAGAGTCTCCACCACCAACAATAGTCGTAGCGCCTTCAAGGCCTGCTAAGATTTTAGATAACTCTTCTGTTCCTTTGGCAAAGTTAGACATTTCAAATACTCCCATTGGACCGTTCCATACAACTGTTTTCGCACCTTCTAATTCTTTTGCGAATAATTCAATTGTTTTTGGACCAATATCTAGACCCATTTGATCTGCTGGAATATCTCCTTCAACGACTTGTGAAGGTGAATCGTTATCGAATTCTGGGGCAACCACAGTATCTACTGGAAGAACCAATTTGTCGCCAGCTTTTTCAAGTAATGAAGCCGCTAATTCCACTTTGTCTTCTTCTAGTAATGAAGTTCCGATTTCTTTTCCTTGGGATTTAAAGAATGTGTACGCCATTCCTCCACCAATAAGAACTTTATCTGCAACTTCAAGTAAATTTTCGATAACACCAATTTTATCTGAAACTTTTGCTCCACCTAAAATAGCTACAAATGGACGTTCTGGATTGTCTACTGCTCCACCAATAAAGTCGATTTCTTTTTGAACTAAGAAACCAGCTGCTGATTCAACGTTCGACGCGATTCCAACGTTTGAAGCATGTGCACGGTGAGCTGTTCCAAATGCGTCGTTTACAAATACGTCACCTAATGAAGCCCAGTATTTTCCTAATTCTTCGTCATTTCCACTCTCTTTTTTACCGTCTAGGTCTTCAAATCGAGTATTTTCGACCACTAATACATCGCCTTCGTTTAGAGCTTCAATTGCATTTTCTAATTGTTCACCACGTGTTTCAGGAATAAAAGTAACTTCTTTTCCTAATAATTCACCTAAACGCTCAGAAACTGGACGAAGTGAGTTTTTCTCTTTGTCTTCTTCTGTTTTGATTCGACCTAAGTGTGAAAAAAGAATAACTTTTCCACCTTGTTCGATAATGTATTCAAGTGTTGGTAATGCCGCTTGGATACGGTTATCGTTTGTGATTTCGCCGTCTTTCATTGGAACGTTGAAATCTGCACGAACAAGAACTTTTTTACCTTGTAATTCTAAATCTTTAACTGACTTTTTAGCCATATTCTTTAACCCCTCATTCTCTACTTCGATAGAAATAAAAAAGCAGGAAGCGCGATCGCTTCCCGCTTGTTAAAGCTTTTCTTTTAAATTCTTATAATTAAGCTAAGTCTGCAAAGTGCTCTAAAGTACGAACCATGTTTGCAACGAATCCATACTCGTTATCGTACCATGAAACTGTCTTAACTAATTGTGAACCATCTTTTGCTTCTTGAACTTCTGTTAATGTTGCGTCAAAGATTGCTCCAGCTGGGAATCCAATAACGTCAGAAGAAACAATTTGGTCTTCGTTATATGCAAATGATGGATTTGAGAAATCTTTCATTTTCGCATTGATTTCTTCAACAGTTACTTCTTCTTCTAGAAGTGTGTAAAGAATTGTATGTGAACCAGTAATTGTTGGAACACGTAGCGCTGAACCGTCTAATAGACCGTCAACTGCTGGAATTACTTTACCAATTGCTTTAGCTGCACCTGTTGTAGCTGGAATAATGTTTTGTGCTGCTGCACGTCCACTACGGTATTTACCATTTGGTGAGTCTTGTAAAGCTTGAGTTGCTGTGTAAGCATGAACTGTTACCATGTTACCAGTTTTGATTGTGTAGTTGTCGTTTAATACTTTAACAACTGGTGCTAAAGAGTTTGTAGTACATGAAGCTGCTGAGATAATTGTATCTTCGGCAGTAATTTCGTCTTCGTTAACTCCGTGAACAACCATCTTAGCGTCACTTGCAGGTGCTGAGATTAGAACACGTTTTGCTCCAGCATCTACGTGAGCTTGTGCTTTTTCTACACTTGTATAGAAACCTGTACACTCTAATACGATGTCGACTCCTAAGTCGCCCCATGGTAATTTGCTTGCATCTGGTTCTTCAAATGCTTTAATTTCTTTACCATCAACAACAATTGCATCGCCTTTAGCTTCAACTGTTCCTGGGAATGTTCCGAAAGCTGTATCATATTTGAATAAATAAGCTAAGTTATCGTTATCTGTTAAATCGTTAACTGCTACTACTTCTAAATCACTATTTTCTTTCAATAGGTGACGTAAAGTTAAACGACCAATTCTTCCAAAACCATTAATAGCTACTTTCAATGACATAAATGATTTCCTCCTCAGAAAATCTTGCTTTTTTTTTATTTTAAAGGGTTGCCCCCGTTTAAAATCTCTTTTGCTGCTGCCTCATCTGTAATTAACCAAGTATGGGATGGTGCAGTCTTTAAATACGCTTCAATTGCCTCTGCTTTTTCTTTTCCACCAGCAACAGTCACTTTGTGTTCAATTTTTTCTAGTGAAGAAGATTGTAGTCCAATGTTGGACAGCTTATAAACCACTTCTCCATCTTTATTAATGAACTCTCCGAAAGCTTCTGCTACCGCTTCTTTTCCAATGAGCAGTTCCAATGTTTCATTATCTAACCCTCGACGCTTGGCCATCTCTATCGGGTTACCTACACTATATAAAATTAGCGACGCATTTTCAATTAATTGCATCGTGTTTTTTATATCGGGCTCATTTAATAACTCTTCGTAAATCCGAGTATGAACATGCTCAGGTGCGTAAAGTCCATGAAATTCTCCACCTGTTTGTTGAGCCATTCGTTGTGCTATAACATTTGCTTCAATCATGGCATGATCGCCTAGACCTCCGCGAGCTGGTACAAATAACAATTCGCGATTTTCACTTAAACTTTCGTCCATGTGATTCGCTACTTCATTTAAAGTTGTGCCGCCCATAACCGTAATGACTTGCTTCCCATTTTTGAGAAGATGGTCCATTACTTTAATCGTTTGCTCAGCCATCATCGCTCGAACTTTTGAATCTTCATTGAGATTCCCTGGGACAATTTCACACATTGCAATATTCAAATATTGTGCGAGATCTCTTTCCAATTGATGAATAGAAGATGTTTCAATCAATAATTCATCCAATTTTTTTAAAACTTCTGTACCTAATGGGGTTAATTCCATTCCGGCTGATGAAGTTAACACAAGGCGTTGCGCTTTTAGTATCTCTACTTCGCTTCGTATGAGGCGTTCGGTTAAACTAACTTTTTCAGCGAGTAAGCGGCGCCCGATTGGACACTCTCTATTGATTATATTCATAATTTGATAACGTCTAAGCAATAATTCATAAGCATCAGGAAGCACTTTTTCGATTACCGATAACATCCTTCACTTCCTCTCGCTTGTTCTTAATTAATATAACACCAAGCGGGACGTATGTCAACCATTAAAGTTTGTTGCGGGACTTTTTTTGTCCAGTTAATCTTTTTATCGCATGTAAAGCGTTTACTTCACACGTTCTATTATACAATTATTCAAAATATTTCACAAACAATACCCATGATATCGGGTGTTAAATTTATGTAAATTCAATTTGATGGGCAAATATGATCCCATATAGGCTTTAATTTTCTAACAAAAAAAGTCTACTCTCTTCTTATTATATAGAAGGAGTAGACTTTTAGTTGCTTATTATTTATCGCCAATTTCTTTGGAGTTGTCAATAATCTCATCAATTAATCCGTATTCTTTTGCATCTTCAGCACTCATGAAGTTATCACGATCTGTATCACGTTCAATAACTTCGATTGGCTGACCTGTTGCTTCCGCAAGAATCTCATTTAATTTTTCACGCGTTTTTAGGATATGACGAGCCGCTATTTCAATTTCAGTTGCTTGACCTTGCGCACCACCTAATGGCTGGTGAATCATTACTTCAGCATTTGGTAAAGCAAAACGTTTACCTTTTGTACCTGCTGTTAATAATAAACTTCCCATTGAAGCAGCCATTCCGATAACGATTGTTTGAACATCCGCATTTACGAAATTCATTGTATCGAAAATAGCCATTCCAGCTGTTACACTTCCGCCGGGAGAGTTTATATATAAGTAAATATCCTTATCCGGATCTTGAGCATCCAAGAATAATAATTGCGCTACTATTGAATTAGCTACATTATCATCAATCGGACCACTTAACATAATAATACGGTCTTTTAAAAGACGCGAATAAATATCATAAGCGCGTTCACCGCGGGGAGATTGTTCAATTACTGTTGGTATTAAATTCATATTATTCCTCCTAGATTCCATTCAATTCTATTTCTAGCTTACGTTCCTTATTATAACTTCTTGGTCAGTAAAGGTCAAACGAAAGAACTGTTTCTTATCCTTTTACTTTACTGGCTTCTAATTCCTCCGCCATTTGCGTAATTTTACGCATGCGGTGGTTCACCGCACTTTTTGAAAGAGGTTTTTCAGGGACCATATCCCCGAGTTCTTTCAAACTAGCTTCTGGATTTTCTAAGCGTAAACTGGCAATTTCTTTGATTTTTTCTGGTAAAGCATTTAAACCAAGTACTTCGTCAATTAATAAAATCGATTCAATTTGTTTGGTAGCCGCATTGACTGTTTTATTTAAATTGGCCTGCTCACAATTAACGAGGCGATTCACCGAATTTCGCATGTCGCGTACAATTCGCACATCCTCAAATTGAAACAAAGCATTATTAGCCCCAATGATACCTAAGAAATCAGCAATTTTTTCAGCTTCTTTTAAATAAGTCATAAAGCCGCCATTTTTACGTTCATGCGTTTTAGGATTTAAATCAAAAGCTTCCATTATCGTTACAATATCTTCACTCATTTCAATACTACTGGAATGAATTTCTAAATGATAGCTATTTGTTTCTGGGCTATTTACCGAGCCACGAGCTAAAAATGCGCCTCGTAGATAGGATTGAATTTTTTGTTCATTTTTTAAAATTTCATCTGGTAAATTTGTGTCATCCACCATTGTTTCTAAAATATCTAACTCAGATAAAATACGTTTGGCTTCCTTATTTAGACGAATAAAATAAACGTTATTTTTATTCAACTTCATGCGGCGGCGAACACTTATATCTGCTTTGACATCGAATAAATTCTTGATAAGCGAAAATATTCGACGAGCAATGGATGCATTTTCCGTTTGAACCGTCACAAAGAGTATCGGCTCAACTTCTTCTATTACCCCATTCATTCGAATGAGAGCAGCTAATTCAGCTTTCGCATGTTCAGGATGGACTTCAAGCATCGTTAATTCTTTTTTTACATCTGATGCATATGACATTCCATCAACTCCTCTATCCTTCTGTTTAAATTCTTAATTTTCGATAATTAAATGACACAGCTCTTAAAATTTCTTCGACTACTTTATCTCCATCATGGTAGACACCTTTTTCAGTAATGTTTAAAAAATCATTTGAGATAATCATAGGGACTCTTTCTTCGAGTCCTTTAAAATTATGTTTTACTTGATATAAATATTCATCGTTTGAAATTTTCGCGACGTGTTCTTTAGGGACGTCGGCATTATTGACAAGAACTGTGTCTAAAAAATCTTTTCCGATATGTTTACATAACACATCCACATGATCCGCATCGGTAAAGCCTTCCGTTTCACCCATTTGTGTCATAATATTTGAAATATATAAG
Organism: Atopostipes sp.; assembly: GCA_036752165.1. Classification (GTDB taxonomy): domain Bacteria; phylum Bacillota; class Bacilli; order Lactobacillales; family Carnobacteriaceae_A; genus Atopostipes. Next base: position 6,951 of record DAIOTF010000007.1, read on the forward strand.
ACTTGCGCTTCAGTTTCCATTAAGGCTTTGCCTACGTCTGGAATCATAAGTGTAGGCAGAATACTTGTATAAAGAGACCCAGGACCTAGCACCACCATGTCTGCCTCCATGATAGATGAGATTACTTTTTTGCCCGGTTTAATCAAAACATTCTCTTTATCGGTGGTTGAGACGGTCACATAATCAATCGTTTTATCTGGTCGAGCAATTTTTGACTCTCCTGAACCTAATGTCCCATCCTTGTAACGCGCATGCAGGATTAACGGTTCTTCCGCTGCTGGATAAATGTGGCCATCGACATGCATCATCTTCGCTAGCAATTGAATGGCTTGATAAATACTGCCATGCATTTCTGACGTAGCTAGGATAATTAAATTTCCTAAAGAATGACCATTAAGGGACTTATCTTCCGATTGAAAGCGGTACTGGAAAATATTTTTTTGCACTTCTGGGATATCACTTAAAGCAACTAAAACATTTCTTATATCCCCAGGCGGAACCGTGTTAAACATTTTACGTAACTCGCCACTGCTTCCACCGTCATCGGCTACAGTTACTATAGCCGTAACTTCTGCATCTTTATTTTTTAAACTACTTAAAATGACTGGTAAACCTGTACCCCCACCAATGACAGTGATTTTGGGCCGGCTTCTCTTTGGTCGATATATTTTCATGAGTTCACCTTTGACTCCTTAATGACGTCGATATCTCGATGCGTCACATTGACATTATAGCCATCCGCTTCGATTTGTTTAGCTATTCGCTCAACAAGTGCAACCGATCGGTGATGACCACCCGTACAACCAATCGCTACCGTTAAACTACTTTTCCCTTCACGGCGGTACCCTGGTAATGAAAACTCAATTAAATCCATAAACTTTGTATAAAATTCTTCTGTTTCGGCCTGATTCATGACAAAATCATAAACCGGCTTATCCGTTCCTCGTAAATCTCTTAAGTTTTCATCGTAATAGGGATTCGGTAAGAAACGCACATCCATTGCGATATCTGCATCAATTGGTAAACCATTTTTAAAGCCAAAAGATACCAATTCAACTCGGAAAGGTTGAACCTTAGAAGTGCTAAATTCTTCCATTAATTGTCTTCTTAATTCTCTAGGTGTTGTTTCAGAGGTATCAATATACACATTTGAACGCAGGCGAATTTTCTCTAAAAACTCACGTTCTTTTCTAATCCCATCAATTGTTCGGCTATCTCGCGCTAATGGGTGCGAACGTCTTGATTCTTTGTATCGTGAAATTAACTCTTCGTCTTTTGCATCTAAGAAAAGTGTCCGACTCTCAATCGAAGTTTTGGTATCCACGTACTCTAACGCCTCATAAATTTCTTCGAAAAATAATTGAGAACGTAAATCCATTACTAGAGCTAATTTTTCAACTTTTTGAGATGTTTGTACCAGTTGTAAAAAAGTTTTAATTAAATTTGGAGGCATATTATCAATACAGTAATAACCCATATCCTCAAAACTCTGGACAGCAACTGTTTTCCCAGCTCCACTCATTCCAGTAATAATAACAAGATCTAATTTATTCGCCATTTATACCCCTCCATAAAATTCCCTCTAGTTTTTACTTCACTCACTATCATAACATATCCGGGCGTGTCATTTCACTCTTTTTCTTAAAAAAAGATAAACTTGCGACAACTTTTTCGGTTGTGGCAAGTTTATCTCTTGTTCATTTCATTTCATTTTACCCAATTAATTCATTGATCGACGCTTCAAAATCAATGACTTTTTGATCCGCTTCTTCTTGTGTATCGGCAACTGCTCCGATGTAGAATTTAATTTTCGGTTCAGTACCTGATGGACGTGCTGCAATCCAGCTTCCATCTTCTAAATAATATTTTAAAACGTCGGCTTTATCAAAATTCATTTCACTTGTTTCGCCGTTTGCGCCTGTACGAGTGCCACTCAAGTAATCTTCCACAGATTTCACCTGGACTCCTCCAAAGACAGTCGGACTTTCTGAACGGAAATCAGCCATAACTTGCTTGATTTTTTCCGCTCCCGTAATTCCGCTCATTGTAATTGAAATTGTTTTTTCTTTAAAGTAGCCGTACTCTTCAAAAAGTTCTTGCAAGCCGTCATAAGTAGTCTTGTCTTGTTCTTTATAGAAGGCTGCTAATTCCGCAATTAAGATTAATGCTTGAATCGCATCCTTATCGCGTACGAATGGTTTCACTAAGAATCCATAACTTTCTTCAAAACCAAATAAGAACGTTTTTTCGTTTGTTTCTTCATATTCTTTAATTTTTTCAGCGATAAACTTGAAGCCTGTTAAGACATCTACTGTATCTACCCCATGATCTTTCGCAATTACTGTTGCCATTTCACTGGAAACAATAGATTTAAGAATCGTGCCATTTTCAGGAAGTGAGCCTTGTTTTTCATAGGCTTTCAGTAAGTAGTTCACCATTAAAGCTGCAATCTGATTTCCTGTTAGCACTTGGTATTCACCGCTATCTAAACGGGTTGCCATTCCGAGGCGGTCCGCATCTGGGTCTGTCGCGATTAAAACTTCTGCACCAATTTCTTTTCCTAATTTAATTGACAATTCAAAAGCATCCGGGTCTTCCGGGTTTGGTGACTTCACTGTCGTAAAATCAGGATCGGGCTTAGCTTGGTCTGGTTCAAGTGTAACGTTTTTAAAACCCGCATTTTCAAGAGCTTTTGTTCCAATCATAGTTGCCGTTCCATGTAGCGGTGAGAATACAATGTTTAAATCGCTATTTCTTTCAATTAACTCTTTGTCAATATTTACAGTCTTTAACTCTTCTAAATAAGCGTTATCTACTTCTTCCCCAATAAATTCAAGTAACCCTTGCTCGACTAGGTCGTCTTTCTCAGCAACTTCAATAGCTAAGATATCTTCAACTGAACGAACATAGTCCGTTAATTCATCCGCTTCTGCTGGTGGGAATTGGCCTCCGTCTTCGCCGTACACTTTGTAGCCGTTATATTCAGGCGGATTGTGAGAGGCGGTCATCATAATTCCTGCAAATGTTCCTAAATGACGAACAGCAAATGATAACTCAGGTGTCGTACGTAAGCTTTCAAATAAATACGTTTTAATGCCATGAGCACCCAATGTTTTTGCTGCTTCTAATGAGAATTCAGGCGATTTATGACGAGAATCGTAGGCAATGGCCACCCCACGTTTTTTCGCGTCTTCTCCGTGTGCTTCTATGAATTTTGCAAGGCCTTCTGTCGCTTGACGCACGATGTATGTATTCATGCGGTTAGTTCCAGCACCAATAACTCCACGCATTCCTGCTGTTCCAAATTCTAAGTTCGTATAAAAAGCATCTTCTAGTTCGACTTGGTCTTCTGCGATGGACTCTAGATTTTCTCTAATTTCTTTGTCCAAATTTTCAAAATCATTCCACGTTTGATACGTCTTTTCCCAGCTCATTTCAATCCCTCTTTCTATGATTTTTCCTTTTATCTATTATAACACGTTTTCATAAATATGCCTTTTAATAGGGGAGAAATCTTTAAAAGGAGAGGTTTCATTATCGAAACCTTTTTTAGTGTGCGTATAAATATGGTTAGCTATACGTAAGAATCTCATAGCTTCATAATTCTATTTACAAAGCCATAAGAAAGTCTTGTGGCTTTATAATTCTGTTTACGAAGCCATGAGAAAGTCTTGTAGCTTTATAATTTTGTTTATAAAGCTATGAGATTCATTAATACAATAAAAAGCACCCCTAAAATTAATTAAGGATGCTTTTACTTAGATATTTAATTATTTAGCTAAAGCTAATTCTTCTTTTAATGACTCAACGTATTTATAGGCTGCATCACCGGCTATTGAACCATCGCCAACTGCAGTCGCAATTTGTCGAAGAACTGTTTGTCTGACGTCGCCGACTGCGAAAATTCCTGGAACGGCGGTTTGTCTATTTTCATCCGTTACAATCCAACCTTCTTCATCAGTAATGCCTAAATCTAGGAAAGCATCTGAGTTTGGAAGCAGTCCGATATAAACAAAGACTCCATCTACTTCTAAAGTTGATTTTTCTCCTGTTTTCACATTGCGAAGCTGAATCGATTTCACATTGTTGTCACCAATAATTTCTTCTGCTACGGTATCCCAAATGAAGTTGACTTTTTCATTTGCGAAGGCACGGTCTTGTAAAATATTTTGCGCGCGTAATTTGTCGCGGCGGTGAATAATCGTGACCTCACTCGCGAATTGCGTCAAGTACGTTCCTTCTTCAACTGCTGAATCTCCCCCACCAATAACGGCGAGTGGACGGTCACGGAAAAAGGCACCGTCACAAACGGCACAATAAGAAACGCCGCGTCCATTTAATGTATCTTCACCAGGAATACCAATTTTTTTGTGCTCTGCTCCTGTTGAAATGATGACTGATCGTGTTTTATAAATTTTGGTGGATGTCACAACTTGCTTATATTCTTTGCCGTCAATGATTTCTTTGACGTCTCCAAATGTATATTCAGCACCAAATTGAGTGGCACCTTCATACATTTTTGCGGCAAGATCAGGTCCTGTAATTGATTTAAAACCGGCATAGTTTTCTACATCTGCGGTATTAATTAATTGACCACCTGGAGCGCCACGCTCTAGTAACAATGTGGATAAATTGGCTCGTGATGCATACAAGGTAGCTGTCATTCCACCTGGTCCAGCTCCAATGACTAGGACATCATAAATTTTTTCTACTACTTCTTTTTCCATACTTTTATCTTCCTTATACATTCAAAATTTCTGTAATCGCTAAGTATTATACAGTCTTTGACCATTACTTACCAATCATATGTTTGCTTCGCTTATTCCGCTCTGCCTTTGCGACGCATCAATGACACTACAGCTTCTTCGACATCGACACCTTCGTAAACCACTCGGTAAATCGCTTGGGTTATTGGCATGTCCACTCCGCGCATTTCGGCTAATTCTTTCGCCGCTATAACTGTCGATAAACCTTCGATAGCCATTCCAACAGTTTCTTGAATTTCTTCCAAGCTTCGACCTTCACCGATTAATTTCCCAGCTTGCCAGTTTCTAGAATGCGGGCTTGTACAGGTAACGATTAAATCGCCAACTCCACTGAGGCCCATAAAGGTTTCAGCTTCCGCCCCAAGAGCAACCCCTAATCTTGCGATTTCTGCCGACCCTCTCGTCACCAAAGCCGCAATCGCATTATCACCGTATCCTAAACCGTTTAAAGCGCCCGCACCTAAAGCGATAATATTTTTAAGTGCCGCTCCAAGTTCGACCCCAATAATGTCTTCATTGCGGTAAACGCGGAAATAATCATTCATAAATAAGTTTTGAACTTTCGCAGCGGCTTCTTCATTTTTACTCGCTGAAGTTACGCTCGTCAAGTCTTGAACGGCAACCTCTTCGGCATGACTTGGTCCAGAAAGAACAACAATGGCTGAACGTTTTTCTTCATCAATTTCTTCCGCTAGGATTTCAGAAATGCGGTCATAAGTTTTCTGTTCTAAACCTTTCGAAGCATGAATAAATAACTTCGGCTCTTTGACCATTTCATTTAATTGTCTCGCAATGTCTCGAATACCTACCGTTGGAATAACAATTAAAACCGTTTCTCGATCTAAAAGTGCTTCCTCTAAATCCGTTGTTCCAACTAATGTTTCTGGTAAAGTAATTTCTTTTAAATATCGTTCATTTGTATGTTTTTGATTAATTTCATCAATAATCGCTGCATCTTCCACGCGTGACCAAATCTTCACATCATGACCATTTTCAGCTAATACTTTTGCGAGCGCAGTCCCCCATGAACCGGCGCCTAAGACAGCTATTTTTTCTTGCTGTTGATTCATTAAAATCCCCCTTATTTCTTCTATTCTAGCGATTTTTATTTCATGTTTTTTTCTTTATAAGCTTGCTTTTTCCGTTCAAATTCTAACTCTGGCGCCATACCATCTGTATAGTATGGTGGTTTTGGATAAGCAAAACGTCTTAAGTAAACAATAAAAGCGATACCCGCTAAAATAATGACACCCGAAAGCACTTGTGAAATTCGAAATGGGCCTAAGTAAAGACTATCCGTACGCAAGCCTTCGATAAACAAACGACCTATTCCATACCAAATCATGTATCCAGCGGTCGTTTCTCCACGCAGAAGAAAATGCTTTTTATTTCGAAGAACTAAAAGCAGAATCACTCCAAGTAAGCTCCAAAGCGATTCATACAAAAAGGTTGGATGGTGGTAAGCTCCTTGGATATGCATGCCTTCAATAATGAAGTCAGGTAACCTCAAATTTTCTAGAAACTGACGACTCACTTCGCCCCCATGAGCTTCCTGGTTAATAAAGTTTCCCCACCGACCTATTGCTTGGGCAAGTAAAGTGTGTGGTGCCACAATATCTGTAAACAGTAAAAATGAAAAATTATCTTTTCGTGCTCGCCATAAGATGACGAGTATTCCGGCAATGACCCC
>DAIOTF010000007.1:13506-47203 GCA_036752165.1 Atopostipes sp.
TTTTTTTCAATTAAGCGTGTCAAATTCTGTTCGAACTTTTCTGTTGAATCAAAGCCCATATCTTTTGCACGGACATTCATTGTAGCGACTTCAATAATCGACGCTAAATCTCGACCCACTCGAACTGGAATATGTAATAATGGCAATTCAACGTTAAAGAAACGCATCGTTTCCATATTGTTTCCAAGACGATCGAACTGATGATCTGTGTTCCAGTGTTTTAAATTAATAATCATATCAATCTCAGCTGAATCCCGAACCGCTCCTACCCCGAAAATACTGGCTACATCGATGACGCCTAATCCACGAATCTCAATCATGTGACGTAAGATTTCAGGGGCTTCACCGATAATACGGCTCTCATCCATCATATATAATTCAACCCGGTCATCCGCGACTAAACGGTGTCCTCTTTGAATAAGCTCTAATGCCGTTTCAGATTTACCGATGCCTGATTCGCCAATAATCAAGACACCCAAGCCAGAAATCTCAACAAGTACACCATGCTGATCCACTCGTGGCGCTAAATTTTCTTCTAAAAAGTTCACCACGTTTGCGGACAGACGAGTGGTATTTCTCTTTGAAATCAAAACCGGAATCCCATTATCCGAAGCTACATCTAATAATTCTTGCGGGACTTTTAGACCTTTAGATACTAAAAAGACAGGTGTATCTTCATGACATAAGCGTTTGATAATCAATATTCTTTCTTCAACTGTCATTCGATTTAAGAAAGAGATTTCTGTTGCCCCTAATAATTGCACGCGATCTTCTGGGTAATAATCAAAATACCCCGTTAATTCTAAAGCCGGTCGAGATAAATCTGATACCTTAATTTCCCGATCAACATAGTCCCCTCCAGATGCTAGCGATATATAAGGCATGCCATCTAAAAGTTCTTGGACTGTTACTACTTTTTCCCCCACTTTTTTCACCTCAAAATTCATTTTGTTTAATTGGTTATATTATTTTTATCCTTTTTTCTCATATTAACCTATTAATAATAGCATAATTGGCTTTCACATGCGAACAAGATTTACCTAAGTAAAGGCTACAAATCCCGACAGATGAAACTTCTTTCCTGTATATATCGTTTGTATTACAAATTAAAAAAATCCCACCTCTTTTGAAGTGGGATTATCTTTTTAAAATTAATTTAAGCTTCTGTGTTTGGTACCAACTCTAATAATTCATCCGCATGCTCTGTGACTGTTTCTTCTGTTACAATCACTTGACCATAGTTGTCAGTATTTGTGATGATAACCATTGTCGTTGTATCGTAGTCATGCGACTTAACAACTTCTAAATCCGCTTCAATGAGTAAATCTCCAGCTTTTACCTGGTCACCTTTTTGAACGTGAGCTGTAAAGCCTTCTCCATTTAATTCGACGGTATCTAAACCAACGTGAATTAAGATTTCTGCCCCATTTTCACTTTCTATACCGACTGCATGGTTTGAATCCATCATAACAGTTACTTCACCTGATACCGGTGCATACACTTTTCCGTTAGAGGGTAAAATCGCAACCCCTTCACCCATCATTTTAGAGCTAAATACTTGGTCGTTAACCTCTTCTAATGGAACAATTTGTCCGTCCATTGGTGAAGCAATAATTTCTCCAGCCATCTCTACAACTTCATCTTTATCTGCTTCAATCGGTTCAACGTCAGCAGTTTCTTCAGTTGCTACTGTTTCTGGTTCTTCATTTCCGACGTCAGGGTTTTGTTTCAAGAAGTCGTTTAGGTCACCGGCAATTCCTTCAACTTTCGTTCCGTAAATGACTTGCACAGACTGTCCACTCGCCATTACTCCTGCGGCACCCGTTTTTCGTAATAGATTTTCGTTTACTTTTGAACCGTCTTTAACTGTGACGCGTAATCGAGTAGCACAGTTTGAAAAGTCTGCGATATTGTGCGAACCACCAAGACCGACTGCAATTTCATAAGATGTTTTGTCGTCTCCAGTGAATCCTGAATCTTCTGTTGCTTGGCCGATTCCATGTTCTGCACGATACTCGTCTTTTGTGCGTAAAACAGCTTCCTCATCATCTGCTTCAGTTCCTGGTGTTTTCAGGTTGAATTTGCGGATGCTAAAGCGGAATATTGCATAGTATAAAACAGCCCAGATAATAATCGGAAGAATCAGGCTTGTCCAATTTGTTCGAGCATTTCCTGGAAGTACTCCGTAAATGAGAAAGTCAATTAGTCCACCTGAGAAAGTTAAGCCCACTCCAGCACCTAACCATTCAACTATAATGACTGATAATCCAGCAAGCACTGAGTGCACGCCGTAAAATAAGAATGGAGACGCGAATAATACGGTAAATTCAATAGGTTCTGTAATCCCAGTTAATATAGAAGTAAATGATGACCCGAAAAGTAATCCTTTAACGTCATCTTTTTTCTCTTTACGTGCTTCGTGATACATAGCTAAAGCTGCTGCTGGCCAACCACCAATCATTAATGGGAATTGGAAAGAGAAATATTTCGCAAATTCAGGTGAAATCACTTCTCCAGCTGCAATTTGTGCAAAGACGATATTTTGAGCTCCGTGAACCAATTCACCTGCAACTTCAGCTGATCCACCCAGAGCTGTCTGCCAGAATGGTAGATAAAATACGTGGTGTAAACCGAATGGAATAAGCGCACGGTAAATAAATCCATATAGGAATGAACCAATATTCCCTGATTCAACAATGATTCCACCTAATGCTGCAATTCCTGCACCCACATATGGCCATACGAAAGCAAAAATCGTTCCTAAAATTAACCCTGCAAGGGATGAAATAATGGGAATAAAGTGAGTCCCTTGAAAGAAAGAGAGTACATCTATAAATTTAACTCGATAGAATTTGTTATGCAGCCAAACGACGACTAGACCGATGATAATTCCACCGAAAACACCTGTATTTAAGGTTTCTTGAAATCCTAAAACGCCTCCAACTAAACCTTCGATTTCTCGCAGTGCGTCCATATCTGAAAAGTTATGAATGGCGCTTGTAAGGGCTGCATACATCGTAAAATAACCAACGACTGCAGATAAGCCTGCAACTTCTTTACGATCTTTCGCTAAACCTTGAGCGACAGCAATCGCAAAAAGCAAGGCTAAGTTACCGAAAATGACATCTCCTACATCTGACATAACACTTAAGAGACCATTAATAACTGTGCCCTCTCCCATAACTGCTTCTAAATTATATTGTGCAATTAAGGATTCGTTGGTTAAACCTGCCCCAAGCCCTAATAATAGCCCAGCGATTGGTAGCAATGCAATCGGTAGCATAAATGTACGACCAAGTTGCTGTAACTTATTAAATACTTTGTTATTCATATTTCTAACCCCCGTTATAATTTTGTGTCTCTATTAATGATCAGTATTACTTTATTTGAATAATTGCTTTTATCTATTAATCATTAATAACCACACCCTGCGATTCTATCATAAAATATTAAAATTGACTATGTGGTTTATAAATTTTATACAATTCTAACAGAATTTAAGTGCAAGCAATCGCATACCGGTAGTTAAATTGCGTGAAACAATCTAACTCGTTTATAATATATTTACGTACGAGATAGAACCCCTAACGCGTCTGTAATTTATTTACGTACGGGATAGATCATATAAGTGTTTGAGAAAATAAAAAAAGACTGGAATTTCCAGTCTTTTTGCCTGTTAAGCATCTTTTGTTACAAGCGAATTCACTAAGGATAAGATTAGTGAAACTAATATAGCTTGGCTAAAGGAGCTAATATAAATACCTGCTACTAAATAACCCGTTAACCAAATCATTAACCCATTAATTACAAAGTAAAATAAACCGAGTGTGAGTATGGTGATAGGTATTGAAAATAACGTAATGATAGGTTTTACCAAAGTATTTAACAAACCTAAGATAATCGCCGCAAATACAGCCGCTTGCCAGTTATCCACAGAAAACCCATCTAAAAAGTTTCCAAGGATTAAAAAGATGACGGTATTGAGTAAGAGTCTTTGCCACCATTTCATCTTAAAAATCACTCCAGTCGTCTTCTTCGATATCGTTTACTTTTGAGAAAGGTTTTTCTTCCGCTTTTACTTCCTCATAATTACGAAAGTCAAATCCTTTGCGTTTTGACCGATTGGATGAAGATTTCTTTTGAAAGGGTTTATTTTCTTTTTTTGGTGCATTTGGTATGAGTACTGCTCCTAGAATATATAGAGGAATCACAGGAAAAGGTGTAAAGAATCCTAATAATGCGACACCAATACGAATTAACGTTGGATCTACATTAAAATATTCACCTAAACCAGCCAGTACTCCAGAAACCATAATATCATCTCTTGATTTTGTTAATCTCATTCAGATTCCTCCTTTTTATTTTGACCTTAAATTCTTTTTTATTCTTCAGGCATAATCATCGCTAGTAATAGATAAAGTAAAACTGGCGATCCAGCTCCAAAGAATGTAAAGATAAGATAACCTACTCGTACTAGGGTTGAGTCTACTCCAAAATATTCAGCAAGACCTCCACAAACTCCAGCAATTTGTTTATCTCTTCTTGATTTTGTTAATCTTTTCATCTTAAACTCTCCTCACTCTATTCTTTGTCTGTATCTTTAAATAACACATTTCCCGTAGTTGTCTGAGCTTTGACTCGACAAATCTCACCGTCACTTATTCGACGAAGGCGGTGGGTTTTCCCTTTTTTAGCTGCCTCTAGCGAACTTTCAATATTGGATAAGCGACTTTGAACTTTTCCGAATGTGGATTTGGCTTCAATTTCTAAACCAACGCCTTCAGGCAATGAGATTTTCACGTCGCCATTCACGGAGCCACCGACCACACGAATGAGCTCATTCCCACTTAATGTCATGCGGATGTCGCCATTTGTCGTATGGACATCTGAACTTTGGACTTCACCGACGACACGTACACCACCATTGACAGTGCTTACGAGTAAGTCACGTAAATAAAGCTCTGTTAGCGTAATATCTCCATTTGTGCCTTTCACTTCAAGCATTGTTGCCTGCATATCGTCAATTGAAATATTCCCATTTGTTGCTTTCACAAAAATGTCGCGTGTAGTGATTTCTTTAAAGTGTACATCCCCATTAAAGGAATTTGAGCGAATATAGTCGTAATTTCTTTTCGGAAGATAAATAATCATATCCGCAACAACTGACTTATTCGGTACATGGAATGTGAATTGATCTTCGTCAATCTTAATGACACTACGAGCTTCAAAAGCCTCTTTTGGTGTCGCTTCTTGAATGTTACCATGCATTTTAATCTTTGCGACAACTTTAATGCTGTCGTTCATACTTGGTTTGAAAATCAAATCGCCGTTCGCATTTTTAAAATCCAAAATAGTTGCGGTTGTATTTTCAAATAACCATTCGTCTTCAAAGGTCACTTTCGCTTGTTTCGGTAAATTAAAGTTAATGTCAATATCTTTCCAGTCCATATTATTTATCGTATCTTTAGTCGTTCGGACTGTTTGGCGGAAAACATCACCTAGTGAACGGCTTGTTTCAGCAAAAATATCACTCGCTCGTTCCATCGTTTTATTCGCATTGTCGCGCCATTCTTCTGGAATTTCAATGCTTTCTGACATTTGTTTTGCTTTCGTTGTCCACTGTTTCATTTTCAATGAATGCATTTCTTTTAACCACTCATTTTTTGCATCCGTTAAGTCTTGAATTTCAGTTTGTAAGCTTGCAATACGCGCATCCGCTTCTTGAATTTCTTCACTCGTAAGCGACTTCGCTTCTAAATCGCGCAAATCTTCCATAACTTTTGTAAGGTCCGCATTCAAACTATTCAACTCGTTCGTACTGTCAATTTCTTCAATCAATGAGATTAATTCAATTTCTTTACGAAGATTGATCAGCTTATTTTCAAGCTCACTCTTCTTTTCAAAGTATTCTTCGGTCAATACATCTTTTTTGTCCGCTAAATCTTGTTCAATTTCAGAAACTTCTTGCTTTTTAGCTGTGATTTCTTCATTGATTTCATCAATTTTTACCGAATAGCGATTTAATTCGTTCGCTAATTCTTCAAGTTCCTCTTCAATTTTATTGTTTTCAACATCTTTTTCTTCTTCAGTCGCTTCAACCGGCTCTTCTTCTGCTTCTTTCTCAGGTTCTACTTCGACTTCAGTTTCCACAGGCTCTGCTTTCTTCTCAAAAATATCTTCTGAAACAAAATCTCGCTCTTCTGATTTTTTTGATTCTTTATTCGCTACACTTTCAAGTAAGTCTAGGGCCTCATCAACGGATAAAATACCTTCTCGAACCAATTCTAAAATTCTTTCACGTTCACCCATAATAAATCCTCCTTATATTAATGGAAATTAAGGTGTGGTTGTCATTTCTTTTTTCTACACTACCATTATCTCTTATCTTTTTACTTTTGTCATAGGTCCATAGGCTGATTTAAAGAAGAAATTTATGGAAAATTCAGCAACTCTTCGGTATGCTAGAGATAATCTATCAGATTGGAGGCCCCATATGAAAAAAATTGGCTTATTGATTAACCCTATCGCAGGTATGGGTGGTAAAGTTGGCTTAAAAGGAACAGATGGTCAAGAAATTTTGGCCGAAGCCATTTCGCGAGGCGCCATGCCTGAAAGTGCAAAAAAAGCAGTGAAAGCACTCGAGAAGCTGAAACCTCTAAAAGAATCCATAGTTTTTCTTGTTGTTTCAGGTGAAATGGGTGAAAGCGTAGTTGCCGATTTAAGCTTTCGGTACGAAGTCCTTCATCAGATAAAAGGCGAGTCCAGTGTGGAAGACAGTCGATTGTTTCTTGAAAGATTACTTGAAGATAAAGTGGATTTACTATTATTTGCAGGTGGGGATGGAACAGCGCGAGACGTCGCTGACACATTGCCCTTTGAAAAGGAAATTCCAGTCATCGGGATTCCAACCGGTGTTAAAATTCATTCCCCTGTTTACGCCGTAACGCCTGAAGATGCCGGAGAGTTAGCTTTTGAGTTTTTAAGCGATCATCCGCTTGCGATTCTCGCAAAAGAAGTTATTGATATCGAAGAGGCGGCTTTTCGAAGGGATGAGATTATTACAAAAGTCTATGGTTATTTACACGTACCGTACGACGAATCGCATATGCAAAATTTAAAAGCCCCATCCTTACAATCCGATGCGGAGGCTCAAATATCTGCTGCTCTTCAAGTTATCGATGATATGGATGAGGACGTCATTTATATTATTGGCTCTGGTTCAACTACACACCGCATTCTCGAAGAGTTGGGTCTTAAAGGGACTGTGCTTGGAATTGATCTTGTGAAAAATAAAAAGCTCATCGCCAAAGATGTTTATGAACAACAAATCTTGGATGTCATTGGGGATGCGCCTGCAAAACTGATTTTATCCCCTATGGGTGGGCAAAGTTATCTTTTCGGCCGCGGCAACCAGCAGTTGTCGGATAAAGTGCTTGCTAAGTTGGACAAAGAAGACTTGATTATTTTGTCCACACCAACGAAACTCCATAGTTTGAAGCGCCAGCCGTTCTTGGTTTATACGGGCAATCCAGAAATCGATCAAAAAATAAGTGGTTTTTATAAAGTAGTGACGGGTTACGGGCAGTATAGTATGTATAAAGCCGTACCGGCAGCTGAATAGCGTAGAAAAGCAGATGATTTAGAATCTTTTGTTATTTTCTAAAGTTGTAAATCGAGATTTGAATTTGCTCGTGATTTTTAAGGATTTTAACGCAAGAATTAATTCTGCATGCCATTTTTCTAGATATTGGCACGCAGATTTAAACTGCGTGCCACTTTCTACTATTTTGGCACGCAAATACAATATGTGTGCCATTTTCCATCATTTTGGCACGTAAACACAAATAAAAGCAGTTTGAAGAAGGAATTCATACCTCTTTCAAACTGCTTTTCTACATTTGCTTATTTTTTACGGCTTTTTGCAAATTCCCTCTGTGCTTGTGCAGCTTCTGGGTCATGCGTCAATACCGGTCGACGCGATGCAGTGGCTTCATCTAATCGGCGAACCGAAGTCAGATGCGGCGCATCCGAAACTTTCTCCGGTGTTTCATCGACCTCTTTCGCTATTTGAATAAAGGCATCCGCAGTTAAATCAAGATCCGCCTTGGATTCCGTTTCAGTCGGTTCAATCATTAACGCTTCTTCGATAATCAGTGGGAAGTAAGTCGTAGGTGCATGCACCCCGTAGTCTAATAATCGTTTCCCGATATCTTTCGCATTTGCGCCTTGTGCGACTTGACGAGTTGCACTGACAACAAACTCATGCTTACAATGTTGGTCTTTGTATGGCGTATCGTAATAGTCTTGAATTCGTGCCCGTAAGTAATTTGCATTTAAAACAGCATCTTCTGATGCCCGACGCAAACCTTCTGCTCCCATCGAGCGAATATAAGAATAGGCCCGAACAATGACACCAAAGTTTCCATAATTCCCTTTTATCGGCCCTATCGAATCGGGATGATTACTATTCAAGATAAATTGATCGTCATCTTTTTCTACACGGGGAATCGGTAGATACGGCTTCAAGTATTCTTTCACGCCAATTGGTCCCGAACCTGGACCCCCTCCACCATGAGGCCCTGTGAACGTTTTGTGTAAATTCGTATGCACAACGTCAAAGCCCATGATTCCAGGGTTCGTAATGCCCATATTTGCATTTGAATTAGCCCCATCGTAATACAATAATCCACCAGCATCGTGAATAATTTCCACAATTTCTAAGATGTCCTTTTCAAAAAGGCCAGCCGTATTTGGATTCGTTAACATGATACCAGCTGTATCCTCGCCAACGGCTGCTTTTAATCCATCGATATCAACGGTTCCATTTTCATTCGAAGGAATTTCAATGGTTTCATAACCAGTCACAGCTGCGGTCGCTGGATTTGTTCCGTGAGCAGAATCAGGCACCAAAATTTTCGTACGTTGTTCGCCTTCCCCATTCGCTTCATGATAAGCTTTAATTACTAAAATTCCAGCTAATTCACCGTGCGCTCCTGCAGCTGGTTGGAGAGAAACAGCATCCATTCCAAAAATTTCTGCTAAATGATTTTGCATGTTATACATCAATTCCAACGCACCTTGCGCTGTTTTCGGTGATTGGCTCGGATGGATATTCGCAAAGCCATCGAGATTGGCAATGTCTTCATTCACTTTTGGATTATATTTCATCGTACAAGACCCCAATGGATACGGACCTGACTCAATACCAAAATTTTTATTGGATAATTGCGTATAATGTCTCAAAAGTTGTAATTCTGATACTTCAGGTAATTCAGCCGCTTCTTTTCTGACCAGATGCTCGGGTAAATCTGCCGTTAAATCGTATTCTTGAATCTCGCTTTTCGGCAAATCATAAGCCGTATGTCCTTCATGCGACACTTCAAATATCAGTGAATTGTAATCATTTAACATCCGCAGTCACCTCCACTAACGCTTCCACAAAGCGGTCCATCTCATCTTTCGTGCGTTTTTCTGTTGCGCAAAGCAAAAGAACATTCTCGTCCCCGTATGCATCCGACGCATCAAATCCACTAATAAAGCCCTTCTCAAATAGCTTACCCTCTATTTTGTCAATGGGCTGAGTGAGTTTTACAAGGAATTCATTGAAAAATGGCCCTTTGTTTAGCACCTCAAAATTATTTTCTTCAAGTTGCTTGGCTAAATAATGGGTATTGGTAATATTTCGCTTCGCTAAATCTTGAATCCCTTGTTTACCGTACGCCGTCATCGCAATCGCTGAAGCTAACGTATATAAGGCCTGATTGGAACTATAATTGCTAGTCGCCTTTTCTCGACGAATATGTTGTTCACGGGTTGTCAAAGCCATTACGAAGCCACGTTTTCCGTCTTCATCCGCCGTTTGTCCCACAATTCGTGAAGGCAGTGTCCGCATTAACTTTTTTGTCACGGCTAAGTAGCCCGCATGTGGTCCACCGTATGACATCGGAATACCAAAAGGTTGCATGTCGCCCACAACCATATCTGCGCCTAAAGCACCTGGACTTTCAAGTACACCTAGCGCGACTGGGTTTGAAGACACAATAAATAGGGCTTTCGATTCTTCAACGACTTGTTTGATTTCTTTTAAATCTTCAATTGTTCCAAAGAAGTTTGGGTACTGCACAATCACGGCTGCGGTTTCGTCATCTAACTTTTCTTTTAATTCCTTTAAATCCGTTGCGTCCCCACTTAGGCTGATTTCTTCTACTGTGTACCCTTTTCCGAAGGAGTAGGTCTTTAAAATTTCACGTCCTTGTGGGTGAACCGCTTGTGAAACAAGAACTTTCGTTGATTTTTTGACTTTACTAATCGCAATATTGGCGGCTTCTGCTAGCGCGTTAAAGCCATCATACATCCCACTGTTTGTAACATCCATTCCTGTGAGTTCACAAACCATTGTCTGCCATTCAAATAGAGCTTGAAGTTCTCCTTGTGAAATTTCCGGCTGATAAGGTACATAGGCGGTTAGGAATTCTTGCCTGGAGATAATGTGACGGACCACCGACGGAATATGCTGATCATAGACACCTGCTCCTAAGAAATACGGCATTTCTGAAGCCGTCGTATTTTTAGTGGCTAATTCTCGCGCGTGTTTTAGCAGTTCATATTCACTAAGTTTTTCGGGTAAATCCATTTTTTGATTGAGGAGCACTTCTTCTGGAATGTCGGAAAATAGCTCCTTGACACTATTTACACCAATCTCTTTCAGCATTTCCTCACGGTCTTTGTCCGTATTCGGTAAATATCTAAAATTTGTCATGCGCATTCCTTCTCTCATCTTTTAATCTTTTATAAAATAGAAAAGAAAGTGCCCTAGATTAGAGCACTATCTTTAATCGGTCTTACTCAGCAATCATTTCGTCGTAAGCTTCTTTTGAAAGGAGTTGATCCGAATCAAATTCATCACTTAACTCCAACTCGATTAGCCATCCTTCGCCCATGGCATCATCATTAACGAGTTCAGGCTCGTCTTCCAAAGCTTCATTGACTGCAGTTACTGTTCCTGCAAGAGGGGTCATAATAGCTGAAACAGATTTTACGGATTCTACAGATCCAAACTCTTCTCCGTCATCAAATTCATCCCCCACCTCTGGAAGCTCTACATAGACAATATCCCCTAATTCTTCTTGCGCAAATTCGGTAATTCCAATTCGAACTTTATCGTCTTTCAATACTTCAATCCATTCATGTTCTTCTGTATAATATACGTTTGCCATTTTCATGCACTCCTTTTTAATCTTTTCTTTTTAGCCAATCTTTTTTCACTTGTTTTGCGGGTACTAATCGTTTACGAACCTCTATAAAGAATTCTGCGCCAAATTTTCCGTACGCTTTGTCGATTAAGGCATAGCCGATTGCTTTTTTAAAGGTAGGGCTGTGTGTTCCTGATGTAACGTAGCCAATCTCAGTTCCATCTTTAGTTTTTACAAGCATACCTTCTCGTGCAATCCCTTTACCTGTTAATTCAAAGGCCCGTGATATTTTTTGCTTGTCTTGTTTACGATATTCTTCTAGGGCTTTTTTTCCAGGATAATCAACAGCTTTTTTATCCCCTAATTTTACAGCGAAACCAATTCCGCCCTCAAACGGGTTAATTTCTTCTGTTAACTCATTTCCATAAAGAGCGAGTCCTGCTTCTAGACGTAAGGTATCACGAGCACCCAGACCACATTCTTTCATTCCAAATTCTTCGCCCGCTTTTAACAATTGCTTCCAAATTTCAGGCTGTTGATTGAATGGAACATATAACTCAAACCCATCTTCACCTGTATAACCAGTTCGTGAAATGACCACCGGTTGGACGTCCACAACTATTGCTTCTGGTATAAATTGAAACGGCTTAATCTCTGATAGATCTGCTTGGGTTAATTTTTGAAGAGTTGCTTCTGCTTTTGGACCTTGCAAAGCGATAATTCCAATTTCATCTGAAGCGTTCTCGATTTTAACTTTATTGTCTTGATTATGTTTAGTGAACCAGTCAAATATTTTATCTGTATTGGATGCATTTGGTGTAAATATAATGTGTTCATCTGAATGTTTGTAGAAAATTACATCGTCTAAGGTACCGCCCTCTTCATTTGTAATTGCCGTATACATCGCTTGATTATCTTTAGTATTTGTTGCGTCGTTTGTTATTAAAGAATTAACAAATTCAACCGCATGCTCTCCTGTTATTCGAATTTCTCCCATATGCGCAACGTCAAATATGCCGACTCTGTCTCGTACGGCTTCATGTTCTTCCGCTAATTTAGTGAATTGAATCGGTAACGCCCACCCATGAAAATCCGATATTTTTATATTGTTTTCTAGGTAATATTCGTACATCGGTGTTTTTTTTAGCCCATTCTCATCCGTTTCTGCCATATTTATTCCTCACCTCATTGAACTATTTGAAATATTCCTTCTACTGAAATTGTAGCATATAATTTGAGTTTCTCCGTATGAAAATCACCTTAAAATCTATTTTCCTTTTATAACGTTAAGGATGATAGAAATCGATTCTTGCGTTCATCTAAATAAATTATATGAACGCGGGACAAAGTCTATTCTCTCCTACAAAGAAAAAGACTACTCGCAACTTTACAGTTACAAGTAGTCTAACTCATTAAGCTTTTTCAGTTTGTCGTTTTAATAATCGTTTTAAAAATTGACCGGTATAGCTTTCTTCAACTTTCGTAATTTCCTCAGGTGTTCCTGTAGCAACAATGTTTCCGCCGCCATTCCCGCCTTCTGGACCAATATCAATAATGTAATCCGCTGTTTTGATCACATCTAAGTTATGTTCAATAACAACAACTGTATTGCCATCTTCCACTAAGCGATTCAGCACTTCTAATAATTTCGCGATGTCATGTGAATGTAAACCGGTTGTCGGCTCATCTAAAATGTAGAAATTATCTCCACGTGAAATTTTTTGAAGCTCACTCGCTAGTTTCATCCGCTGCGCTTCTCCCCCAGATAGCGTAGTCGATGATTGACCTAATTTAATATAACCTAAACCAACGTCGTAAATGGTTTGAAGTTTTCGAACAATTTTAGGAATATTCTCAAACACTTTTAAGGCTTCTGTAATGGTCATTTCTAAAACATCAGCAATCGAATAGCCTTTGTATTTTACTTCGAGCGTTTCAGAGTTGTATCGTTTTCCATTACATACTTCACAAGGAATGTAGACGTCTGGTAAAAAGTGCATCTCAATTTTCTTGATGCCGTCACCTTTACACGCTTCACATCGTCCACCTTTCACGTTAAAACTAAATCGTCCTTTTTTATAACCACGCATTTTAGCTTCATTTGTTTGCGCAAATAAATCCCTTATGTCATCAAAGACACCTGTATAAGTGGCTGGGTTACTTCGAGGTGTTCGCCCGATTGGACTTTGATCGATTTCAACCACTTTTTCAATCGATTCATAGCCACTAATTTTATCGTGTTTACCTGGCTTATCAGTAGCACGTCCCACTTCTCGTGCTAAAGCTTTTTTCAACACATTATTCACTAAAGAAGATTTCCCAGAACCTGAAACTCCAGTCACCACATTAAATCGTCCTATTGGAAATTCGGCATCCACATTTTTTAGATTATTTTCACGGGCGCCTTCTACTTTTACCGCTCCTAAATCTTCCGTCCGTCTTTCTTCCGGAACAGCAATTTTTTTCTTACCTGATAAATACTGTCCGGTAATGGAGGTGTCATTTTCCGCTACTTCTTCTGGCGTTCCGGCCGCAATAATTTCACCACCGTTTTCACCTGCGCCTGGTCCAATATCAATCAAATAATCAGCAGCCAGCATCGTATCTTCATCATGCTCAACAACGATAAGCGTGTTACCTAAATCACGCATTTCAATTAAAGAATCAATCAAGCGGTTATTATCCCGCTGATGCAAACCGATTGACGGCTCATCTAACACATACATGACTCCTGTTAAATTTGATCCAATTTGAGTGGCGAGACGGATTCGTTGGGCTTCTCCCCCGGATAAAGTCCCGGCTTGTCGACTTAAAGTTAAATAATCTAGGCCCACATTTCTTAGAAAGATTAAACGGTCTAAAATTTCTTTTTGAATAGGTGAAGCAATTGTTGTATCGTTGACGGATAATTCTAAATTTTCGAAGAATTCTAGCGAATCGCCAACGGATAATTCACTTAATTCAGCAATGTCATTACCTGCGACCTTAACACTTAAGGCTTCACGACTTAGGCGTTTCCCGTGACATTTTGGACAAGGAAGTTCTGTCATGTATTCACGCATTACCCGACGCGTGTAGTCACTTGAGGTGTTATGGTAACGTCTTTCAATATTATTCATGACACCTTCAAATGGAATCTTAGAATCTCTAACTTTTCCAAAATTATTTCTATAATGGAAGCGGAACTCTTTTCCACCTGACCCATACAAGATTAGGTCTTGGTCTTTTTTGGATAATTTTTCGAAAGGCGTATTGCGATCAATTTTAAAATAATCCGCTGCTTGTTTTAACATTTCAGGATAGTATTCCGAACTGATCGGTTGCCAAGGAACAATCGCTCCTTCATCTAAAGTGAGCGAGCGATCTGGAATAACTAAATCAATATCAACAATTAGCTTGGTTCCTAAACCATCACAAGCATCACAAGCTCCAAATGGTGCATTAAAGGAGAATAATCTTGGTTCAAGTTTTGGAATGGAGAAGCCACACTTCGGACAAGCATAGTGTTCACTTAACACCATTTCTTCGCCATCGATAACATCTATTGATGCATATCCTTCGGTTAATTCAAGTGCTGTTTCTAACGAATCCGAAAGTCTTGAGCGGATGCCCTCTTTAATCACTAAACGGTCAACAACGACATCGATGTCATGGTTTTGATTTTTATTTAAATCAAATTTTTCACTAATATCATGCATCTCACCATCGACACGAACACGTACAAATCCATCACTTTGAATTTTTTCAAAGACTTTTTTATGCTGACCACGGCGACCTTTCACCACTGGCGCTAAAACTTGAATTCGCGTCCGTTCCGGTAATTCAAGAATTTGTTCCACCATCTGGTCAATAGATTGACTTGTAATTTCCGTCCCATCATTTGGACAGTATGGCGTACCTATTCTTGCGTAAAGCAATCTTAAATAATCATTAATTTCAGTTGTCGTTCCTACGGTTGAACGTGGATTGTTACTGGTAGTTTTTTGATCAATAGAAATCGACGGGCTTAAACCATCTATGCTATCCACATCCGGTTTATCCATTTGGCCTAAAAACTGACGTGCAAAGGCCGATAAAGATTCAACGTAGCGTCTCTGCCCTTCGGCATATAGAGTATCAAAAGCGAGCGAACTCTTTCCTGATCCCGAAATTCCTGTAATTACGACAAATTCATCTCTAGGGATATCAACATCAATATTTTTTAAATTATGCGTGCGTGCCCCATGGACACGAATTTTATTTTTGGTCACTCAAATCATTTCCTTTAAAATATGTCATTTTTACGAACTATCGATCAAACTAAATATAGTATATCTGGATTCACTCTACTATTATAACAATAATGCCTTGGAAAATAAAGAATATATGTTCGGTATACAGTTTTTCTCATTCATCCATAAGCATATAAAAAACCAGCTCACCCTTTAAGGATAGCTGGTTTCTCTCATTAAAATGTAACATTCAATTTTAATCTAAATCAGTAATTTCTCCACTTTCAAGATAGATAATCCATTCACCGATATTTTTGACGTAGTCACCGATACGTTCTAAATGCATTCCAACGAAAGAATAGTCGGAAGCCGCTAAAACAGCATCTGGATCTTGTTTCATTAAAGCAATAGCACTAAAACGTAAGTCTTTATACAAAGCATCGACTTTTTTATCACGATTCGCAGTTTCTACCGCTTTCTCCACATCATGTTCAACAAAGGCATCAATAATATCTGTACACATACCAGTTACTTTTTGACCCATTTTAGAAATTTTACTTTCTAGGTCTGTGTCCCGTTTTTTACCTTTAACATTGATGGTAACAGCCGCAATATTCTGTGCATGGTCACCCATTCGTTCAAGATCAGAAGAAGCGCGCATTACCGCTAGAACGCGTCGTAAGTCGGTTGTATTTGGTTGTTGTAGGGCGATAATTTCATAACATTTTCGATCAATATCATTTTCTTTTTGGTTAATCTTTTTATCGCCATCAATCACTTGTTGAGCTAATACTTCATCGTGGTTAATTAAAGCTTTGACTGCTTTAAAAATAGCCTCATTTACCATACGACCTAATTGAGATAAATCACGATGTAATTCTGCTAATTTTTCATCAAATATTGTTCTCATTTATGCATCCCCCTTAAGCATTACTTAATTTTATTAACCAAAACGTCCAGAAATATAGTTCTCTGTTTGTTCATGATCCGGATTTGTAAAGATTTTTGTTGTGTCACCTGTTTCAATCAGCTCTCCACTTAAAAAGAAAGCGGTACGGTCAGATACACGTGAAGCTTGTTGCATGTTGTGTGTAACCATTGCAATTGTATAGTCATCTTTTAATATCGTGACAAGTTCTTCAATTTTCGCTGTTGAAATAGGGTCTAGTGCACTTGTAGGCTCATCCATTAATAAGACTTCAGGTTCTACCGCTAACGCACGCGCGATACAAATTCTTTGTTGCTGACCACCTGAAATAGAAAGCGCACTACGATCAAGATAATCTTTAACCTCATCCCAAATAGCTGCACTTTTTAGTGAACGTTCCACAATCTCATCGAGTTCATTTTTATCTGTAATCCCGTGAGTTCTAGGACCATAAGCAATGTTATCATAAATACTTTTTGGAAATGGGTTTGGTTGTTGAAAGACCATTCCTACACGTTGTCGTAATTTATTGATGTCCATTTTCGGATCATAAATATCTTCCCCATCGAGCTCAATTTTTCCTTCAACACGAGCCCCTTCGACTAAATCATTCATCCGATTTAATGTTTTGATATAAGTTGATTTACCCGATCCTGATGGACCAATAAAAGCGATGACTTGGTTTTTATAAATATCCATATTAATATCTTTTAATCCTTGGAAATCATCGTACCAAAGGTTTAAATCTCTAATTCTCATTTTAGTCATAATTATTATTTGCCTCCTTGGATAAATTTACGGCTGACGAATGTAGATAATGCATTTAACACTAAGACCAAGACAATCAATACTACCGCTGTCGCATAAGCTTCATTTACGTGGAAACCTTCATTTGCTAAAATGTACATATGTACGGCCAATGTTCGTCCTGACGCAAAGAGAGAAGACGGTAAATTCGTTGATGATCCAAGCGTGTAAATAAGTGCCGCCGATTCACCAATAATTCGACCAATTGCTAAAATGATTCCAGATAAAATGCCTGGCATCGCAACAGGTAAAACTACATTAAAAATGGTTCTTAATTTTCCTGCACCTAAAGCGAAACTCGCTTGACGAAGTGGCATACCTACTGATAATAACGCTTCTTCAGTAGCTCGGATAATTAAAGGTAATACCATAATTGTTGTTGTCATAATTCCGGCGAATAATGAAAACCCTGCATCTAAAAACAACACGAAAAATAAGAAACCAAACAAACCATAAACAATCGATGGAACAGCTGCTAACGTATCTGTCGCCATTGAAATTAATTTAACAATTGGTTTTGAACGGTCTGCATATTCCACAAGATAAATAGCTGTAAACACACTAATCGGCGTTGCAATTAACAGTGCACCACCAATAATAAACAAAGTTGTAATTAAAGCTGGCATCAAAGAAACGTTCGCTACCGTATAATCCCATTCAAATAAACTGGGTGTGATGTAAGGTATTCCATTGACAAAGACAAAGAGAAGCATAAAGCCCAAAGCCCCGAATGTAATTGAGGCACCTAAATAAACGAAAAATTTCGCAATTTTACTAAGCATTATTTATTGCCCTCTCTTTCTTTAATGAAGATGAAAATACTGTTAATAATTAAGATAAATACGAATAAAACTACCCCAGTCGCTATTAAAGCTTGCCGGTGATCGCCAGATGCGTAACTCATCTCTAAAACGATATTCGTTGTTAATGTACGAACACCAGATAACAAACTATCTGGCACAATTGGCTGGTTACCAGCGACTAATACAACTGCCATCGTTTCACCAATCGCACGCCCTATCCCTAAAACTACACTCGAAATAACGCCCGAGCTTGCTGCAGGTAAAATAACTCTGAAAATCGAACGCTCATGCGTCGCTCCCAAAGCCACACTACCGTTGTAATAATGACGTGGTACTGAGCGAATAGAAGATTCAGACAGCTCAATAATTGTCGGTAAAATCATAATACCTAATAATAGCATAGCGGTTAACACGCTATACCCATTTCCACCTACATAGTCACGTATTAACGGAACTAATAATTGTAATGCAAAGAAACCATAAACAATTGATGGAATTGAAGCCATTAAACTGACAGCGGGTTTTAAAATTTTATATAACCATGGTGGACAATACTCCGCCATAAAAATCGCTGTTAAAACACCAATAGGTACTCCAATTAAAGCAGCACCAATTGTGACATAAAGTGAACCAACCATCATTGGTACTAGCCCAAATTGGGGTTCTTTTGCAGTTGGTCTCCAAACAGTCCCAAATAGAAATTCGCTAAATCCATATTTCTGCATAACTGGAATACCATTAGCAAACATGAATACTATAATCAGGACCAGAGAAACAATGGACATAATCGCCGATATAAAAAAGACTCTATCCATAACTTTTTCTCGTCTTTCAGCCAACATAATCATCCTCTCAAATTAAGTTCATCCATTAGATAATAGATATCGTTTTTCAACACTTCAAATATACCAAATATATCAATTTAAAACTAGCTAAACTCTTAAGTAAACCTAAAAAAAGAGAGGAAGATAATGAAATATCTTCCCTCTTCATTTGAATAATTTATGTTTGCCTATTTTTAAGGAGCGACTTATTCTACTTCAGACCAACTTGTGATGTCGCCCAAGTAAATACCTTGTACTTCATCTAAAGTTAAACCTGTAAGTGGGTTGTCATTATTGACAATAACAGCAATTCCGTCTACCGCGATCGCATCATATCCTAGAACCTCTGCTTGTTCATCTTCATCTAATTCTCGTGAAGCCATCCCAATATCTGCTGATCCATCAATCGCAGCTGTAATTCCTGCACCTGAACCTGGAGCTGTAATATCGACTTGAACACTTGGGTTATATTCTCCATACGCTTCAGCTATTGCTTCCATTAGAGGTTGTACCGAAGTGGATCCAACAA
This sequence comes from Atopostipes sp., assembly GCA_036752165.1. Classification (GTDB taxonomy): domain Bacteria; phylum Bacillota; class Bacilli; order Lactobacillales; family Carnobacteriaceae_A; genus Atopostipes. The sequence goes on from DAIOTF010000007.1 coordinate 32,801, forward strand.
TACTAATGTTCCCTTCTAATCCAACTGGCGCATATTCTTCCCCTTCAGTTACACGCACATAGCCTTGTTCTTCCGCAAGATCTTGTGCTTGGGCTGAGAATAAGAAATCATAAAAATCTTGTGCTACTTCACTTAATTCTTGACCATACGTTACGTTAAAGTTACGCGCTACCGTATAATCTCCAGCTTCAATCGCTTCAGCAGTTGGCGCTGCGCCATCAATTTCTAGACCTTTCACAGAATCATCAAAAGAACCTAGTGAAATATAACCAATTGCGAGCTCATCACCAGCTACACCTTGCATAACAGCACTTGTACCATTTTGTACAGTGGCCGCTTGTGTAATGATATCATCGCCATTGTCATCTACAATTTCTGCGATTTCTGCAAATGCGCCACGTGTTCCCGAACCTTCTTCACGAGTGATTACGTGAATACCTTCCGAACCAGAGTCCGTTTCTGAACCTGTATCTGACGCCGCGTCATCCCCATTACCACAAGCTGCTAGTAATAAAGTCGCACTCAATGTAGAAATCCATTTTGCTGATTTTGTAAAAGTCATAATTATAAATCTCCTCTTTATTTAAAATTATATTGCTTTTTTGCTTCCAATACATCTTACATTTTGATTGTTTACATCGTATGTATTTCATGTAAACTTTGTGTAAAGTTGTAAAAAAGCTACTTTTCTTCCTCGGTTCGCATCGGTAACCATAAAATAAACATTGTTCCAACCCCGACTTCACTGTCCAACTCAATTCTTCCATTCATACTGTCTACTAGCCATTTGACAATCGATAAACCAAGTCCCGTTCCACCTGAATTTCGAGTTCTTGCTTTATCTACACGATAGAATCGTTCAAAAATACGTAGTTGGCTTTCTTCAGGTATCCCAATCCCATTGTCTATGACTTGGATTTGAATTTCATCCCCCACTCTGTCAATATCTACAATTACTGTACCATTTTTTGGGGTATAAGTAATAGCATTAGCGATTAGATTCATCAAGACCTGTTTTAATTGATCCCGATTTGTCTGAATCACAATCGATTCATCTTCTTCAAAATAAAACGTGATTTGATTTAATTCAATTTTTTGTTGCAGAATCAAATAAACTTCTTGCACCACTTCGTGAATAGAAATCTCTTGAATTAATAAAGGCTTTGAACTTCGTTCCAAACGAGAAAGTTGTAAAATATCTTGAACCATTGCATCTAACCGAGTGGATTCTTTCAGCATTATTTCTAAAAATTCTGTCAAAACTTCTTCATCATACATCGCCCCATCAAGCAATGTTTCACTAAAACCTTTTAATGCCGTAATTGGCGTTCTTAATTCGTGGGAGACATTCGTTGCGAAGTCTGTGCGAATTTTCTCTAATCGTCGAATTTCAGTAATATCATAAAGCAATACAATATAATCTGTTTCATCTTCTGAACTTCCTTGTACACTTACCACATTTGCATCGAATGTTTTTTCTTCAGGGAAATACAAACGTATTTCCGCATTTACTGTTTCTTGAGTTGTATAAGCTTCTTCAATCAATTCAATGAGCTCGGCACTTCGAATATAATCCGTATAAAGATTGGAAATCTTCCCGTAAATATTTTCACCAAGTAGCTCATTCATGGTCGGATTAACCATTCGGATATGACGCCCTTCATCGAGTAACATGACACCTATAATCAAATGATTCATTAAACCAAATATTCTTTCTTCACTCGCTTCTAGATGTTGGTGCTGTTCTTTTAAACTAATCGTTAAAGCATTCATTGAAGCACCTAATTCATCAAACTCATCAAATGATTGTGTCGTATATTTCGCTTCATAATCCGCTTTGCCTAATCTAGTCATCACCGTTTTCATATTATTCAATGCAACATCTATTCGACTCATCCAATGATTCGTTATAAGAAATAAAATCAGTGTCGCAAATAAGGTGATAACTAAAAGAGCTCGAAGGAGTTTTTGGATATTATTTTTGATCTGTTGGCTATCATTCGACAATCTTAAAATACCCGCGGGCTGTTCATTTTGATCAAAAATCATTTGAGCAACTGCATATTCTTCACTATTTGTACTATTTTTTCCATAGGAAGTCCCTCTATCAAAACCAATCAGCACTTGTTGAATTTCACTACGACTGGATTGATTTTCAAGCTCAGAAATAGGGATTTTTGAATCAAATAAAGGTATTCCTTCTAAATCTAAATACGTTATTTGTTCATGAATAACTGGCGCAACATTTTTTATAGCTTGTAAAATTTCTTCTTGATCTGCTAACTCTTCCGAATTGAAATCATCAATATACTGAACCAAAGCCGTCAATTCTTCTTCAAGCGTCTCCGTTTGTTTTTCAATAATTCGATTCTCTAAAACATTTGTGAGTAAAAAATATAGTAGCAGAATAAAAACTGCTACTATAATTATATAGATGCTATATAACCTATTTTTTATCTTTTTCATTTTGGTGCCTCTAGTTTGTAACCGAAGCCACGAGCAGTGATAATATACTCCGGTTTTTTCGTGTTTTCTTCGATTTTTTCTCTCAAATGACTAATATGAACATCCACAATACGGGTCTCACCAGCAAAATCGTAATCCCAAATCGCATTCAATAATTGTTCCCGACTCAAAATTCGATTTTCACGGCGAGCTAAATAAAGCAACAATTCAAACTCTTTAGGTGTTAAATCAATTTGCTCTCCTCGAACATTGACTTCATAAATTTCAGGATATATTTCAATGTCACCAATGATAATTGTCTCTTCATCATTACCTGCATTAGCTTCTTTGGTTGATGTTTGTTGTCTTGAACGTCGAAAAATAGCTTTCATACGAGCCAAGACTTCTCGAGGACTAAAAGGCTTAGTGATATAGTCATCCGCTCCGATTTCCAGGCCTAAAATTTTATCAATTTCAGAATCTTTCGCCGTAAGCATAATAATGGGAACCTCATTTCTATTTTGTCTCAATTCTCGACAAATTTCCATTCCGTCCATATTCGGTAACATTAAATCAAGTAAAATCATATCATACTTATTTTCCAAACCCATTTGCAGTCCTACTTGTCCATCCGTGGCTGTCTCAACTGCATAGCCTTCTTGTTCTAAATTATAACTCAAAAGCTTTAAAATGGACTGTTCGTCTTCAATAATCAATACCTTCTTCAATTTAACATCCCTTTCCTATTGAACCATGGCTCTTCTTCGAAAATGAAACCCTTTATTTTTCTAAAAGCAATAACCCTAAATTATTGTAATCATCATCGTAAAGGGGCGTTTCAGCATAAACAATTTCTCCATCATTTCGACGAACACGCACTTTAATATATGATCGATTATACGCTAATATTTGATTGTACTCCTCAGTGTCTGTTAGAGGATAATCATTCACTTCTAAAAGAATATCGCCAATCGAAAGATTTAAGCGTTCTGCTGGTGAATCTTCTCGAACAGCGATTACTCTCAACCCCTCATCCGCAGGTCCATAGCGGAATGTCCACATATTTTCCCGACGTCGATGACGAATCAGTACAAATAAACCACCGATTATAAGAAGAACGACAGCTATCCGACTAAATAATGGAACGAAGTAAGAAACCCCAAAAAGAAGTAAACCAACCAGGGCTAAATAACGAAACTCTTTTTGCAACCGCATCGTCGCATCTTTTAAAGATTGGCTAGACAATGTGTAGTGGAACCCTACAAGCAGAGGGAGAAAAAGAAGCGCATACTCATTTCCATTAATAGAAAGTAAAGGCCACCACGAAATTGTCGATTCAATCATTTCTCCTGGTACAAGCACAATCAGAGGCACTGCCCATAGACTATTACTTAAATAGAGTGCGATATTTTTTCCTCTTTTTGATGGCCGAATGACTGGGTATAACTTTTCTTCCTTCTCTTTGTTCATGAAGAAAGTTGAAATAAATAACACCAGTACAGCAATCAATACAAGGTTCATAAATAATTCTGGTGAATCATTAAATGTGTTTGACACATGGATGTAATCGCCTGGCAAAACTGCTTGTATCCATTCCATTGGCGATGAAATATTGAATTCATTGAGACCATATAAAACTAGTGCACTCAATGAAAAAGTAAAAACAGGTTGGATAAAGCGTGAGCCTCCTATTAACAGTATGAATATCGTAATGATTTGATACACAAAATACCACTCTATTGTTAAAGGAATTCCAATACCAAGAGCTAGAGCTGAAACGATAAGTCCCGGTAAGATACCTTTTGTTAAATACTCTTGTAACTCAAAATTACGTCTATTAAAATTCATTCGAAAGGTCTGGCGTGTATAATTCACACGCTTACGGTGATTATAAATGGCATATAACAACCCGATAATAAATACAGGTTGTACAAAGAAAAAAACAATGGATCTTACGACGTTTGTAATTGACATGTTATCCCTACTTTTCTTTCATCATTTATTTATTCATCTTTAATAATTGCTTTTAGTTTACCTATTTCATTTCACAATTTCAACTTACAATTGTTTATTTCGACATTATTTGTCTTCACTTTATACACAAAAGACTTTCGATCTAATTTCAAGGAATTCGTGATTTACATTAGCTTCCGAATTTTTCTAAATAAAAAACCTCCAAGTATTCAAACATACTTGGAGGTACAAAATTCAATCTATAATTTAAAAACTATTGACTCGATTAACGTCCGAATCCTACTACGTAGTTCGCCCAGTATCCTGAATTAAGAGATGCAACAGCAACACCTGTTGATGATTGTGCACCAATGAAACTGCCACCACCAAGGTAAATACCTACGTGATCAATTCCACCGCCTTGGTTAAAGAACACTAAGTCTCCTGGTTGAGCTTGAGCTCTAGATACACGTGATGTAGCTGAATATTGACCAGCTGCTGTACGTGGAATTGAGCGACCTGCTTGACGGAATACATAAGATGTAAATCCTGAACAGTCAAATCCAGATAAAGTCGTTCCTCCATATTGGTAACGAATACCAGATAAACTATGTGCAATTCCTAGTAACGAACCGTTATTTGCAGCCGGTGCAGGTGCTGGCGCAGGTGCTTCTGCTGGTTTAGATGTACTTGGCGTTACAGCTTGAGTAGCCTTAGCTGAATCTGAACTTGAATTTGAACTTGAAGAAGCCGATTGAGTTGATGGCGTAGCTGTTGTTTGAGAAGAAGCCACACGAACAGCGGCTAATTCTTGACGACGAGCTTCTGCAGCTTTAGCTCTTTCAACTAATTCATTACGCTCTGCTTGAGCGACTGCTTTTTCAGCAGCAATGCTTGCAACTAAACTTTCTTGTTCTGCTTGTTTTTCTTCTAATTCAGCTTTTTTAGATTCTAATTTACTTGCAAGTAATTGTTGTTCTTCTTGTTTTGCAACAGTTTCAGCTTCTTTTTCTTCAACTTTAGCTTTATCCGCTTCTTGTAGAGCGACTTGTTGTTTGTTAGAAGTAATAATAGTAGATACTACATCCACACGTCCAACAACATCGTTTAACGATTCAGCTTTTAAAACGAAATGAATCAAGTTGTTTGTCTCGCCCATAACTTGTAAGCCTCGTGCTTGTTCATTTAACTGCTCTTCACGTCTTTCGATAACAACTTTTAAAGCTTCTATTTCTTCTTGAAGTGTTTCTAAAGTTGCTTGAGTTTCTTGGATTTCTGCCACTAATTGAGTAGCTTCTGCTTCATTTTCTGCAATATCTACTTTAAGATTTTCTAATTTCTCAGAAGCTTTCTCTTGCTCCGCTTGTAATTCTGAAATAAGTGAATCATATCCACCTACTGTAGATGGTGCTGCTTGTGCAGACGAGACAGGTGCAAATAAAGCAGTCATTCCTAAAGTTCCAGCAAGCGCGAGGGTTAATAAGTTTTTTCTAGTCATTTGTCTAAGTTCCTCCAAATTATAAATAGAATTTTATTTTGTATTTTCGTTTTTGTTTTTTTGTTTTATGCGTCTAAGAATCTTCTAATTGAGAATGCTGAACCAATTCCACCAATCAATACGCCGATTGCAGTTATGAGTAAAATCAACTGAATCATAAATGGATTTGGTGATAATAATGAGAAGTATGTTCCCGATAAGAAGTTGGATACTGTACCAAATATGTTTTGATACAAAAACCATAAAACCACAGATGGAATAATTGATCCGATTAGTCCAATTAAAGCTCCTTCAATTAAAAATGGCCAACGGATAAACCAGTTTGTGGCTCCAACAAGTTTCATAATTTCAATTTCGGTACTACGTGAGAAGATTGTAATACGGATTGTATTTGAAATAAGGAATACAGCTGTGAAAATTAAAGCGACAATAATAATCAAACCAACGTTTCGTATAGTTGAAGTCATTTTAAATAGTCGATCCGCTTCAGCTCCACCGTAGTTCACTTCAGATACATAGTCCATTGACTCTACAGTTTCAGCAACTGATGCGGTATATTCCGGAGAGGACGTATCTACAACGAAAACATCATGTAATGGATTTTCGTCTCCTTCGAATAATTCAAAGTCGTCTCCATAGCTTCCAACTACGTTATCTAATTCCTCTTGTCGACTTGAGAAGGTTACTTCCTCAACATGTTCGACTTGATTTAACTCTTCTTCTAGTGAATCTCTATCTTCTTCTGTAGCTGCTAAGTCAATGTAGACTCGCACACTCACATCATTTTCGATATCAGAAGCCAAACTATTAATATTAGATACTCCGGCGATTAAAGAACCGACAAGTAATAATGTAATGGAGACCGCACTAATCGCTGCAAAACTCATCCAGCCATTTCTTCGAATACTACGAATACCTTCTTTAATATGACGCCAAATTGTTCTAAGCTTCAAATGAGTAGCCTCCTTTAGCATCGTCACGTGTAATTTGTCCATTTTCGATCACAATTACTCGATGTAATCTTTCGTTGACAATTTCACTATTATGAGTGGCCATAATAATAGTTGTTCCTTGTGAATTGATTTGTTCTAGAATCTCCATAATTTCTTTTGAAGTTTCTGGGTCAAGGTTACCAGTTGGCTCATCCGCTATTAGGACTCTTGGCATGTTTGCTATTGCTCTCGCAATCGCTACACGTTGTTGCTCTCCACCAGATAATTCATTTGGTAACATTTCTGATTTTTGTTCTAGTTTTACAAGTTTTAATACTTCTTTAACTCGTGTGTCAATTTGACGCGGGCTTTTTTCTAGTACTTCCATTGCATAAGCAATATTTTCGTAAACAGTTAAAGTTGGCAATAATTTAAAATCTTGGAATACAACGCCGACTTGACGTCTAAGTAGAGGGATGTCTTTTTTCTTTAAATTAACAACATCATAATCTCCTACATTTACTTTGCCTTCAGTAGGTAAAACGCCACGATAAATTAAACGCATGAAAGTCGATTTCCCTGCACCACTCGGTCCTACTACATAAACGAACTCACCTTGTTCAATTCGAACAGATAAGTCATGAATTGCAGTAACGCCGTTATCATAAACTTTACTTACCTTTTTCATTTCAATCATATTTTAACACCTTATACCTTAATACCTGATTTCGGTAGATTTTTTGTACATAACAAAAGCGACCTACTGCGGGTCACTGAAAACAGTATACCACCGCTACGGGCGATAACTATTTAAATTAGATTACAATTATATTTCAAATACAACATTATATTTCAAACAATACAAAACCTTATAACTATCCAATAGAAACATGATGAAATCAACCTTTTTATATTTCAACAAATTACAGCATTTATGTATTATTAAATAAAAAAGACCTTTTCAAGAGATTATCTACTTGAAAAGGTCTATTTTTTAAGCAAATGACTTGCATCATTTATTCATTTACGTCCATCGTCATTCGTAAGTAAGGTTCAATAAATTGATCCAAATCGCCATCCATTACCCCATCCGTATTACCCGTTTCTGCATCGGTCCGGTGATCTTTAACCATTGAGTATGGATGGAAAACATAAGAACGAATTTGAGAGCCCCAGCCAATTTCTTTCTGCTCTCCACGAAGTTTAGCTAATTCCGCTTCTTTTTCTTCTAATTGTTTCTGGAATAATTTAGATTTTAGTAACTGCATAGCCGTTTCACGGTTTGCTAATTGAGAGCGACCAGCTTGACTCGTGGCAACAATACCTGTTTCAATATGCGTTAAACGAACCGCTGATTCGGTTTTGTTTACGTGTTGTCCTCCCGCTCCACTTGCTCGGTAGACGTCCACACGAATATCTTCTGGTTGAATATCAATTTCAATGTCGCTCGTCACCTCTGGAGACACTTCACACGAAACAAATGACGTATGTCTACGTCCACTTGAATCAAAGGGTGAAATACGTACGAGTCGATGCACACCTTTTTCTGCTTTTAAAAAGCCGTATGCATACTCTCCTTTAACTAAAAGAGTCACACTTTTAATCCCCGCTTCATCTCCTGCTTGGTAATCAATAATTTCAAAAGAAAAGCCTTTTTGCTCAATATATCTGCGGTACATTCGGTAAAGCATTTCACCAAAATCTTGGGATTCTGTACCGCCAGCGCCTGGATGAAGCTCTAAAATGGCATTGTTTCGATCATATGGACCATTGAGCAACATCATTAACTCATAATCTTCTGTTTGTTGGTGTAATTCTTGTATACCGGTATTTAATTCAGTGATTAGATCTTCATCACCGGTTTCTTCCACCATTTCAAGCATCAGTTCGTACTCTTCATGACCTTCTACTAAGGCATTAAAAGAATCATATTTATTTTTTAAATCATTTAATTCACTTATGATATTTTGAGCTTTATCTTGATCATCCCAAAAATCAGGCATCGCCATTGTTTCTTCATACTCTTGAATATCGACTTGCATTTTTTCTAAGTCAAAGAGACCTCCTAAATGCATTGATTTTTTCTTCGACAGTTTGTAATTCTTTTCTAATTTCACTTAATTCCATCTTATAGCCTCCTCGACTTTTTGAACAAAAGAACCCCTAGTGTAAAATACATGAGGGGTTCTTGGCATTTACTTATTTAGAATCTTTACTATTTCTTCTTGTTACTTTTTTAGGTTTATCCGTCGTTGGTTTAGCTTGTTCGCGTTCCATGTTTTGGCGAATTTGAGATTTCATGAGTAAACGAGTAATTTCATACTCGATATCTGCAATCATTTCTTCAAATAAGCGCACACCTTCTTGTTGGTACTCAACAAGTGGATCGGCTTGTCCATAAGAACGTAAACCAATTCCTTGACGCAATTGATCCATTTCATCAATATGGTCTGTCCATTGCTGGTCAACCACTCTTAAAATAACTACTTTTTCAAACTCTAAGAATAATTCATCATTCTCAATAGCTTCTTTTTGTTCTTTGTAATTTCTTTCAGCAATACCGTGGAGTAATTCGCGAATTTCTTGTGCAGACTTACCTTCTACATCTGAAATAGTAAGTTCGTTTGCATCACGTAATAAAACAGTATGCGCAAATTCTACAAGGTATTCTAAATTCCAATCCTTCGAATCCTCAGCTTGTGTATACATATCGACATAACGATCCACTGTTCGTTGAATCATAGGAATCGACACATAGTTTAATGATTTATCTTGTAAGATGACTTCTTGACGTTGGGCATAAATAACTTCACGTTGTTCACGCATCACATCATCATAACGTAAAACATTACGACGCGTATCGTAGTTATTTCCTTCAATCCGCTCTTGTGCAGATTCTATTTGACGGGAAATCATACGACTTTGAATAACCGCATCGTCTCCTTCAATTTTTAGACGCTCTAAAACGTTTTGAATCGCATCTGATCCTGCACGTTTCATTAAGTCATCTTCTAAAGAAAGATAGAATTGTGAAACACCTGGATCTCCTTGACGGCCTGAACGACCTCGTAACTGGTTATCAATACGACGGGATTCGTGACGTTCAGTACCAATAACCGCAAGTCCGCCATTTTCAACTACGCCTGGGCCTAATTTAATATCCGTACCACGCCCAGCCATGTTTGTCGCAATCGTGACTGCACCTGGCTGACCCGCATTAATAATAATTTCTGCTTCACGGAAATGGTTTTTCGCATTTAAGACTTCATGCGGAACTCCTACTCGATCGAGTAATTGACTAATATATTCAGAAGTTTCAACAGCCACGGTACCGACTAAAACAGGTTGCCCATTTTCATGACGCTCTTTAATATCGTCTACAACCGCTTTAAATTTACTTTCTAGTGTTGGATAGATCACATCATCTCGGTCGTCTCGAATTAACGGACGGTTTGTTGGAATCGCGATAACATTCATATTGTAAATTTCAGTGAATTCTTCTTCTTCAGTTTTCGCTGTACCCGTCATACCCGCTAGCTTTTCATACATACGGAAGAAGTTTTGGAAGGTAATTGTCGCCATTGTTTTTGTTTCTTTTTGAACTTCTACGCCTTCTTTCGCTTCAATTGCTTGATGCAGTCCATCTGAATAACGGCGTCCTTCCATAATACGACCTGTAAATTGGTCAACAATTTTCACTTGGTCTTCATCCACTACGTAATCATAATCTCTGATCATAATATAATTCGCACGAAGTGATTGATCTAAATGGTGAACCAATTCTTGGTTATTTACATCATACAAGTTCGGTGTACGGAAAGCTTGTTCCGCCTTGTCAATTCCTTGTTCTGTAAAACTAATGGTTTTTGATTGAACATCGATTGTATAATCTTCGTTTTCTTTTAATCCCTTAACAAAGAAGTCACAACGTGAGTAGAAAGAAGTGGAACGGTTCGCTTGTCCCGAAATAATTAATGGCGTTCTTGCCTCATCAATTAGAATCGAGTCAACCTCGTCAAGGACAGCAAAAGATAAAGGACGTAAAACCATATCTTCCTTATAAACAACCATGTTATCACGTAAGTAGTCAAACCCTAGTTCGTTGTTTGTTGTATACGTGATATCTGCTGCATAGGCTTCGCGTTTTTCTGTGGAAGATTTATCGTTGGTATTTAAGCCTACTGTTAAGCCTAACCACTCATATAATTCTCCCATTTCAACCGCATCACGAGAAGCTAAGTATTCGTTTACCGTAACAACGTGTACACCTTTACCACTCAAAGCATTTAAATATACCGGCATAGTGGCTGTTAATGTTTTACCTTCACCGGTTTTCATTTCAGCAATATTACCTTCGTGAAGTGCCATACCACCCATTAACTGTACAGGGAATGGGTATAAACCCAGTACTCGCTTTGCCGCTTCGCGAACGGTTGCAAATGCATCTGGTAATATATCATCTAATGTTTCACCGTTTGCTAAGCGATGTTTTAACTCAGGTGTTTTTGCTTTAAGAGCTTCATCCGATAAAGCCCTATACTCATCAGCCATTGTTTCAATCTGATCGGCTAATTCTCCGTATCGCTTTAATGATTTTCGGTCTGTATCGAATAGGCTTTTTACAAATTGGACCATTTCTTCAATCTCCTCTAAAATAGATGTCATTTTAACTGTTTAAGCTGTTTAAATTATTTATTGTTGATTTTCATTGCTCAATTACTGTACATTGAGCATAATTTCGCCATTTTTGTAAGACTATTAATTATAGTAGCAAGAATCATACGAAAATACAATTAGAATTTAGGAAAAAACTTGAAGTCATACGCTTAATTAAGCCGTGGGAATTTAATCTAATTTTCTACTATTTATTTGAGATGGTAAGTCGCATTTTGAGCGAACAAATAGAAAATTTCTCTATGTAATCAAAAAGAAAAGCAGCGATTTCTCGCTGCTTTTCTTTATTTAATGGATTGACTTAAATTTCGTCTGTTTCAATTAACCCGTAGTCACCATCATCACGTTTATAAACAATATTCGTACTCTCTGTTTCCCCATCTAAGTATACGAAGAAGCTGTGTCCTAACATATCCATTTGAAGTACTGCTTCTTCAGCATTCATAGGTTTAAGGTCAAATCTTTTCGTACGTACAATGCGGATATCTGATCCCTCATCCGCTTCACCATTTAATTCACTATCTAAATTCGATGTTTCTTCGACTAGATCTGGTGAAATGGCATCTGGTAATTCCGCAGTTTGACGACGGAATTTTCTATTCACTTTTGTTTTATATTTACGTATCTGACGCTCTAGTTTATCAGATACTAAATCAATACTTCCATATAAATCCGGTGATGTTTCTTCTGCTCTTAATACAATGTTTGGTAAAGGAATCGTTACCTCAGCTTTTCCTTGGCGGTCAGAATAAACTTTTAAATTGACGTGTGCATTTGCTTCTGGCACCTCATCAAAATATTTTTCAATCTTCCCTACCTTTGATTCTACATAGTCACGAATTGCTGGAGTAACCTCAATATTCTCTCCACGTACATTATAATTCAACATACTACTTCACCCTTCCATCCATTTTATATACAATAAATACGTTAAATTAACGTAAATAACAGAATATAGATTGAACGATACGTTCTGTAAAACTATATTCTTCTATTAATTTAATTATACCTGATAGCGTTTTTTTTAACAACTAAACGAAACAATCCTGCCTATTTCTTTTTTGGAAGATTGATAACTTAAGCTTATAAAACTGTTTACCGAAATAAAGAAAAAGACGTTGTATTTCCAATCGTTTCTAACATTTCTCTCGCGTGGTAAATTGTACGCCCTGTTGTATAAACATCGTCAACAATTAAAATAGGTTTTTTGTTTAAATGAATTCCTTTTTCCAATAACTCAAAAGGTTGTTTAGCTTGTAATCTTTCAATTCGCGTTTTACTCGATTGTTTTTCGCTACTCCTAGTATTTGTGAGACAATTTTGAAAAGGGATGTTTGCCTCTCTGAGTAATATTTCTACTTGATTAAATCCTCTTGTTTTTCTTGCTTGTGGGCTTAAAGGAATCGGGACAATGGTATGCGTTTTACTCCATTGTTTCATCTCTTGGGCGAGTATATCTTTGAACACTTTCCCTAAAATCACATCGCCATGAAATTTAAAACGCGACATATATTCACGCGCTATTTCATTGTAGCTATATAAAGCTCTATGATTCGGTGGAATTTTTTTATAAGCATTCATCCATTTTCGACAATCCTCACACATCGTCTTCTTTATTTGTTTTCGACTACATCCTGGACAAGTCGATTGTTCTGACAACCGTTCAAATTTTTGCATACATTCTTCGCAAATATGCGAATCTTCTACCCTTCTCAATGAAAAAATAAATCCAATGGACAGATGTCTTTGAATACTCACTCCACAAAATACACAATTTTTCATTTAAGTAAACCTCTTTTCTTTGCTAAATGATTCATCTGCTTTATTTGCTTAATGGCTTTTTTCATGGCTTGAGACTGACCATCGTGATAAAAAGTAACCTCTCCGGTCGGAAATTTTGGAGAGCGCCCTGCTCTTCCCGCAATTTGAACTAAAGCCGATTCTGTAAAAATGCGGTCCTCAGCTCCAATAACCATCACATCAATATTTGGAAAAGTGACTCCTCTCTCAAGAATGGTTGTGGTTAAAAGGCATTGAAGCTTATTCTCACGTATCTCCATAATTTTCTCTTTTCGGTTTGGGTCTTTAGCATGTACTAGTTCAAACAGGAGGCTTGGGTATAATTTCCTGAGTACCTTTTCAAAATGGATCATCCACTCAATATTCGGTGCAAACACTAAACACTTTTGTTTTTTCTCCACTTTTTTCTGGAAATCTTTGCCAAAAATCGTTCGTTCGGGATGAGTCAGTAATTGAGACCGCCAATCTCTACACATTTTAGCTTTTGGTACAGGTAAGGCATATTTATGATAACGGGCAGGTAGAATTGTTGCTTTTAATTGCTTTTTTGCCACCTTTTTTTGCATGGCTTGGCTAGGTGTAGCCGATAAATAAATCGTCGCTGCTTCCTCTTTTCTTGCCTTTTCAGCCGCAAATTGAAGTGAATCATCTAGATGAAATGGGAACGCATCAACTTCGTCAATAATAATGACATCAAAAGCTTCACGGAATCGATAGAGTTGATGTGTTGTAGCAATCACTAGCTGCGTATAAGTGTAAGGTTTTTCCATCCCACCATACAGAGTAACCATTGGTGTTTTTGGAAATGCTTTTTGAAGACGCGGTGCCAATTCCAAGCACACATCTATTCTTGGACTTGCTAGGCATACTCTTTGTTGATTTTTCAATGCATATTCAATTCCCTTAAACAACATCTCCGTTTTTCCCGCTCCTGCAACTGCCCATAATAAACGTGTTTCTTTTTTCTGAATGGTTTGTATAATTGTTTCCGATGCTTCGGCTTGCTGGGTAGACAGCTTTCCATCCCATTTCAACTCATTTAAATCCGAATTCTTAAATTGATTAGGTTCAGGTAGATAATAAAATGAACGACATTGTGTT
>DAIOTF010000008.1:0-41266 GCA_036752165.1 Atopostipes sp.
TATACTCTATTCGTATATTTTCTAAATAAAAAACGCACTACCAAGTTTTTATCCTTGTTAGCGCGCTTAACTAGATTATATTTTATTCGTCTTCTGCTTGAATTTGATTCAGTAACTCATCAATTCGATTCCCATATTCCACAGATTCATCTCGTCTAAACTCAATTTCTGGTGTGTGGTATGTCGTTAGTCTACTACCTAGTTCTTTTCGAACCAAACCAGTCGCTCGTTCTAAACCAATTTGCGTTTCAGACTTAGCTTCTTCATCGTTATTTAACGTGCTGTAAAATATTTTAGCTTGTTGTAAATCCCCTGTTAATTCAACATCTGTAATCGTAATGCCTTCCACACGAGGATCTCGTACTTCTGTTCGTAAAATATCATTTACTTCTCTAAGAATCGCTTGTTTTACTCGACCTACACGAAAATTTGCCATGTTTTTCACCTACACTTTATGAGTTGTATTATCTTTCGATTTCGACCATTTCAAAAGCTTCAACGACGTCGTCTTCTTTGAGGTCATTGTACTTTTCAATCGTAAATCCACATTCGAAACCATTCGCTACTTCTCGTACATCATCATCAAAACGACGTAAACTACCAAATTCACCTTCATGGATAACGATACCGTTACGGATTAAGCGAACTTGACTGCTTCGTTTGATGACACCATCCGTAACAATTGCTCCTGCAATTGTTCCAATTTTAGAAACATTAAAAGTTTCACGAATGATTGCTTGACCTGTAACTTGTTCTTCGTACTCAGGATCCAGCATACCTTTCATTGCAGCTTCAATTTCTTCAATCGCATCGTAAATTACACGATAAGTTCGAATATCTACTTCTTCTGTTTTCGCTACTTCTGTAGCTTGAGGTGTTGGACGTACGTTGAATCCAATCAAGATACCTTGACTTGCATTGGCTAAAGTAACATCCGTTTCATTAATTGCTCCTACTCCTGTATGAACAACTTTAACTTTCACACCGTCAACTTCAATTTTCTGTAGACTTCCAACTAAAGCTTCAACAGAACCTTGTACGTCACCTTTAACAATAACATTTACTTCTTTTAATTCGCCTTCTTCAAGACTTTCAAATAAGTTATCTAATGTTACTTTGTTTACTGATTGACGTTGTTCTGCTACTGCTTCATTGGCACGAGTTTCAGCAACTTGTCTTGCTGTTTTTTCATCTTCAAAGACTACGAACTGGTCACCAGCATTTGGTGTACTATTCAATCCGGTAATCTCAACAGGAGTTGTAGGGCCTGCTTTCTCCATACTCATACCTTTATCATCTACCATTGTACGAATTCGACCATAAGTCGTTCCTACAACAATGGCATCACCTTTATTTAGAGTACCATTTTGTACTAATAGTGTCGCAATTGGCCCTTTAGATTTATCTAAACGAGCTTCTAGTACACTACCAACAGCTAAACCTGTTGGATCAGCAGTGAATTCTTCAACTTCAGCCAGTAAAAGAATCATTTCTAATAATTCATCAATGTTTTGATTGAAAAGTGCAGAAATCTCAACAAAAATTGTCTCTCCGCCCCACTCTTCAGGAACAAGTTCGTATTCTAATAGTTCTTGTTTTACACGGTCTGGATCAGCCGTTGGTTTATCAACCTTGTTAACCGCAACAATGATTGGCACTCCAGCTGCTTTCGCATGGTTAATAGCTTCAACTGTTTGTGGCATAACGCCATCATCCGCCGCCACTACGATGATTGCGATATCTGTTACATCCGCACCACGTGCACGCATTGTTGTAAAAGCCGCATGTCCTGGTGTATCTAGGAAAGTAATAATATCTCCGTCAACATCTAATTGATAAGCACCAATATGTTGAGTGATACCACCGGCTTCTCCTTGAGTTACACTTGCATCACGTAAAGTATCTAATAAAGTTGTTTTACCGTGGTCAACGTGCCCCATAATCGTAACTGTCGGCGGACGAGTTACTAAGTTGTCTTCGTCAACTTCTTGGTCAAAGTAAATATCCAAGTCCGAAATGTCGACGACTTCTTTTTCAATTGGCTCTACACCATAATCAAGCAACAACACTTCAATCACATCTTTACTTAATGAATCATTTTGTGTGACCATTACACCATCCATAAATAGTTTTTTAACTAATTCAGCTGGTTCACGATGCAATTTAATTGAAAGTTCAGCTAATGTCATTCCTTCTGTGTATTCTACACTTTCAGGTAACTCTTTGATAACAGCTCTTTGTTGTTGATTTTGATTTCTATTACGTCCACGACGTTTTTTTCCACCTGCGGGACCACCACGAGTTCCACGGTGACGTCTCGATTGGTATCTATTTCCTTTTTTACTTTGAATTTGTTCCGCACGTTCTTGTTCGTTCGTTGTACGTTTAGCTACTTTAGGCTTATTAGAAGCTTGGTTTTTTTGGCCTTTTTGTTGGTTTGTATTGCCTTGCTTCTTATTGCCTTGCTTTTTGTTTGGTTGTTGCTTTTTGGATGTGTTCTGTTCTTTTTTCGTTGTATTTACCTTCTTTTCATTCGATGCTTTATTCGTTTTAGAATCTTGTAAGCTTTGTCTAATTCGGTTCATCTCATCATCTGACATCGACGACATATGATTTCCTAATTCAATTCCTAAAGTTTCTGCTTTATTCAGGATTGTTTTACTTTCAACGTTTAATTCTTTAGCAAATTCATAGACACGTTTTTTGCTCATACAATCACCTTTCTCTTCTCTTAAAGCAATTTTTTAAAGGATTGTGCAAATCCGTTATCTGTGAATGCACATACCGTCCTTTCTTTTCCAAGGGCTTGTGAGAGCTCTTCCTTGGTAAAAAGTATATAAGAAGGTACTTTATAATAATCACATTTATCTAAAAATTGCTTTTTCGTATTTGGACTTGCATCTTCAGCGATAATTACTAACTTCGCACTATTATTTCGAACACTTGCTAGAACAGTTGGTGTTCCACTCTCTAGCTGCCTAGCTCTTAAAGCGAGCCCTAATAGGTTTAATGCTTTCCTTTTATTGTTCATTTTGCTTCATTATTTCCATTCTGGCTATACGATAGTTAACATGTTCAAGCAAGTCATCGTAAAATGAATCTGAAACTTTTGTTTTAAGTACTGTACTTAAAATATCTTTTTCCTTCGCTTCTTCAACAACTTGACTATCTAGTGAAACATATGCGCCTCGTCCATTTTTCTTACCCGAGTCGTCCCAAGAAACTTCATCTTCTTTAGATTTCACAATACGAAGCATTTCTTTTTTTGGTTTCATTTCACCAGTAACTACACACTTGCGTAAAGGGATTTTTCTCTTAGACATGTCCACTCACCTCGCACCCATTATAATATTTTATAGTTCTTCATTTTCTTTTAATTCTTTATCAATTTCTTCAAGTTCTGCAGCTTCTAGATCCAATTCTGCTTCAATAGCATGCGTCGAGTTTTCTTCTAGTTGATCTAGCATATCTAGTGCATCTCGATCGGAGTCTTCATCCGTTTCTAGAGCTTCCGTTTCTAACGGTGTATCTTCATCATCTTGGTCATCAAAATATTCGAAGAATCCATCCATATCATCTTCTAAAGCATCTGAAGATTCTGGATCAACTTCTTGAGTTTTTTCTTCTAAAGAATCGAAGAATTCTTCTGAATCATCTGAAATCGGCTGATTTGAAACTTCTTCATCAACAAGTGGTAAGCCTTCTTCTCTCATATCACTTTTAGCGATAAGAGCTGCATGTTCTTCTGGATTAAAATCATTTTCAGATTTAATATCAATTTTATAGCCTGTAAGACGTGCAGCTAAACGAACATTTTGTCCGCGGCGCCCGATAGCTAATGACAATTGCATATCTGGAACAACAGCTATACACTCGTGATTTTCTTCATCTAGATAGACCTCGACTACATCTGCAGGGTTTAGTGCATTCTTTATAAACTCCACAGGATCTTCATCCCATTCAACAATATCCATGTTCTCTCCATTTAATTCATTTACAATGGATTGAACACGTGTACCTTTAGGCCCTACACACGTTCCGACAGCATCGATATTTTCATCATGCGAGTAAACTGCTAACTTTGAACGATCTCCTGCTTCTCGAGCAATTGATTTAATCTCAACTACTCCATCATAAATTTCTGGAACTTCTTGCTCAAATAATCGTTTAATTAAGTTAGGGTGTGTTCGACTCACAAAGACTTGCGGGCCTTTCGTAGCATCTTCTACGTTACTTACATAAACCTTAATACGGTCATGTGCCTTGTAGACTTCGCCTTCAATTTGATTACGTGTAGACATCGCAGCTTCTACTTTGCCTAAATTGATAAATACAAAATTATCATCTTGGCGTTCCACTATTCCTGTCATTAAGTCATCTTCATATTGGATATATTCTTTATAAATCACAGAACGTTCTGCTTCACGTAGTCTTTGGGTAATAACTTGTTTAGCAGTTGAAGCAGCTAGGCGACCGAAATTTTTAGGTGTTACTTCAAAACGAATTTTATCTCCAACTTCATAGGCAAAATTAATTTCTTTTGCTTCAGATAAAGCAATTTCAGTATATTCGTTTTCTACTTCTTCTACTACATCTTTAATTTGATAAACTATAATTCTACCTGTTTTTGTATCAAATTTAATTTCAACGTTTTGAGAGGTTCCATATTCTTTCTTATATGCAGAAACCAATGCGGATTCAAGCGCCTCCTGAATTACTTCAGGTGAAATACCTTTTTCAGACTGCAATAATTCAAAAGCAGCAATTAATGCATCACTCATTATTTTTCGCTCCTATTATTAAAATTCAATCGCTAAACGTGCTTTCGAAACGTTCTTACGTTCAATTTCAACTTCTTTAGTTTTCGTTTTTTCTTTAACTTCCATTACGATTTTGTCATCTGTTAATTCTTTTAAATAACCCTCAAATACATTTTGTTTATTAACAGGATCAAAAAGGGAAACATGAATATATCGATCAACTGCTGAAACTAAATCATCTTCTGTTTTTAAAGGGCGCTCTGCTCCTGGAGAAGAGACCTCTAAATAATAAGCATATGGAATCGGATCGGGTTCAATAGAATCCAATTTTTGGCTAATAAGTTCATTAAATACGGCACAGTCGTTTAAATCTACACCACCTGGCTTATCGATATAGATTCGTAAAAACCAGTTTTTTCCTTCTTTGATATATTCAATATCAACAACGCGATATCCTTTTTCATCGGCAATTGGATTGGCAATCTCTGCTACGATTTCAACTATGTTGTTCATTTTCTCACCTCTTTGAATTCATTTAAGTTTTCCGGCAAAAAGAGTGAGCCAAAAAAATTGGCTCACTCCCTCATCAACTTTAATAATACTACTTTTAAATACTAACACGAATAAAAATAAATTGCAATGAATGTTGCCTATTCTCGTACCTAGTCGATACTTACTCTATTTAAAAAATTCTAAAGCTTTTAACACAAGAGTATTTCCAACAAAATTTCTCCCGTATTAAAAATCAAATAACGACAATTGATTTTCGTCAGGCAAATGATTCACTACATTGTGTGTTTCTAAATATTCCATAACTGTCTTACTTACTTTCCCGCGTTTAGCTAAATCCTCTTTCGATAAAAAATCAGACTCTTCACGAGCTGCGACAATTTGCTGAGCCACGTTTGCCCCTAAAGAAGGAACCGCTCGGAATGGTGCAATAAGAGAATCTTCTTCAATAATAAAGTTTATGGCATCTGATTTGTTTAAATCAACCATCTTAATATCAAATCCGCGTTCTAGCATTTCATTTGCCACTTCTAACGCCACAACTAGTGTATTTTCTTTTGGCGTAGCATCCATTCCTTTATTGTATATTTCTTCAATTTTAGCTTTTAATCTTTCTTTCCCACCGGTCATGGCTGTTAAATCAAAGTCTTTTGCACGAACGGAAAAGAAAGTAGCATAATAGTACAACGGATAGTGGACTTTAAAATATGCAATACGTAAGGCCATAATTATATACGCGGCTGCATGAGCTTTCGGGAACATATACTTAATCTTTAGACATGACTGAATATACCATTCCGGAACATTATTAGCACGCATTTCTTCTTGCCATTCTTCTGGAATACCACGCCCTTTACGAACGTGCTCCATAATATTGAACGCTAGGCTATCTTCTACTCCTCTATATTGTAAATAAACCATAATATCATCACGAGTTCCAATAACTTCGGATAATGGAATATCGTGTTCTCTAATTAATTCTTGAGCATTTCCTAACCAGACATCTGTTCCGTGAGATAAGCCCGAAATTTGAAGCAGTTCCGAAAAAGTTTCTGGTTTTGTTTGCTCTAACATTTCGCGAACAAATGGGGTTCCAAACTCAGGAACACCTAACGTTCCTGTTTTTGAATAAATTTGCTCTTGAGTTACACCCAATACTTCAGTTCCTTTAAATAGGGACATAACATCTGGGTCATTTAAAGGAATTTCTTCAGGATTGATTCCAGATAAATCCTGTAACATACGAATCATCGTCGGATCATCATGTCCTAGAATATCCAATTTCAGTACGTTATCTTCAATGGAATGGAAGTCAAAGTGTGTTGTGTACCACTCGGATTCTTGATCATTAGCTGGGAATTGGATGGGTGTGAAATCAAAGACATCCATATCATCGGGAATAACAATGATACCACCAGGGTGTTGTCCAGTTGTTCGGCGAACTCCTGTAATCCCTTTTACTAATCGATCAACTTCCGCTCCACGATAGTTATACTGCATATCACCTTCAAAGCCTTTGACGTAACCATAAGCTGTACGTTCCGCAATTGTTCCAATTGTTCCTGCGCGGTAAACATATTCTGTACCAAATAGTTCTTTCGTATAGTCGTGAGCCTTTGCTTGGTACTCTCCTGAGAAGTTCAAATCAATATCCGGAACCTTATCTCCTTTAAATCCTAAGAAGGTCTCAAATGGGATGTCATGGCCATCCGCCACTAAATTCTCACCGCAATTTGGACAAGCTTTTGGTGGTAAGTCAAAGCCCGATCCTACAGAACCATCATCGAAAAATTCATTATATTGACAAGAACTGCATCTATAATGTGGCATCAAAGGATTTACCTCAGTAATTCCAGTCAGTGTCGCCACTAAACTCGATCCTACAGATCCTCGAGAGCCAACTAAATAACCCTCTTCGTTACTTTTATCTACTAATTTATGAGAAATTAAATAAATAACGGCAAACCCATTTCCAATAATACTATCTAATTCCCGTTCAATGCGTGCTTCAACAACCTCAGGTAGACTTTCTCCATAAAGCTCTCGTGCTTTTCCATAAGTCATTTCGCGTATTTCTTCTTCTGCCCCTTCCATTTTCGGGGTATATAACTCCGAACGAATAGGTGCAATATTTGGATCAATTTGATTCTTTACCCACTGTGTATTCGTAACAACTACTTCTTTGGCTTTATCTTCACCTAAAAAAGCAAATGCTTCTAACATTTCATCAGTAGTTCTAAAGTGAACTTTTGGATGAAGTGTATCTTCTGTATTGTTTTTATTCAGCGATTGTAAAATTATTTTTCTTGAAATGGCATCTTCTGGTTCTAAATAATGAACATTTCCAGTAGCAACCACTGGTATATCCAATTCTTCACCAAGTTTAACGATATTTCTTAATACTTCTTCTAAATCAGCATCATGTTTAATTAATTCTCGTTCTTTCAAATGTAAATACGCCTCTTTAGGCATAATTTCCAAAAAGTCATACTTTCTAGCAAGTTCTTTTGCTTCTTCATAGCCTGTTTGAAGCATAGTTGTAAAGACTTCACCATCCGCACAGCCACTTCCTACCATTATACCTTCTTTGTGCTCTTGTAAGACACGATGGGGTATTCGCGGTGTACGGTAGAAATATTCAGTCAGTCCTTTAGAAACCAATTTAAACAAATTTTTCAAACCAATATCTGAAGTAACTAAAAGCGTTGCATGGGTTGGACGAGCTTGTTTGTATCCATTACCATCTCCCACATTATCATTTACATTCAACAAGTTCGTTATCTCATGGGTTTCTTCTAGCTCTTCTAAAAATATAGCTAATAATCTTCCCGTAGTTTCTGCATCATAAATAGCTCGGTGATGTTGTTCTAAAGTGACTTCAAATCTTTTAGCTAAGGCACTTAATCCAAACGTTTTAAATTGTGGGTATAAAAACCGTGCAAGCTCTAATGTATCAATTACAGGCTCTTTTGCAACAGGTAAGTCATGTTTTGTATAACCTTTATTAATAAAACCCATATCAAACTTTGCATTATGAGCAACGAGTATCGTATCTTCTGTGAATGCTTTAAACTCTTCCAGCACTTGTTTTTCTGGTTTTGAACCTCTGACCATCTCGTTTGTAATCCCGGTTAATTGAGTTGTAAAAGCAGATAAGTTTTCACCAGGATCAATGAACTCCTGAAATTCTTCGATGACATTGCCTTTATACATTTTTACGCCCGCTAATTCAATAATCGAATCATAAACAGCTGATAGTCCAGTTGTCTCAACGTCAAAGACGACATACGTCGCTTCATTTAAATCTATATCTTTTAAGTTCCAAGCATTCAGCACACCGTCATTCACGATATCTGCTTCAAGACCGTAAATGACTTGAATACCTTTATCCTTACTTGCTCGATATGCTTCTGGATAGGAATATACACCCCCATGGTCCGTTATCGCAACCGCTTCATGCCCCCATTCAGCTGCTTTATAAACTAAATCCTTAGCACTGAGAGTCGCATCCATTTGACTCATGTTAGTATGTGCATGAAGTTCTACACGTCGTTCGCCTTCTGGTGCTTTATCTTTCCGACCTTCATAAAATACTTCTTGCATACTTTGAGCCATCATCGTTAGTTCGTGCGTAAAATTATCTTCTTGAATGGTTCCTTGAGCTTTAAGCCACATGCCTTCTTTAATTTGAGCGAACATGGCTTCATCGACTTCATTATTTGAGAATTTTTTGACTGTTAAAGAAGAAGAATAGTCCGTCATTTTTAAGATTAATAATTCACGTTCCGACCGCAATTTGCGAATTTCAACATCAAAAACGTAACCTTCAATAACCACACTGCGCTCTTCATCTAGTATTTCTTCCATACGTAGAATCGGTGCATTTTGTGAAATGCTACGCCCTATTTTAATCGGACCATGAAAGTTACCGCCATTTCCATTATTTCTTTCATTTTGTTGATGACGTTCTGTTAACTGTTTAGTAAGTAATGCATTCTCTTCGTTATTTTTCTCTTGAATGGCTTTAGTGACTTGTTCAGCCGCTTTCTCATCTACTACTGGAATTATTCTTAATTTATCTGAAAAACCCACTTTATTATATTGTTCAATAATAGGTGGAAAAAAGTCCTCTGAGAACTTAGAAAGTGTTATTTCATGTTCAATATAAAAATATAATTTATTTTCTTTCAGTTGTGGAGAACTCTCACTAAATAACTGGTTACATATCGGCGAATCTACACCACTTTTTTGACAAACATGTAGCCAATAATCCGTTAATAAATCTTGACTAAAATCCATGTTTCTAGTTTCGATGGTTAAATCCACATCGGCAATTTTTGAAAAAGTAATTTTTAGTGCCGCTTCAAACTTTTTGTACAAATTAAATGGCAAAATTCGTTCAAATATAAGATGAAAATCCCAACGTTTTAAAGAACGTTGTACTTTTACGGATTTAATTTCTCCATCTTGAAGAAATTCTAATTCCTTATCCGTTGGTTTAAACTGAATTTGTTCAAGTAATGTTTGGAACATCGCTCGAGAATCTTTGTCCATTATTACCCTTCCTTGCTTTACGTATTTTCATCAATTAAGTAAAGAAAAGGAGTCAGTTATTCTGCCCCCTTCTCCTTTTATAGATAAATTAGTCTTCTGCTTGGCTTGACGTTAGAATAGAAATCGTTTCGATAATATCATCTTTTTTCGTTTCAACCATTTCATTCGTTTGACGAATGGTTAATTCTACAATACCATCTGCTGCCTTCTTACCAACTGTCACACGAATTGGAATACCAATTAATTCCGCATCAGTAAATTTGACACCTGGTCTTTCATTTCGATCATCAACTAAAACTTCATGGCCTTCCTTTTTAAAAAGATCAATTAGTTCATCAGTTAACGCTTGTTGTTCTTCATTATTATAATTTATTGGAACAATGTGAACATCAAATGGAGAAATAGCTGCTGGCCAATTCAACCCTTTTTCATCTGCTGTTTGTTCTGTAATTGCTGTAAGCAAACGACTAATTCCAATTCCGTAACTTCCCATAATAACAGGTACTGGTCGTCCATTTTGATCAAGTACAGTTGCATCCATTGTTTCACTAAATCGTGTACCTAGTTTGAAGATATGGCCTATTTCAATTCCTGTTGAGAATTTTAACTGTCCATTTCCATCTGGTGAAAGATCTCCTTCTTGAACCATACGAATATCCACGTATTGTGCAGGTTCGAAGTCTCTTCCTACATTGACATTAATATAGTGCTTTTCAAAAGCATTCGCTCCAGTTACACTATTTACCATATTTTCGACGTATAAATCTGCAATGATTTCAACATCTTCTGGTAAATCAACAGGCCCTACATATCCTGCTGGAATATCTCCAAACAATCGTATAATTTCTTCATCTGTCGCTGGTTCAATTGTTTCGGCACCTACAGCCATTCGTACTTTAATTTCATTCACTTCGTGGTCGCCACGTACCAGTGCTAGCACTGGCTTTTCACCATCTGCTACTAATAGAACACTTTTAATAATTTTTGAATGTGGAACATTCAAGAAAGAAGCCAGAGAATCAATTGTCGTAGCATTAGGTGTTTCTACAACTTCCTTTTGAATTTGTACATCTGTATTTTTGCGTTCACTAAATTTAGAGGTAGCCATTTCAATATTTGCGGCATAGTCTCCTTCTTCTGAGTACGCTATCGTGTCTTCCCCAATTATAGAAGGTGCAATAAACTCAATAGACTCTTCTCCACCCATTGCCCCAGCATCTGCAATAATTGAACGGTAATCTAAACCTACACGTGTAAATATATTTTCGTAGGCTTGCCATATTTCATCATAAGCTTCATCTAAGCTTTCATAAGAAGAATGGAATGTGTAAGAATCTTTCATTAAAAACTCTCTACCTCTAAGTAATCCGAAACGTGGTCTTTTTTCATCTCGATATTTTGTTTGAATCTGATACAAATGAAGCGGTAATTTTTTATAAGAGGCGATATCGTCCCGTATTAATTTTGTAAATGTTTCTTCATGTGTTGGTCCAAGAATAAAGTCACGGTTATGACGATCTTTTAACTTCATTAATTCAGGTCCGTATGTACCGTATCTTCCTGACTCTTCCCATAAATCTGCGGGTACTAATGTTGGTAACATCATTTCAGTACCACCTATTGCATTTAATTCTTCTCGGATGATGTTTTCAATTTTTTGGATGACTCGCCAAGCAAGTGGTAAATAAGAATATACCCCAGAAGAAATTTGGCGAATATAGCCCGCGCGTAACATCAATTGATGACTAATCGCTTCAGCATCACTAGGATTATCCCTTAAAGTTGGGATAAAAATTTGAGATTGTTTCATTCTGTATCAAAACTCCTTTTGTACTATTATTTTTCTAATTAAAAAAGAATCTTTGTATATCATTCCATGTCACAAAAAGCATGAGTAGTAATAATAACACAACTCCGATTAAATTCACTACTGCTTCATGTTCTTCTTTAATAGGTTTACCTCGAACAGCCTCTATGACATTCAAGACTAACTTACCGCCATCTAAAGCTGGAATAGGTAGTAAATTCATTAATCCTAAATTTGCACTTAAAAAGCCAATAAAGCTAATAATTCCAAGCATACCGCCTGTCCGTGTAACCTCACCAGTTATCTCGTATATGGCTACTGGACCACCTAAGGCATCTACTGATAATTGACCAGTAATTAATTGGATAACACTACTAAATACTGCAGTTAATGTTTGCCAAGTTTCCGTAAAGCCAAATGTAACTTTATCTAAAAAACCATCTTCCATATGAACCATGACACCAATTTGACCTACTTCAGTGCCATCGTCCGTAGTAACTAATTTAGGTGTGACTCTTTCTTCAAGTATTTCACCGGATGGTTTTTCGACTTCAAAGAGCAGTTCTTCATCAGGATGTTGTTGAACGATTGCAACCATCTCCATCCATGTGGAGATTTCTTTATCGTCAACGGATAAGACACGATCACCTTGTTCAATTTGCGTCTCAATAATAGGCGAGTCAGCCATTGGCTCTCCGATAATTGGCTCCTCTGAAACTACCCCTCCTTGAATAAAAGCAAGGGCCATAAATGCAATAATAGAAAGAATAAAGTTATTTAAAGGGCCACCAAAATTAGTAAGGATTCGGTTGATTAGAGAGGCATTTTGAACTTGACGGTGAGCAGGTGCGATTTGAAGTTTTGTTCCATCTTCATTAATTAAAAGGGCACTTTCATTCACATTAAATCGTTCAATGTTGTCAGGGGTCCCTCCAATACTTCCCTTGATAAACAGTTCAGTTTCAAAATCATAGTCCAATACATCGATTGGGATACCAGTGGTTTCAACTGAATCATTGCTTAAATCAATTTCTTTAACCTTATCTTGGCTATCTAAATGAAGAGTAACGGGCATACCTAAGCGAAGATCTTCACCATCTTCGTAGCCAGCCATTAACACATACCCACCTAAAGGTAAAACACGAAGAGTATATGACGTTTCATTTTTATGTGTTTGAAAAAGTTTGGGACCCATTCCAATCGAAAATTCTCGAACGAGAATCCCAGCTCTTTTAGCAAAATAGAAATGCCCAAATTCGTGAACCAAGACAATTATTCCAAAAACAAAAATAAATGCTAGTAATGTCTGCATATATTACAACTCCTAACTACAGATTCTTCATTTATAAAATTCCAAGTACTAATGCCATCATCAGCGTAAATAATACACTATCAAATCGATCAAGGATACCCCCATGACCTGGAATGATATGTCCTGAATCCTTAACTCCAAAATGTCTCTTAAAAGCAGATTCGATTAAATCACCGAACTGACCAGTGGCAGATAATACAACTGCAATAATTAACATGGTTCCATAACTATAGGTATAAGTAAAATCAGCAAATCGAAGATAGACTGCTGCAATTATCAATGCCATAACCATACCACCAATTGAGCCTTCAAGAGTCTTATTTGGTGAAATTGTAGGAGCAAGTTTGCGTTTCCCGATTTTTGAACCTATAAAATAAGCTCCGATATCTGTACTAACTATTACTGCTAAGATAAACAAAAATAAATATAAATCGGCAGAGCGTATCGTAACTGCTGCATAGCCTCCAAAGCCTAAATAGAAGATTGTTAAAGCGGATATTCCTGCTTTGGTAAAATCATAGCCTTTAATAACTACTGTACAAATTAATAAGAATAAAATAGTTAAAATTGTCAGAGAACCACTCATCAAATACTCAGGGATAAAATTCGTAATAAAATCAAAATAAACAATAGAAAACACACCTAGATAAGTAACAAATGATGGAATAATTCTTCGACTAATTTTTGCCATGTGGATTAACTCCATACTACCAATTAGAGCAACTAAACCCATTAATATGTTAAAAACCCACCCACCGTAAAGAACAGCAGGTCCTAAAACAAAAAGTAATACGATAGATGTTATAATTCGTGTACGCAAGTTATCCCACCTGTTTTAAATAAATTTCTTTTACTCATTTTAAACACCGCCATATCTTCGATTACGTGCTTGATATTCAGCAATTGCTTTTTTAAAAATTTCTTCATTAAAATCTGGCCATAATACATCAGTAAAGTAAAATTCACTATAAGCATTTTGCCAGAGTAAGAAATTACTTATTCTTTCTTCTCCACTGGAGCGTATTAAAAAATCTACATCTTGATACTCGTTGAGTTGTGCTGTAAGAAGATAAGCTGATATAAGATCTTCATTGATTTGACTGACTTCTATTTGTCCATTTAGAACTTTTTGAGCAATTTGTTTAGTTGCTTCTACTATCTCAGCTCGTCCACCATAGTTAAAAGCAAAATTTAAAATCATTCCAGTATTAAACTTCGTTTTTTCAACGGCTTTAAAGATCGCTCGTTTAGTAAAATCAGGTACTTTTTGTTCAAAACCTGTTACTACAACTTTTACATTTTCATCCATTAACTCTGGAACAAAACGATCAAAAAACTTACTGGGCAACCCCATCAGATATTGAACTTCCTTAATTGGTCGTTTCCAATTTTCAGTTGAAAAAGCGTAGAGAGTCAGTACTTTGACACCCACTGAATTTGCACTACGCGTGACTCTTCTTATTGCTTCTACCCCTTCAGCATGGCCTTCAGATCGATCGAGTCCTTGTTCTTGAGCCCAACGACCATTTCCATCCATAATGACAGCCACATGATTTGGAATGGGTCCTTTTATTATTTCTTGGGTAGATTTTATTGGTTGAACCATCTAACCCCTCCTTGCCTCTTTTGTTACATTCTCTATTATATTAAAAAATAGAGCAAACTACCATATTTAGTCATAAATACTTTAAATTAGAACTTCAACATACGTAAAAAAATCCGCTAAAACAAACATGTTCTAGCGGATTTGTTTTATTGCGATCAATCATAAAATCATAAGAATCATCTAGTCTTCCATGATTTCTCTTTCTTTTTCAGCGGCTAATGCGTCAATTCTCTTAACAGACTCATCTGTTAAGTTTTGAACATCTTTTTCAAGACGACGTAATTCATCTTCTGTAAGATCTCCGTCTTTTTCCATTTTTCTTAATTGATCAATGCCATCGCGACGAATATTTCGAACAGCAACTTTACCGTTTTCAGCATATTCACCAACTTGCTTAGCAATTTCTCTACGTCTTTCTTCCGTTAATTGCGGGACTACTAGACGAACTACATTTCCATCATTTGAAGGAGTAATTCCAAGGTTTGATTGGTTGATTGACTTTTCAATATCATTAATAACATTTTTATCAAATGGTGTTATTAGTAGCATACGTGCCTCTGGTACAGAAATTTGCGCTAACTGATTTAGCGGTGTATTTGCTCCGTAATAAGAAACTTGAATACCTTCTAATAAGCTAGCATTTGCACGACCAGCTCGAATGCTTCCTAGTTCACGCGCTAATACTTTTTCTGCTTCCATCATTTTCTTTTCGGTTTGATTCAATACTTGTTTACTCATCAAATTTCCCCCTAATATTTGTTCCTATCTTTTCACCAAGAATGACACGCTTGATGTTGCCTTTTTCATTAAACTTAAAGACGACTAAAGGAATTTCATTATCCATACTTAAAGAAGATGCAGTAACATCCATTACCTGTAACGATTTATTAATGACATCTAAATAAGTCAATTCATCGTATTTAACAGCTGTTTCATCGATATTTGGATCAGAAGAATATACACCGTCTACATTATTTTTAGCCATCATAATAACATCCGCATTGATTTCTGCGGCTCGAAGTGCAGCCGTTGTATCTGTAGAAAAATACGGGCTCCCTGTCCCACCTGAAAAGATTACTACGCGCCCTTTTTCTAAATGACGAATTGCACGACGTCGGATATAAGGCTCAGCGACTTCACTCATATTGATAGCTGTTTGAACACGAGTAGGTACCCCCAAAGTCTCGAGACCATCTTGTAGAGCTAAACCATTCATTACAGTTGCTAGCATGCCAATGTAATCGGCTTGTGCACGATCCATTCCCATGACTTCACCTGTTTTACCACGCCAAATATTTCCTCCACCAACAACGATTGCAAGCTCGACACCTAGATCGTGGGCTTCTTTAATTTCTTGAGAAATTACTTGAATCGTTTCAGGATCTATTCCAAAACCTTTGTCTCCTGCTATAGCTTCACCACTAATTTTTAAAACAATTCGATTATAAATTGGCTCTGTCATCTTTAATCCTCCTAAATTAACAACTCTATATTAGCATAATTATAGTTATGCGTCACTTAAATATCAGGGAATACTGATTTACTTTTAGAAAATACTCTAGAAAGTTAAGACTACTCATTTATAGAGTCAAACAGTATTCTTAGATATTTATTTCTGAATATTCTAACCCTTTCACCAAAAAAAGACAGGAACGCTAGACGCCCCTGTCTAAATCTTAAATTTATTGATTCATCTGGCTACGAACTTCTGCCGCAAAGTCTTCTTCACGTTTTTCAATTCCTTCGCCTACTTCATAACGAGTAAATGATTTAATTGAAGTTCCTTTTTCTTTTAGATATTCAGAAACAGATTTGTCCCCATCTTTAACGAATGGTTGGTCTACTAATGAAATGTCACCTAACCATTTGTTTAAACGACCTTCAACCATTTTTTCAACAATATGCTCTGGTTTACCTTCGTTTTTAGCTTGTTCAGATAAAATATTTAATTCATGATCGCGTACTTCTTGTGGTACTTCGTCACGGTCTAAATATTGTGGGTTAAGAGCAGCAACGTGCATTGCAACGTCTCTTGCTACTTCTTCATCTGATCCTTCAATTAGTGTAAGAACTGAAATACGTCCACCCATATGCTCATAAGCACCGAAAGACTCATCATCTTGTTTTTCAACTAATTCGAAACGACGTAAGTTGATATTTTCACCAATTGTCGTAATTGCTGATGTAATTTCAGCTGCAATTGTTTCACCTGACGCTAATTTAACATCTTGAGCTTCTTCTACTGAAGCTGGTTTTTCATTAACAATTGCTGTAGCAATATCTTTAACTAATTGTTGGAACTGCTCATTTTTAGCCACGTAATCTGTTTCACTGTTTACTTCTACAACAGCTGCTGTGTTTCCATCTACATGAATGTATGATAGACCTTCTGCCGAGATACGGTCTGCTTTTTTAGCTGCAGTTGCTACACCTTTTTCACGTAAGATATCGATAGCTTTATCCATATCTCCTTCTGCTGCTACTAATGCTTTTTTAGCATCCATCATTCCAACGCCAATTTTATCACGAAGTTCTTTAACTTGTGCTGCTTTAATTTGTGCCAAGATAATTCCTCCTGTATATTTTAAAAATTTTCTTTAATTTTCTAAAATTATTCCATATTCAAATCAAGTTTCATCTTAAACGAATGAATTACTCGTTGTCGCCTTCTACAGCTTCAACCATTTCTTCAATTGATTGAGATTTTTCATCGTTTGCTGTTTGAGATTCGCCTTGATTTCCTTCGATAAATGCATCAGCCATAACTGAAGTAATCAATTTAATTGCGCGGATAGCATCATCGTTTGCAGGGATTACGTAGTCAATATTGTCTGGGTCTGTATTCGTATCAACCATTGCAATAACCGGGATACCTAATTTGTTTGCTTCATTAACTGCAATGTATTCTTTACGAGGGTCAACTACGAATAATGCATCTGGAATACCAGGCATATCTTTGATTCCACCAAGAGTACGGTCTAATTTGTCTCTTTCTTTCATTAGTAAGCTTACTTCGTTTTTAGGTAGA
Organism: Atopostipes sp.; assembly: GCA_036752165.1. Classification (GTDB taxonomy): domain Bacteria; phylum Bacillota; class Bacilli; order Lactobacillales; family Carnobacteriaceae_A; genus Atopostipes. Next base: position 17,578 of record DAIOTF010000008.1, read on the forward strand.
ACTTCGAATGTTCCATCTTCTTCCATAGCTTCTAATTCTTTTAGATAGTCAATACGTTTTTTGATTGTGTCCCAGTTAGTTAATGTTCCACCTAACCAGCGGTGATTGATGTAATGTACACCAGCACGTACAGCTTCATCTTTAATCGACTCGTCTGCTTGTTTTTTAGTTCCTACAAATAAAACATGACCGTTGTTTGCACCAATATCACGTACAACATCGTATGCTTTTTCAATCAACTTAACTGTTTGTTGTAAGTCAATGATGTAGATACCGTTTCTTTCTGTAAAAATATATGGTTTCATTTTTGGGTTCCAACGACGTGTTTGGTGACCAAAATGAACACCTGATTCTAATAATTGTTTCATTGTTACTACTGCCATTTGTAATTCCTCCATTTTGTTTTTATTTCTTCCCTAGATTTCTCGCACTCAAACAACTCCTGGCATTGGAGCAACAGTTGAGTAATCCATCCAAGTGAAAATTTGATGCATTTGCACCGTTTATTATTATACCTAATCTAAAAGGATAATTCAAATAAAACTTGCACTTTCTTTAAAAGTGACGCATACTATTTTTATATTACGTATGAGGTGAGAGATATGTTCTATGGTTTTGTTATGAGGTTTTTAAAGTTTTTCCTAATCATTGTCAATGGGCGGACAAGAGTAACTGGTTTTGAAAATTTACCTAAGGATGAAAAATTTGTTTTAGTAGCGCCCCATAAATCCTTATTGGATCCTGTATTTATCGCAGTAATGGCCTACCCTTATCGTTTTTCGTTTATGGCTAAAAAAGAACTTTTCGAGATTCCAGTTTTAAGTTGGCTGATTAAAAAATTAAACGCATTCCCAGTAGACCGAGATAATCCCGGTGTTAGCGCGATTAAAACCCCTGTTAACTATCTGAAAAATGATGAACTAAACGTTGTTGTTTTCCCGTCAGGTACTCGCCATTCATCCGAATTAAAAGGTGGCGCTGTAACCATTGCTCGTTTAGGAAAATCTAAGATTGTTCCAGCCGTCTATCATGGGCCTTTGAAAATTCGCGATGTCTTTTTACGAAAAAAGACTTATGTTGCTTTTGGGGAACCATTTGAAGTGAAACGTAAAATTGAAGGGGTCAAAGATATTAATGCCTATTATTCAAATGTCATTCAAGAAAATTTTGATACGATTCAAAATCAATTGAAGAAATAAATAAAGTCTATAAGGTTTCCAAACGGATTCCTTATAGACTTTTTGTTTTATCCATTTATTATTTCTGTATCCCCAGATTTTGTAATTCATACATTTCATTGTAACGCCCACCCATTTGAATTAACTCTTCGTGGGTTCCACGTTCCACAATTTCTCCGGCTTCTAAAACTAAAATCTGATCTGCATCACGTATCGTTGACAATCTGTGGGCAATTGCTACAGTCGTACGGCCTTCGCGCATTCGATTCAACCCTTCTTGGATTAAAACTTCAGTTTCTGTATCGATATTAGCTGTAGCTTCATCCAAGATTAAAATTTTTGGATCTTTTACAATTGTACTCGCAAAAGATAGGAGTTGTTTCTCCCCACTTGAAAAGCCCGCTCCTCGTTCTACGACTTTGTGATTATATTTGTCCGGTAACTTCTCAATAAATCGGTTCGCCTGAACAAATTCAGCTGCTTTGACAATCTCTCGATCTGAAATTGATTCATCAAGCAAGCGAATATTATCTTTAATGGTTCCATAGAACATGAACGAATCTTGCAGGACTAAACCAATTTCCTCTCGTAATTCGCGCATCGGATACTTTCGAAGTGACTGCCCATCAATTAACACATCTCCTTCTTGATATTCATAAAATCGCATCAAGACATTAATAATGGAAGACTTTCCACTTCCTGTGTGCCCCACTAATGCAACAGTTTCCCCTGGATTAACTGTAAATGAGATATTTTTTAGAACATTTGTTTTACCATCGTAAGAAAAAGTCACATTTTTAAATTCAATTTTTGCTTCTTTAATCGTTAAAGAAGGATCCTCTACTTGTGTCGGTGTGTAGGTTTCCTCATCCATCACCTTTAAAATACGACTACTTGAAATAATCCCGTCTTGGAATAAACTTAGGTTATCCATAAGTCGAGTTAAGGGTTGGAAAAGCAAATTGACGTAAGAAGTAAATGCATAAATAATACCTACCTCGACTGGCCCTTGTAACGCATCGTAACCAAAAAGTCCTAAGATAACGATAATCGCTAATGTATAAAATAAATTAACTACTGGACTGAGCAATGTCGCATTCAATTTAGTCATTGAAAAACGTGATTGAAAGTATGAATCGTTTGTTTCTTCAAACTCATCAATCATCCGTTGTTCTTGACGAAATTGTTGAATAATAGACATACCGTTTATTGACTCAGCTAGCTGAGTGTTTAACATACTATTTTTACTTTTCATTTCTGAATAAGTACGCGAACTATAAACTTGGTATAATCGAGTCACAGCTAATAACAATGGAATGAATAGTAAGATCCATAGGGATATTTTCCAATCTAGTATTAACATAGCTATGAATGTAGTCAAAACACTTAAAGTACTTTGAATAATATTTAATAAAACATTCCAAAAATCTTTAAGAGCTTCTGTATCATTTGTTACTCTAGTAACGATCCAACCTGTAGAAGTATTATCAAAAAAACTCATGCCTAGGCTATGTACTTTTTCGAAGAGTAAATTTCGTACATTAAGAACCGTTTTTTCTGAAGCGATATTGAAAAGATACAATTCAAAAAATGTAGTAATTGCTCTTAATAATGTAACGGAAAAATAGATGGCTCCAAAAATAAAAGCTGTTCGAGTTGTAGCCGTTCCTACAGCTAGATACTCATCAATAAATACTTGGATAACCCGTGGTTGAATAACGTTTAGTACAGATAAGAGAATGACGAGAAAAATAGCTAAGGTGAACTGTTTGATATACGGTCTTGTAAACTTAATAATACGCTTTAAAGTCATCATTTGTTCTTTAACTGGTATAGAACGTGATTTGTTATCAGCTTGAACATCAGTCGCCATTTTACTCCTCCTCCCTTATACTTGGTTCTTGGTATTCTAATTGCTGTTTATTAAACATATCTTTGTACCATCCCTCTTGTCGAAGCAATTCATCATGAGAACCTCGTTCGGATATCTTCCCATCTTCAAGAACCAATATTTCATCCGCATGCATTAATGAGCTTAATCGATGTGCAACAATAATTGTTGTTTGATCGTCACGTAATTCTTTAAGACCACGAAGGATATCTTCCTCTGTCTTTGCATCAACTGCTGAAAGTGAATCATCAAGAATCATGAGTTCTGGATTTTTAATTAATGCGCGCGCAATGGACACACGTTGTTTTTGTCCGCCCGAAAGTGACACACCACGTTCACCGGTTTGAGTATCATAACCTTGTGGCATTTCAAGGATGTCTTCATGAATATCTGCTATTTTAGCCGCTCTCTCAACTTCATCTTGCGGTAATTCAGGGTTGCTGAATCGAATATTATCTCGAATGGTAGTTGAAAATAAATAGTTGTCTTGTGGAACATAACCAATACTATTGAGTAAGCCATCAAACGTATAATCACGAATATCACGCCCATCAAAAGAAATAGTTCCATCATAACGATCAAAATCTCTCAATAAGAGTTTGAGTAATGTTGATTTCCCTGCACCGGTTTTTCCCACAATCCCTAAAGTCTTTCCTTTTTCCAAAGTAAAATAGATATTCTCTAGAGCTGGCTTATTATCTTCCGGATAAGTAAAAGACTCAATCGCATATTCTAAATTCCCAACAGCTGGTTTATTTATTGCTCCTTGTCTTTCTTTGATGGAAGATTTTTCATTCATTAATATTTCTATACGTTCATAACTTGCTGAACCACGCTCGATAATATTAAACAAGCGTCCAATTGCAAACATTGGCCAAACTAGCATTCCAATATAACTTATAAATGTTACGAAATCTCCTACTGTAATTTCTAAATCAAGAATTAAAAAACCACCCACTATGATAGAAATTGCATAGGATATGCCTATAATAACCTGTAACGCCGGATCAAAAAGTGAATCTACTTTATATACTTCACGGTTTTTATCTAAAATATTATTTGTTTGGACTTTGAACTCTTCAATATCTTCTTTTTCTTGCCCAAACGTTTTGATCACTTTTATCCCTTGTAAACTTTCTTGCACTTTATTATTCATATTTGAAAAAGCAGCTTGAGCTTCTCGGAAGCGATGATGTAGCATCTGCCCTAAATGTCTAGAAGCTAGAGCTAAGAATGGTAATGGAATGATGGCTAATAATGTTAATCGCCAATCCACAACTAAAAACATCGTAGTTATTGTAACAATACTTACACTTAAAGAATCAGCCATGGTTAAAATCCCTGCGCCTGCAACCATTCGTAAAGAACGTAAGTCATTGGTAGCGTGTGCCATTAAGTCACCCGTTCGATACTTTTGATAAAATTCACTATCCATCTGAGTGAAATGACGGTACAAACGATTACGAACTATTCGTTCTAAACGGGCTGCATTCCCCCAAATATTCACGCGCCATATATACCTTAAAATATACTGACCAATAGCGGTCAATAATAAAATTCCTAACCATCGAATTAAAGAATCAGTCGTTAGAATACTTGTGGCAATCTCATCAATAACAATACCTATTATTCTAGGTGGAATGAGTTGCAAAAAAGCTACACCCATTAATGCGAGTATGGCACTTACATAAGATTTCCAACGATCTTTGAAAAACCAACTTAATTTACTAAATATCTCCATTTATGCACCTTCTTTTTGAAACTAATAATAAATGTTTTTAACTCGAAAGTGAAAAGAAACGAACAGCATGATTAATCTACTGTCCGTTTTTTTACAATTATTACTTTTGTTTCTTTCTAGATTGCGATTTCATCTGGTTTACCATTTGATTGATTTTACGTTCTGAGGGTTTCTGTCCCATAGAAAGCATCATTGAACGAATCATCGTCTCATCAATTGGTGGATTTTCTTCAAAATACTTAATCATATAGCGACGCGCCAAGAAGAAGCCTGCTATTGCTCCACCAACAAAAGCTAGTATAATTAAAAATATAGCTAAACCTGTATTCATACCTTTCACTCCATTCTCGAAGTTCTACTCATGTAAAACTTATTTATTAATACCTATATAATACTACCAAAAAACCAAATAAAATAAAAGCAACTGATTACAAAACAATCGCTTTCCATTTGATGTCTAAAAGAAACTCCAACCCGTTTCATTTATTAAAAGGAAAACTTTCCAGAATCTGAAAGATTTTTTAACGCTTTTTTAATATTCATTATTCTAATTGACTTTGTTACTGATTCAAGACGCGAATCTGTATTTCGTGTTCTAGTCCCCCTCTTTGTGAGACATGAATCCCACTTTCGTATTCCAGCCCCCCTCTTTGTGAGATATGAATCTAAATATCGTGTCCCACTCTCTTATAAACTGGGTCTAAAATTCTGATTAAGGTTTTGAAAAGAATCAACTAGACGAGTTGGTTTAAATATTCTGAAGCACCTTTATATATTCTACCTTATCTTCCGTAATACAGCCCAACAAAAAAGACTTTCCCCCATTCAATAGTGTAGGAAAGTCTTTTTTTGTAAAGTCATCTCTTAGTTTTAGTCAATTAAAGATAGGTATTCTTTAACTACATTTTCAACAGTGAAGCCTAAATGTTCAATTACTTCTTCACCTTTACCACTTTCACCGAAACGATCAATACCCATTACGCGACCCTCAAAGCCGACGTAACGATGCCAACCGAAACTGGCGCCCATTTCAATGGCTACGCGGTTCTTAATGTCTTTTGGTAAAACGGATTCTTTATAGTCATCCGATTGTAGTTCAAATAACTCTAAACTTGGCATTGAAACCACTGAAACCTCATGCCCTTTTTCACGCAATTCTTTTTGTGCTGCCATGGCTAAATGCACTTCTGAGCCCGTCGCCATTAAAATACCTTCCGCATCCCCTTCAGCTGGAGATAAAACGTATGCACCTTTTGCGACATGTTCCATTGCTAGCTCTTTAGTATTCGGTAATACCGGTACATCTTGACGAGTTAAAGCTAATAATGTTGGACGGTCTTTCGATTCAAGAGCGACTTTCCATGCAGCCGCTACTTCATTCGCATCTGCTGGACGCATCATGGTTGTATTTGGCATGCTACGGTAGCTGGCTAAATGTTCAACCGGCTCATGGGTCGGACCATCTTCACCTACCGCAACCGAGTCATGGGTTAACACATAAATAGCTGGAATTTTTGAAAGGGCCGCTAGACGCACTGCTGGTCGTAAATAATCCGAGAAAACAAAGAATGTTGAGACAAATGATTTTGTTCCACCATGCAATAAAATACCGTTTAATGCCGAAGCCATCGCATGCTCACGCACTCCGTACCAGATATTTTTACCCGCATAATCTTCGGCCGAATAATCTTCTGCTCCGTTAATCATCGTTTTATTTGAGCCAGATAAGTCAGCAGATCCGCCCCAGAAGTGAGGTAAAACTTCAGCGATGGCATTAATCACTTCACCGCTCACGCTTCGAGTTGCGATCCCTTTTTCGTCTTCTTCATAAACTGGTAAATTATCTTCCCAACCGTCAGGTAGTTCATCATGAATCGCCGCTTCCAATTGAGCGCCTAAATCTGGATAGGCATTTTTATATTCATCAAATAACTCTAACCATTCTTCTTCGGCTTGTTGCCCTTTTTGAACAATATTTTCTTCAAAGCGAGTATAGACGTCTTCAGGCACTACAAAATCTTCGCCATCCCACTCATAGCTTGCTTTCGCAAAAGTTGTTCCATCTGGACCTAATGGTGCGCCATGAACTTCTGCCGTTCCTGCATTTTCTGCACCATACCCGATTTCTGTACGTACTTCAATAATTGTTGGTTTATCTGTAACTGACTTTGCTTGTTCAATCGCTTCATGGATATGTTGGATATTGTTTCCATCTTCTACTCGTGCATAATCCCAACCGTAAGCTTCAAAGCGTTTTTGAATGTCTTCACTAAAGGCTTTGTCCGTTGGACCATCGAGTTGAATATCGTTTGAATCATAAAGCATAATCAATTTACCAAGTTTTAAATGACCCGCTAAACTAGCCGCTTCATGTGAGATCCCTTCTTGAAGATCGCCATCACTACATAATACATAAGTAAAGTGGTCGACAACCGGATAGTTTTCTTTATTATAAGTGGCCGCTAGATGTGCTTCAGCCATTGCCATACCGACACCATTCGCAACTCCTTGGCCAAGAGGACCAGTTGTTGCTTCAACCCCATCCACTTCATGCACTTCTGGGTGACCTGGCATATCTTTACCTAATTGACGGAAATTTTTCAAATCCTCAATCGAAACATTATATCCTGAAAGATGTAACAAACTATATAACATGGCCGAACCATGCCCCGCGGATAAGATAAAACGGTCACGGTTAAACCATTGGGAATTTTTAGGATTTACGTTTAAATGTTTTGCCCATAAAGAATAAGCCATTGGTGCAGCCCCCATGGGTAAACCTGGGTGCCCTGAATTGGCGGCCTCTACTTGGTCAATACTTAACGTACGAATTGCATTTACAGCGAGTTGATCTATTGTGTCAAACATTCTGTCAATCCTTCCATTATTTTAGTTTATTTTTTTCTTTTAATTTTTTTCGCGCTTTTTAATTGTTTTAACTTTTCAGGCGTGACATCCTTGCCTGCTTCATCTACCACCTTGATAGAAGAAAGTTGTTCTTCTACTTGGTTGCGAAATAATTTTAAATACTGTGCGCGTAATTCTTTCTGCTCTTTAATTTCCTCAGGAGTTAAAGCTTCATTTTTACTTTTGTTTGCTAACTCATTTATACGTTCCAATAAATTTTCTGGTAGCATAATTCAGCTCCTCATAAATATTTCCAAAACAAATTATACCAAATTTAAATGTAAATAACTAGCCAGAACTAAAGTTTTGAAGCCCTAAGTGTCACTCTTATAATTATGAACATTAGCGAACAGATGTTTGATTAAATAACATCACTATGCTATAATCAATTTAAGAATATTTAACTAACGAGATAAAGAGGTGTATTTAATGGCAAAAAGAGGACGAAAAGGTGAGAAGCAACATGAGATTCTTCAGTTTATTCATGAAGAAGTTTCTAGTCGCGGCTATCCACCCACTGTTCGGGAAATATGTAATGCAACGGGTTTAGCATCTACATCAACAGTTCATGGTCATTTAGCCCGATTAGAGAAGCATGGTTATATTGTTAGAGATCCGTCTAAACCTCGTGCAATAGAAGTTACTGATAGTGGATTAAATAAATTGGGTATTACAGAAAACAGTGGGCAAATTCCGTTACTAGGTGTAGTTACTGCCGGTGAACCTATACTAGCTGTAGAAGAAGCAACTGACTTCTTTCCAGTTCCAGATTATATTACCTATGATAGTGAAGATCTCTTCATGTTAACTATCCGTGGAGATAGTATGATTAAAGCTGGTATTTTAGATGGGGATCTAGTTATCGTAAAGCGTCAAGAGTCAGCAGATAATGGAGATGTAGTTATTGCTATGACAGATGAGGACGAAGCGACATGTAAAAGATTTTATAAAGAAGAGGATCATATTCGCTTAGAACCGGAAAATGATGAACTTGATCCCATTGTTCTTCCTAACGTATCCATTTTAGGTCGCGTCATCTCTCTATTTCGTACAAACGTTTATTAACAATGATTTAAATATCAAAAAACGCCAGAGTGTTGATACAAACCACACTCTGGCGTTCTTTGTTAGCTTCATCATTAATACTTTAACAATGTAAAAATATCGTAACCTTCAATTTTGTCGCGCCCTCTTAATTCTTCTAGCTCGATAATAAAGGCCGTTCCTACAACTACTCCACCTAATTTTTCAATGAGTTCAATAGTTGCAGCGAGTGTTCCACCAGTCGCCAATAAATCATCAACCACTAAGACACGTTGACCAGGCTTGATAGCATCTTTGTGTAACTGAAGCGTATCTTCCCCATACTCAAGACCGTAATTTACTTCAACCGTTTCTCGAGGTAATTTCCCTTTTTTACGAGCAGGTGAAAAACCTATACCCATAGCGTAAGCTACTGGACAACCCACAATAAAACCACGAGCTTCAGGACCTACGATCATTTCAACATCTTTATCTTTAGCATATTCAACAATTTGTTGTGTCGCATACTCATAGGCTTGCCCATCTGCCATTAAGGGAGAAATATCTCGAAAAACTACCCCTTCTTCTGGATAATCCGGCACGGATGCGATGTACTTAGTTAAATCCATTTCAATACTCCTTCTGTATTTAAGCAGTTATTCATTATAATTGTTCTGTTTGTTCGATAATTTCTTTAAACGAACTGTAAATCAATAATTGTTCTGCTTCCAACTGTTTTTGTGCTTTTCGATAAGCATCAGTCATTTTTATATTTACTTTCTCAGAATGTTCTCTCCTATTTAACACTCCGCTATTAATTATAACAAATTCTGCCTCTAAAAACACTTTTACTATTAATAAAATTTTATTTGGATGAATGTTTAGTTTCTCACTTATTAAATGTCCCGTTTTCTTCAAATCAATGTTTTTATACTTTGTAATAAATTTATAGAATTTAGCAAATTCTTCTCTATTCGGTAAACCATGCAAGAAAATATGATTCTCCTTATAAAAATAACAACGAATTTCAACGTTTTTATTGTTCGCAATAATCTGTTGAAATTGTTCAATAGTATTAGGGCAATCCACTAAAATGATATCCCGTTCCGCCTGATAAGCTTTAGTTTCCTCTATAGTATCTATCAATATGGCTTGAGAACTCTCTGGGATTTTATCTTTCGATTCATTAAATAATGGTGCATCAAAGAAAACGTAGTCCGTATTTTCATAGTTAAAGTCTTTTGAAGATAATTGTGTCAAACGATTATCTATTAATAAAGCACCAGAAATTTTTATATCTTCCATAAACATTTGTGGCTTTGTAATTCCGTTCCACTCATTTATTTCTAAAGATCCTGCTACCGTAATGGCTTGTTGTTCATACAATAAATCATCTAAATGACCATTTTGAAAAGATACGATATCTAACTCTGCATCTTCTTGTCCCACTAGTAGTTTGAGATGATTTTGATTTTTACCAATTCGACGTTTTTGCAGAACCGTGACATCTTCTATCGCAATTAGGGGCTTTTTATTTCCAGTTCCATAAGGTCTTAACTGATCCAATCCTTTGATATTATCAGTAGTTATCCTGTTTATTGGTACATAAGTATCAATGAATTTCGGTGGGATAACCTCATCCGCCTTATCCAATATTTCTGTTAACTTTATTTGAATTTCTTCTAATTTTGAAACTTCTACTGTCATACCGGCAGCCATATAATGGCCCCCAAATTGTAAAAATAAATCCTCTATCTGAGTAAATGCTTCATATAAATTAAAACCTTCAATACTTCTCGCAGAACCTTTCGCTTGATTCAAATCTTCATCGATGGTGAAAAGTAAAGTAGGCTTATTTGTTTCCTCAACGATTCGACTTGCGACGATGCCTAATACCCCTTGATGCCAATTTTTGTCGGCAAGTACAATGACCTTTTGATCGTTTTCGGGTAAAGCAATTAATTTTTTAATCTCACTCGTCATTTGATCGACAATTTCTTTCCGTTCAATATTTGCTTCATCAACAAATCGAGCTAATTCAGCCGCTTTATCAGGTTCGTGTGTCAACAGTAATTCGACACATGGTGAGGCATCGCCTAGCCTTCCGACGGCATTTAATCGCGGAGCCATTTGAAAACCAATCGTATCTTCATTAATGTCTGCTGGCATCGTGTCAATAATACGAAGCAACTGAAGTAAGCCAATTCTTTGAGTCTGTTGAAGAACCTTTAAACCATAAACAACTAGTGCTCGATTCTCATCCGTTAATGAAACTAAATCAGCCACTGTTCCTATAGCGACTAAATCTAAAGACTCTACCGGCAAGTCACCTAATAAGGCTTGTGCGACTTTAAAAGTTACCCCCACTCCCGCTAATTCTCCAAAAGGATAAGTTCCTTCTGGATGATTTGGGTGTATAATAGCATAAGCTTCTGGTAAAACATCTGGCAGTTCATGGTGATCCGTTACAATAATATCTACACCTGATTGTTGAGCAAAATGAATGGCCTCATGTCCTGCTACGCCATTATCAACAGTTATAATTAAAGAAGTTCCATTATCAATGATGTCTTTAAACGCTTCTACATTCGGTCCATAGCCCTCTTTAAATCGACTAGGTAAATAATAGTTAACATTTGCCCCAATGGATTCCAATGTTTCAACGAGTAAAGCCGTACTTGTCATCCCATCTGCATCGTAATCACCATATACGGTAATTTTTTCATTATTCATTAAAGCTGTTTCTATGCGCTCAACAGTTTTTTCCATATCGTGCATTAAAAAAGGGTCATGAAACCACGTTTCATCCACTTCAATAAATTGTTTAATTTCCTCAGCAGTTGTCAACCCTCTTTGCATACAGATCTCAATAAAAACCTCTGAAAGTTCTAATTCTTTTGAAATTTGTTCAACCTTCGATTTATCTGTAGCTACTTTTTGTGTCCAAGTTCTTTTTAAGGATGTTACCAATTCATCACCTCATCGATTCTTTTCTCACTAAAAAAGATGGGAGGTTTAATTCCCATCTTTTATTCTTACTCTAATTCTTCATTCTCTTTATTTGCTTTAACCATCTGACTGGTTTGCATATTGTGGATTCTACGCTTCAACTCTCTATTTTCAGCTTTTTGGCTTTGAATTTGTGCCTCAAGATCTTTCTTTTCTTGAAGATGGCTTTGCGTTAATTCATCTCTTTTTTTAGTAGACTCTAATTCAAAATTATCAAGCTGTGCTTGTATTTTCTGTTGTTGCCTTCTTTCTCTTAAAACGAGTGTTGTAGACCACATTGCGACTATAGTCATACCTATTAACAAAGTTCCTATAATGACGACTACTAATGGGATAGAAACTAAAGTAAAACCAAAGTTTATACTTACTGGATCCACATTCATAACCGCAAAAATTACGACTAACAATGTTAATGCAATAACTAAAACTGTACTCCATTGTCTTTTCATACCATCCACCCTTTCAAATGATTTACATTTTAATAAATTCGCTCAGAATATAATCCCCTATTGATGGGAACATTTGATAGAACTTTGCACCAGCTGCTAAAATTAATGGCCGATTCACTTCGCGTTTTTTAGTTCCTACAGTATTAGAAACAATTCTACCTGCTTCATCTTCTGTTAACGTAAAGGGACTATTTTTTGCCATTTGTTTCCGACTTCTTTCAATGGAATCAAAAAAGGGAGTATCTACTGGTCCAAAATTAACGACGGTCACATGAATATTATGTTCTTTGAGTTCTAGTCTTAAAGCATTACTAAAACTGATAAGTGCACCTTTAGTAGCACCGTATGCCGTATACTTAGGTGTCGATACTTTACCAGCTAGAGAAGCCACATTTATTATCTGGCCAGAACCATTATCTAACATGTTTAAAGCTATTTGCTGAGTTAAATACATTAAACCAACTATATTCACTTGAAATATGTTACTTACTATTTCAAAATCAAGAGCGAAAAATGATTCACTATAACCAAAACCAGCATTATTTATAAGTACATCTATTTTAATTTTTTCCTGCTTTAAAAAGTTGATGAACTGATCAATGCTTTCAGCCTGTGAAACGTCTACTGAATGTATATGGACAGAGTTGGAGCCTAATTGCTCACAAATTGCTTTTACTTCTTCTAATTTGTCTGTGCGACGTGCAACTAATATCAAATTTGAACCTTTAATGGCTTGTTCATATGCAGTATGTTTACCGATCCCTGATGATGCACCAGTTATCAATACGGTTGGACGATTGATAGACTTCATTCTTTATCGCTACCTTTCTCAAGCGGAATTATAACTTCTTGTAAATCTTTCACTACTTTTGAGTAAGGAAAGATTCTTTGTGCTTCTTTTTCAAGTTGCAATAAATCTTTATAAAGATATCTAGAGCTAAAATGTGTTAATAATAACTTCTTAGCCTTAGCTTCTCTAGCTACTTCAGCCGCTTGTGTCACCGTTGAATGGTTGTATTGCTTAGCCAAGTCAAGTTCCTCATGACTAAATGTACCTTCATGGACTACTACATCCGCATTCTCTGCTAATTTTACACTATTTGGGTGTTTAACTGTATCCCCTAAAATAGCAAGAACTCTACCTTTTTGATTTGGACCTACAAAGTCCTTTCCGTCAAGAACTCGGCCATCTTCAAGAGTTACAATCTCTTTATTTTTTAAGCGACCGTAAAGTGGTCCGCTTGGGATATTCATTTCATGTAATTTTTTAGCATCTAAGGTCCCCTCATGATCAGCTTCAACTATGCGAAAGCCAAAGGAAGGAATTCCGTGTTGTAATTTCTCAACTGAAACAGTAAATTGATGGTCTTCAAAAATTATTCCCGGTTGGTCAAATTCTACAAACCGAATCGGATAACTCAATCGTGTTCCTGAAAATCTTAAACTGGACTGAATATAGCCTCTAATCCCTTTAGGCCCGTAGACAGTTATTGGTTCAGTGCCTCCTTGAAACCCTCGGCTACTTAGTAAACCCGGTAACCCATAAATATGATCTCCATGCATATGGGTAATAAATATCTTCTCTATCTTACGTGGCTTTAATGTTGTTTGTAAAATTTGATGTTGGGTGCCTTCACCACAGTCAAATAGCCAAACACTATTTCTTTCATCTAATAATTTAAGTGCTACACTAGCTACATTTCGCTGTTTTGATGGCACACCTGAACCCGTTCCTAAAAAAAGCAACTCCATTTTTTTCCCTCAATCCAATTTTCCAATTTATTCTACAAACTCAAATGTGAAATCAAGTAATGCGACTAAATCGCCATCTTTGGCTCCACGTTCGCGTAAAGCATTATCTACACCCATTGCGCGTAATTGTCTAGAAAAACGCATAATGGCTTCATCATGTTCCATATTCGTCATCTTAAACAGACGTTCAATTTCTTCACCCGAAAGAACCCAAACACCATCCGAATCTCGTGTCAGAACAAATGGTGGTTCCTCTTCTTCCAGTGTGTAAGTGACATGTGTTTCCATTTCAACAGGTTCTTCTATTTCTTCGTACGCTTCAAGCAATTCAATTGTACGATAAAGAACTTTATTTAAGCCTTCTTTTCTCAAGGCAGAAATTTCGTATAATTCATATTCTTCACCCATAGCATCCATTTGTTCAATAAATGACTTTAGGTTTTCTTCTGAATCAGGCATATCCATTTTATTTGCAATGATTAATTGAGGTTTATTTAATAAGTTCATATCATAGCTTTCGAGTTCTTTTTTTATTGTCTGGTAATCGTCGAAAGGCTCTCTACCTTCTATACCGCTCATATCTAAAATGTGTAATAAAACTTTCGTTCTTTCAATATGTCTTAAAAATTGTAAACCTAAACCTACACCTTCTGCTGCTCCTTCAATAATTCCAGGCATATCCCCTATAACAAAGCTACGACCATCTTCTAAACCTACCACGCCAATATTAGGTGTTAAGGTTGTAAAGGGGTAATTAGCAATTTTAGGTTTCGCTGCGGTAACGACAGATAAAAAAGTTGATTTTCCGGCAGAAGGGAAACCGACTAAACCTACATCCGCAATTAACTTCAATTCTAATATTAAATTGAGTTCTTCTCCCGGCTCGCCATTTTCAGAAATATTTGGAGCGGGATTTCTAGAAGAAGCAAAGCGGATATTTCCGCGCCCACCGCGTCCTCCTTTTGCAACGATTACTTGTTGTTCATGTTCTGTTAAATCTGCTATCACCTGATTGGTATCTGCGTTTCGAATGACCGTTCCAGGAGGCACTGGAATGAACCTGTCTTCTGCACCACGTCCATGCATACTTTTAGACATTCCATTTTCACCTTTTTCCGCTTTGAAATGACGGTTATATTGAAAATCCATCAATGTATGCATGCCCTCATCCACTACAAAGACAATATTTCCTCCTCTACCCCCATCTCCACCGGCAGGACCTCCATCGGGTACGAATTTTTCACGACGGAAAGCAACCATTCCATCGCCGCCGTCGCCACCTTTTACATAAATTTTTGCTTGATCAATAAACATACAATCTCTTCCTTCCAGTAGGAACTCTACAGTACTATGTTACAGTATTTTGTTATAAATTTAAACAGTTATAAATTATAATTCCGCTAGCTTCTTTGTTACCAAATAAAAAACTCAATGGAGGTCCAAGTCAATGAACCTCAATTGAGTCGTTGATTAGTATGTGATTTCTTTTGCTTGAATTGTCTCGCTTACCTGCATACTTTGAACAAAGTCCATAAAGTTATCGACTTCACTTGATAACTCTTTTTCAAAACTAGTTAAAGCTGCTTCTTCTTCCTCTTTAGTGTAGGTCACTTGACTGTCACCATTAATGTATTGAAGATCATTCGAGGGAAACTTCAGATCTTCTTTTTCACCTTCAGAAGTATCGATTAAGTACTGGATCTTTTGAGTTTGACGAATTACCGCCACTTCTTCTTGAATCCGATGTTCAAAAATATTTAGTAGTGAAGCATCTATAATCGCTACATCCATCTTAGCTAAACGATAATAAAGTGATTTTTGAATCATGGGATAGATTCGACTTCGTTCATTCTCATTAAAATACTTCTTCAAATAATCGAATTGTTTTACACTTTCTTCTTCATCCTTTTGAATAATCGTAACTGTTTGAGCATCAGCAAACAATAATAATTTTGTTAAAAAGTAAACTTCGTCATCAGTTCCAGAAATCAAATAATTCTTTTTACTGAAGTCTGTAATATATTCTTTTAATAAAGGGATGTAATGAGAGATACGGCCTTGATTTAATGGCATAATCTCATCAACTAATTTTAAAGCATAACCTAAATAGATAGCTCGATTAAACATTTTATCAACTATTGGGGCATTCATATGCATATTTTTGGCAAAAGCCAGCGTTTTTTCAGCTGTTCTTAAATCCCTAAAAGAACCTACTGGAGTTGACAAATAGCCTGTTGTTAATTCATATAAATGTCTGAGAACATCTTCATTAAACTTACTATACGTTTCTAAAATAACTTCTTGGAGAGTTTTAGAAGTTTTATTTGCAATATATCTTAAAAATTCTCCATGGCTAAATATTTCTTCATCTACATATAAAAAGTATTCATTGCGAAAATCATCAGATAAGATGATAATTTCATCGACACCTTCGAGTTGTGATATATCATTCATTTGTATTTCTTTTTCTTCATCATTTAAGAGATATTTATGAATATCTTCTTTCATAACTGTCTCTTGATTCACACCATACATTAATAATTTCATTCAATTTCAATCCCTAAATCTTCTAAAAGTATTTCCCATATTTTATCTAACCCTTGTCCTGTGATAATCGAGAATGGAATAACCATATCTTCTTCTCTGACATTAAGAGTATTTACAATTTGATTCATATGGCGATTATGGACCCCACGTTTAACTTTATCAGCTTTAGTCGCAACAATTAATACAGGTAACTCTAGATATTTTAAATACTCATACATTTGTACATCTTGTGCTGTTGGTTTATGTCTGAAATCAACAAGTAAAACAGTCGTCACAAGTTCTTCTCTTGTAGAAAAATAGTTCTCCATCATCTGGCTCCATTTTTCTAACTCACCTTTAGAGACTTTAGCATAACCATATCCTGGGACATCTACCATGATAAAAGTATCTTCAATATTAAAGAAATTAATCGTTCGTGTACGACCTGGCTTACTAGATGTTCTTGCTAATTTTTTTCGATTTAATAACTTATTTATGAAGGATGACTTTCCAACATTTGAACGCCCAGCAATAGCTAGTTCTGGTAGTTTCATATTAGGATATTGTTCTTCTTTAACCGCACTAATTATAATTTCAGCTTTTTGTATAGGAAATTTCATCTCAATCACCTAGTTATTTTATTTTTTATATCTATATAATTCATTCTGATTAATGGATTATTTAACATAAAATTTTTGGGTCTTTTAAAAGTTTAACATATTACAAACAAATTTCAAATATATTTCAATAATCTACGCCCTGAAATATGACTAAAGGCTGTAAAAAGGAAAACTCACTAAAATTATTGCTGGAGCAATAAATTTAGTGAGTGTGATTTATTTATTCTAATGTTTCATCGTTTTCGTTATAATAAATCGGCTTCCCTATGTTTTCGGCTGCTTCTTTCGTAATCACTACTTTAGAAACATCATCACGACTTGGAACTTCAAACATGATATTCAACATGATTTCTTCAATAATCGTTCGAAGGCCTCGTGCACCTGTTCCTTGTTCAATCGCCCGATTACCGATAGAACGTAATGCTTCTTTATCGAACTCAAGATCCACATCATCCAACTTCAGAAGAACTTCATATTGTTTAACCAATGAATTTTTTGGTTTGGTTAATATCTCAATTAAATCTTCTTCATCTAATTCATTTAATACAGCAATTACGGGTAAACGACCAATAAATTCTGGTATTAAACCAAATTTTTGTAAATCATCTGGACGAAGTTCTTGGGTAATATTTTTGGCATCTTCAAGTGGATCTTTTTCTTGTGAAGAACCAAAACCAATAAGTCTTTCACCAACACGCTGTTTGATAATGTCTTCTAGACCTGCAAAGGCTCCACCTACTATAAACAGAATGTTTGTAGTATCAATTTCAATCATTTCTTGTTGCGGATGTTTACGACCACCTTTTGGCGGCACACTAGCAACTGAACCCTCTAATATTTTTAACAGGGATTGTTGAACTCCTTCACCACTAACATCTCGTGTGATTGAAACATTTTCAGATTTTTTTGCAATTTTATCAATTTCATCGATATAAACGATCCCAAATTGAGCTCGTTCCACATCGTAATCTGCAGCTTGTAATAATTTAAGTAAGATATTTTCAACATCTTCACCAACATATCCAGCTTCTGTCAAGTTAGTCGCATCCGCTATCGCGAATGGTACATTTAAAATTCTAGCTAATGTTTGGGCTAGATACGTTTTCCCTGAACCAGTTGGACCAGCTAGTAAAATATTGCTTTTAGATAATTGAATATCTTCCTCAGAATCTGATTGTAACACGTGATTTACACGTTTGTAATGATTATATACTGCAACAGCTAGTGTACGTTTAGCCACTTCTTGCCCGATAATATAATCGTTTAAAATCTCGTAAATTTCACTAGGTTTAGGTACGTCGTCAAATTCAACAGAATGTTGTGCTTCAAATTCATTATCGATAATTTCTTTACTTAAATTTACACACTCATCACAAATATATACGCCAGGTCCTGCTATCAATTTATCGACCTGATCTTGTGATTTACCGCAAAAAGAACAAGACATATTCATATTCTCGTCATTGTACATTCAGTTCACCTCTATCTAAATTCTTTTTGACACTAACACATTCTAACACAGGATTAGAATAGCTAGCAAACAAATGAATTATAACCAATTAAATATAAAAAGTTGGTGTGCAAAAAACTGCAAACCAACTTCTTACAAGTTTCATATTATAAACGTTAAATTATTCTTCAGAAGATTCTTCTGTTTCAGGTTCTAAAACTTCTTTTGCTGTTGAACCAATTAATTCAATTGCTTTTTTCATAGCAATATCGTTCGTTAATAATTCAGGAGATAAAACTTCATTTACTTGCTCGACAGTTAGACCGTATTGTTCAGCTAATTCTTCAATTTCTTTATTTAATTCTTCTTCAGTTGCTTTAAAATCTTCCGCTTTGACAATAGCTTCGATTACTAAGTTTGTACGTACGTTGTCTTCAGCACCTAATTCAAATTGCTGGTGTAAGTCAGCTTCTGTAGTACCTGTAATACTGAAGTACATTTCTTTATTCATACCTTGTTGACTTAATTGGTTGTAGAACATATCCATTTGACGGTGCACTTCTTCATGTGACATGTCATAAGGAATTTCTCCAACTTCAGCATTTTCTACAGCTTTTAGAATGGCTTCTTCATCACGTGCGTTATCCGCTTGTTGATTTCGAGCATTTTCTAATTGTTCACGTGTTTTAGTACGTAACTCTTCCATCGTCTCTACTTCATCATCTAAATCTTGTGCGAAATCATCATCTAATTCTGGTAATTCTTTTGTTTTAACTTCGTGAACTTTAACTTCGAATAATGCATCTTTACCAGCTAATTCTTCTGCATGGTAGTCTTCTGGGAATGTCACATTCACATCCACTTCTGAATTCGGTTTAGCACCAACTAATTGGTCTTCGAATCCTGGAATGAATGAACCTGATCCTAATTCAAGAGAGAAGTTCGTATCTGCTCCACCTTCAAAGACTTCACCATCTACAGAACCTTCGTAATCAATAACTACAGTATCGCCATCTTTAGCTGGCTCTTCTGTAACAACTAATTCTGCAAACTCTTCACGACGTCTTTCTAAAGCATCTTCTACTTCTTCTTCCGTTACTTCACGATCTTGTTTTGTAACTTCTAAATCTTTATATTGACCAAGTTTAACTTCTGGTTTTAATTGAACAACAACTTCAACTTCCCAATCTTTGCCAGATTCCCAATTGATATCTTTAATTTGTGGTTGTCCAACGATATCAGCTTCTACTTCTTCTAAAGCTTCACTATATGCTGATGGGAAAATATCGTTTAAAGTATCCTCGTATAAAGCTTCTTCACCATACATTTGGTTGAAGATGCGGCGAGGTACACGACCCTTTCTAAATCCTGGAACATTTAAAGAACCTTTTACTGAGTTAAATGTTTTATCTAAACCTTTTTCAACAATTTCACGGTCGATTGTAAATGTTAATTCACCTGTGCTGTCGCCCGTTTTTTCAAAATTTACTGTCATAATTGCTTTGCCTCCGATATATTTAATCTTAATTATTCATTAGAGTCATTACAGACTTTACATACCTAATTAGAATACTATATTTTAATGCTTTTGTAAATGGAATTTCTAATTTTCCTTTCCCACGAACATCCTATCTATTCTACTCTAATGTTCTTTGAGCCAATTGATTTAAATAGTCCTGCCATTTTACCATTTCTCTCTCATCTTTCGTCAAATTCTCTTTGACATACTGATTTTTTCCTTTTAAATCAAATGCTTGAAGGTAAAGTTCTACCCAAAATTCTTCATTCGTTATAATCTCGTCCGCAAATGGATATAGAACTAATAAATCATTTATCATTTCTGTCCAGATACTTTCCATCATACTTGGATTTTTTTCAAGCTTAGATTCTAAGATGACTAAAAGCTGTTCCATCACTTCAACTTCTTCAAAAATATCTAGTTCTTGTGGTGTTATTTTACGAAGGCCGTCCAGCCAAATAAAGTCATAGCTTTGAGAATCCTCTTTTTTAATTAATAACTCAAGTAAACCTTTTTGAGTAGTTGATGGAATTTGGGGATCTATAAAAATCCGTTTGGCTACTTTTTTTAAATCTGTTAAATCAACAATATGAGCATTCGCTATGATCTCAGATTGCTTTTCTAAAGGATACGTCTGAATGCCATTTAGCTCATTTATGCATTCCACTATTTTCTTTTCAAGTTCTAATCGAACGATTTCGCGTTCTTTCTCAAGCTCTTTTTCTATGGTTTCCCATTCATTATAAAATGGAGAAATCGGAGAAGATAAATAGTTTTGAATAAGAACCTCAGCTTCTAAGAATAAATGATTTTTTATAAGAAGCATGGCATAGAATACAGACATTTCTTCATTACTAATATAGGTGTCTTTTAAATCATTTGCTATTTCTAAGGCTTTATCTACTCGTTCACTTGTAAAAAGAGCAGCAGAATATAAGCGGTTCACTTCCAGTGACTTATCGTTTTCATATACTTTTTTAAAATATTCAATCGCTTGTTCAAAGTTTTCATCCATTAACTCTTCCATAGCCTGTTCGAAATAAAACTTGCTGTTTAAGGGAAATTCAATTTTTTCGCCCATGTTGTTCATCTCTTTTCAATTTAAATAACCAAAAGAAAAACCTGTCTCGGTTAAAAATCAGCCTCAACAGGGTATTAGTAATCCTATTCTTTTTCGTTTTCTAGTTCTTCCTCTGTCATGAGTTCACTCATATCAAACTTTTTGAGAAACGCATCAATATCTTTAAAATTAACGACTGTTTTCTCTTCCATTAAATCATACAAATGTTTTGGAGAATTATTCCAGTCAATTCGGACAATAGCACTATTCGTTAATAGTTTCTCAATTGTACCTTCCATATGTTCTCCACGGAAAGTAAAAGCAATATCTTCGCCTACTTCAGGACGAATTTTCTCTTTAATCGTCTCAATAATCTCTACCGCTTCTTTATAAGGTAAGTCAAGTAAATTCGCTATTCTTGAATTACTAGCACCTTTACGAAGTTCCGTTTCAACCAACTGTTGTATTTCTTCTGTAATTTTAACATCAGCCACTATAATCAACCTTTCATCTCTTCATAAGTCATTTTCTATTGTATCAAAATTCTAAGGTTTTTTCGACTAAATTACTTATTCCTTCTCCCTCTCATATAAATCGACGGCTTTGAATCCTATCTTTTTCATTGACTCAGCTAATCGACTTAAGTCCTCATCGCTTAAATCGCTATACAATTCATTAATGACTTCTGTATGCTGAGGAAAAATGTCTTCCATCATTTCATGACCTTCTTCAGTTAATGAAACAAGTGTAACTCTACGGTCCTTTTCATTAACCCGACGTTCGACGAAGTTTTTCTTTTCTAATTGATCAATGACATAAGTAATGCTACTAGAAGCAAGTAATACTTTATTTCCAATAATTTGGATAGGTTGTTCACCTTTGCTATATAATAATTCCATAACTGTAAATTCAGTTGGATTTAATCCATATGATTGCATATCTTTCTTCAACATATTCGTAACGCTTCCTGAAGCACGTAAAAATATTGTTAATGCTTTTAAAACCGCTTGATTTCTATCCATTTTTTCATTCCATTCTTCATTTATCTCTTTTTAAAAATATGCTTAAACATGTTCATAAACCATTTTCCATAACCTATCAGTGCAATCATTTGAAAGACAGCAGTCATTATAATTAACGGCATACTTCCACTTTTATCTAAAGTTGGAAAAATGACGAGTAAAAACATACAGAAATAAAATACCGCTGTCGCAACCTTTCCAAACCACATAGAGCCGTCCATTTTGATATCTTTACGGTACAAGACCAGGTTATTGACTAGTAAAAATAATTCTTTTACTACAAATAAAATAAGTAAAGGTAATATATATGGTCGTTCTAAAAACATAGCGCCAATTACAGCCACTTGAGTTAACTTATCGGCTAAAGGGTCAATCACTTTACCTAAGTCTGTAATCTGGCCCGTCTTACGTGCGATAATTCCATCAAGAGAATCCGTCAAGGCAGATAATACTAACACCCCTGCTGCCCAATAGTATTCCATCTGCTCATCAGCAGTAACATACAAATAAATATACAGGGGGATCATTAATATGCGAATATAGGACAAAATATTTGGTATAGTAAGCCAATCTTCTTTTTTAATCAAATTATCACACTCTCGCAAAAATTTCTTAGTAGCTACTATATTATACTAATTTTTCACAATTTTCAATAATGAGTTGAGAGTCGCGCGTTATCCGATACTTTATTTTAATAGGTTTTGAAATAAAAAATGGATAGCCATTTCTGACTACCCACTTTTTATCGTTATTCATAATTGACGTACCTGGAGGGATTCGAACCCCCGACCGTTCGCTTAGAAGGCGAATGCTCTATCCTGCTGAGCTACAGGTACATTATCGCA
This sequence comes from Atopostipes sp., assembly GCA_036752165.1. Lineage (GTDB taxonomy): Bacteria > Bacillota > Bacilli > Lactobacillales > Carnobacteriaceae_A > Atopostipes. The sequence continues at coordinate 40,570 of DAIOTF010000008.1, forward strand.
ACAAAAATTATTATACCTACTTATCCAATAAATGTCAAACACTATTTTCAAAGTTATAGATTAAAATGAAATAAAAAGACCCACAACCAATTAGAACGTGGGTCTGATGATATAAATATATTCCAAATTAAAAACCGATTGTTATATAAACAATCGGTTTACAATCTCGTTAAATGAACTGGATTTTAAAATTCAGTTTATTCGCCTTTAACTGCGTCTTTTAAACCTTTACCTGCTTTGAATGCAGGTACTTTAGTTGCAGCGATTTCGATTTCTTCTCCAGTTTGTGGATTACGTCCTTTACGAGCAGCACGATCGCGAACTTCAAAAGTACCGAATCCGATAACTTGAACGCGTTCACCTTCTGCTAAATAATCTGTTACGACTTCAAAAAGACCTTCCACTGCTGCAGTTGCATCTTTCTTAGTTAAACCTGATTTTGCAGCTACACCATCAATTAAATCTGCTTTATTTGCCATACTTTACACCTCCCTAAAAAGTTCCATTCAGTAGATACTAAATATCCCTTTTTAATAATCCCATTTAGAGAATAAATAGGCGAAATAGTCAATCATCTCGACATTTCATTCTAAAAGATAACATATAAACCTTATAACTGCAATCTTTTTTATATATTTTCATCAAATTATAAATAATTTTTGTACTTTTACGTTCTATTCCGAGGAATTAACTTTAT
>DAIOTF010000009.1:0-18770 GCA_036752165.1 Atopostipes sp.
ATACAGATGAATTAGGAAACGAAAACATATTTGGATTGCTAACTCGATTAATTAAAAAACGAAAAAATATTTGAGAAGGTAACTCTAACAATTAAGAAACCAAAATTATTTTGAGTTTTTAACGGAACTCTATAGCTTCTGAAATATAATTTGAGAAGCTAACTGCCTCTTATACCTCTTGAAATTAATTTTGGCAACTTAATTATCTGCTAATTGAAATTTATGAGCGATAGCAGGATATAATTTGGCATAATTTCTATATCTTGCATTTCGCCCCTCGTATATTACAGGGAAGTGGTTACGTAAAATCTTTCTTAGATAAGGTTCGGACGCATGCTCATTAAAGAACTCCACTAATTCTTTGACTATAAAATCTTTTGTAAAATTCAACACCCCATATTCACATATTGTACGAATGGTTGCTTTTTCACGAGACTCAATAAATCCACACGTGCATTTCACAAACTTTTTAGTAACAATAACTTTCGAATTCTCACAGTTATCACATAAGATACCTTTTTGTAAACCTGCAAAAACTTCAGGAGTGAGCGGTTCTACAGGGTACGGATTCTTCGTTTGGTGTGTCTGAATGAATTGAACCACATCATTTAAATTCTCCCCATTGCTCCAGCCACTTAATTCCTCCTCAGCGATACTTTCTATAAAACTTTTTAATTCATGTCTTTGCACGATTAAAATATCCAACCCCTCTGATTTTATCCGGATCTGACTATCAATCCCCACAAAAAGAAGCACACCAAGCACCTTAATATTTGGGAATCGACTACTGACTAATTCACGAACTTTCATCGTAGCTTTTTGCGTTTGATAAACTGGGTTGACAGACAATTCACGCCCATTCAATTTTGAAAGCCCATTTTCGTATTCATACAACCCCGAATAATTTTTCACCTCAAGTACATACAAATCCCTCCTCGCAACCAATAAACCATCACACTCTAACGTACCAAAATAGTCTAACCAAAAGTTTTGCATGAGCAACCATTTTGAACGGCCATACTTGTTCAAGTAATCAGCAACGACTTCTTCACCCACAGCACCTGCCCGAAGCCGCTTCAATTTTCTCACGTCCTCATGATTTTGAGAAAACTTCCTTTTACTCAATACTTCCAAAACTTCAAGTTCATTCGGCACACCATATATTTCAACCAAATTAAAACCCCCTCACTCTATATATTCCCCATAATTTTCAAAATCCACGAAATTATTTTTAAAAAGTTCAAAAGCTTTTTCCGCTTCGCAAATAAAAACCAAAAACATGGAAAATTTAATGATTAAAGGAGTATTAGCCAAACGTGTGTTTTCCTTATTAGATTACAATTATTACATTCACTAGAAACTTGATTTAATCCCGATTTAAAGTGGTGGGAAGTGGGTGATTGTGGTAGAATAAATTTAAGTTAGACTTAGAGGAGATGTACCCGAAACCAAAAGGAGGCAACGAAATGCTACTTGGTGAGTTTAAGCACACAATTGATACAAAAGGACGATTAATTGTTCCTGCGAAATTTCGCGGTGTATTAGGAGAGCGTTTCATTGTTACTCGCGGTTTAGATGGTTGTTTATTTGGATACCCAGCAGAAGAGTGGGAAAAACTTGAAGAAAAATTAAGTCAATTACCCATGGCGAAGCGTGATGTTCGTAAATTTACGCGATTTTTCTATTCAGCCGCAACGGAGTGTACCATTGATAAACAAGGCAGAATTAATCTCCCGAAAAATCTAATTGAACATGCAAATATTGAAAAAGTGTGTTACCTAATTGGTGTTTCCAATCGATTTGAGATTTGGAGTGAAGCCAATTGGGAAGAATTTACAGATGAAGCAGAAGGAACATTTGAAGATATTGCGGAAGACCTAATCGATTTTGGCTTCTAATTTTCAAAATGATTTTTTAATAATTTAGAGTGGAGGCTAAGTGTGGAATTCCAACATGAAACAGTATTACTTGAAGAAACAGTAGATGGTTTAAATATAAGGCCGGATGGTATTTATGTAGACTGCACACTTGGGGGTGCAGGCCATTCGCAGTTGATTCTCGAACATTTAAATGAAAAGGGCCATTTATTCGCATTTGACCAAGATGAATATGCGATTCGCGAAGCGGAAAAGACCTTGAGCCAAGGGATCGAAAACGGCCAAGTGACATTAATTCAAGATAATTTTAGAAATTTGAAAAGTGCTTTAGAAAATTTAGGCATACATAAAGTAGATGGTGTACTTTACGATTTGGGCGTGTCGTCGCCACAATTAGATATTGGGGAACGTGGCTTCAGCTACAATGCAGATGCACAGTTAGATATGCGTATGAATCAAGAACAAAAGTTAACAGCGTATGACGTGGTGAATAATTGGTCGTTTAATGATTTGGTTCGCATTCTTTTCCAGTACGGTGAAGAAAAATTCTCCAAACAGATTGCTCGTCGAATTGAACAGCATCGTGAAATTAAACCAATAGAAACAACCTTCGAATTGGTAGAAATTATCAAAGAAGCTATACCAGCACCCGCACGTCGTAAAGGTGGGCATCCAGCTAAACGTACGTTCCAAGCGATTCGTATCGCTGTAAACGATGAATTGAATGCGGTTGAAGAATCTTTAGAACAAGCGATTGAACTCCTGAATGTAAAAGGACGCATGAGTGTGATTACTTTTCATTCGTTAGAAGATCGCATTGTTAAAAATATTTTTAAAGAATATTCAACGGTGGAAGAGCCACCCATGAACTTACCGATACTTCCAGATCAGATTGAAAAAGCACCTTTGAAATTAATTAACAGAAAAGTCATTTTGCCGACAGACGAAGAAGTTGAGCAAAATAAACGTTCGCGCAGTGCGAAACTACGAATAGCTGAAAAGCAAACGGAACTTAAAGAATAAAAAAACGAAATGAGTAACACATAATTGATTATTTATTAGGTTTGAAAGACCGAGGGGGATTTACTAAGATGGAGGACAATTTAGCACGACAGTTAGATATCGAAGAAGAAATGCTTGTTGGACAGAATATGGCTCAACCTGTTGAGCGACCATATGAACGGGTTACGCCAAGTGTTACACCTATCCCACAATCTGAACCATTACCAAAAGGCTTAACAAAAATTGAAAAGGGACTCGTTAGTATCATTGGAGTTATTTTATTCTCATTAATTTTATTCAATGTACATACGAGTTTAGAATTTAGTACAGCAAGCCGTAATTTACAAGATGTGAATAGAGATATTTCACAAACAAATATCGAAATTGAAAATTTAACTCAACAAGTTCATGAGTTATCTCGTTATGATCGGATTCAAGCAATAGCAGAAAAATATGGATTGGAACTTCATAATGAGAACATCATCAATATTGCACCATAGGAGTAGATGAAGTTATGGAATCAAATGCCAATCGAAATCGACATAATTTCTCCTCATTACTCTTAATCATCACGGTGTTCTTGTTTGGATTAATTTTTCTGCGCTTTTCAGAAATTATGGTACATGGAGAAATTGATGGAGAAAACCTGGAAGAGAATGTAGAACGTCTTTATACACAAAACCATACCTTACAAGCCAATCGTGGAACGATATATGACCGTCATGGGAACCCGATTGCTGTCGATGCTACTTCTTATAAAATGATTGGGGTACTGACGGATAAATGGTCTTCTGAAAATAATCCACAACATATAGAAGATCCAAACGCTGTAGCCAATGTTTTGGCTAAACATATTAATTTATCTTCTGAGGAAATTTTAGACTACCTAACAAAAGATGTAGACCAAGTAGAATTTGGGACAGTAGGGAATAATCTTTCTTATCATACAGTCTCTAAAATTAAAAAGGATTTAGAAGAAAATGAATTGACAGGACTTGTATTTGAAGAAAGAAAAAATCGGCTGTATCCAAATGGCGTATTTGCTTCCCATACAGTGGGCTTAGCACAATACCCACAAACGGAAACCGATGAAGAAGAGCAGCATCTACAGGACAAACAACTCGTTGGAGTGATGGGGCTTGAAGCTTCATTTAATGAAGAACTGACCGGTCAAAATGGGAAAAAAACGTATAAAAAAGATAGCTTTGGTTATTTAATCCCAAGTTTAGAAAATGAAGAAGTTATGCCTGTGGATGGAAATGATTTGTATTTAACTTTTGATCATAAGTTACAAGTTCACTTGGAAACTATTTTATCAAAAGTACAAACTGAAAATACCCCAGATGCTATAACGGCAACGGTTATGGACGTGGAAACTGGGGAAATTATTGCAAGTGGGCAACGGCCGTCGTTTAATGCGACAACTCTTGATAATATTGATGCTTCTTGGCAAAATTTATTAACAGAATATACCTTTGAACCCGGTTCAACGATGAAAATGCTCACTTTAGCTGCGGCAATTCAAGAAGGTGTTTTCCATCCGAACAACTACTACAAGACTGGAACCATGCGTATTTATGGGGAAACGATTGGTGACGTGAATCGTGAAGGTTGGGGCTATATTTCTCAATTAGAAGGAATTGCGCGCTCAAGTAACCTTTTATTCATACAATTAGTTGAAGCTATGGGGCATGATGTGTGGAAAGAGTATATGGATGGCTTTGGTTTATCTCAATTAACAGGGGTTAGTTTACCTTATGAACAAGCAGGTATGAATCCATATGACCATCCGTTGCAAGCAGTAACTACCGGCTTTGGCCAAGGAATTTCAGTTACTCCTATCCAAATGTTGCAAGCTTTTACAGCTATTGCAAACAAAGGACAGATGATGAAACCCAAAATGCTGGATCGAACAATCGATTCAGTAACAAATGAGCAAACTATTTTTGAACCTATTACAAAAGAAAGTCCAATTACACCAGAAACAGCACAGGCAACATTGAATTACCTAAAACAAGCAACCGAAATGGAGGAAGCAGTCGCCCGTTTTTACCGGAAAGAGGACTATCCAGTCATCGCAAAAACAGGAACTGCACAAGTATCAGACCCAGAAACTGGAATGTATAAACCGTCTGAGTATATTTATTCAGTAGCCGCAATGATTCCGGCCGATGAACCTGAATATATTGTTTACATTACGGTTCAAAATCCTAGTTTCACTCCGGATGCCTCTTATGGGAGTGGCGTTGTACAAAAAATATACCATCCTTTAGTCGATCGTATTTATGATTTCAATGAGCAGTTAAAAAGTCCTGGTGAAAATGAACAGATTTATTACATTCAAACCCCTTCTTATTTAGAAATGTCTGCGGATGAAGCCAGTCACTCTCTAACGGAAGAAGGTCGAGAATTTGCCTTAATCGGAACAGGATCAGAAATTGTCCAACAATTTCCCTATCCTGAAACGCCGTTGTTTGATGAACAACAAATTATTTTAATGACAAATGGGGCAGCTACGATGCCAGATTTAACCAATTGGTCTCGAAATGATGCATTAAAAGTTGCCGAATTAACAGGGATTCAGATACGATTTCAGGGTGAGGGTTACGTAGTGAAACAAAGTCTAGCACCAGGGGCATTTATGGAACCTGGTAGTGAAATTTTATTAACCCTTTCTTCAGAAGTTGAAGAAATAGATAGCCAAAATTCAACTGAATCAGAAAATCAAATCGAAGCCAATGAAGAGGCGAACGAATAGAATGTGATTTTTAAAAGTGGAAGCTGGAGCTAAATCTAACTTCCACTTTTTGATTAGTAAATCAAGTTGAGGGCAACGGTACAACAGGTTATAATAAGCGAGTTATTTTTATTTTATTGAAAATCAAAGGAGAAACAAATGAACGTTTTAAATAGTATTGTCTGGCCACTGGTGATCAGTTTTTTATTTGTAGTAATTTCTATGCCTTTTATTATTTCGTATTTTCGCACCAAACAACTGGGGCAAGTGACATTAGACGATGGACCAAAATGGCATGAAAGTAAAAGTGGTACACCAACTATGGGTGGAGTAGCTTTTATTGTGTCAACACTCTTAACTGTCCTTTTATCTCACGTATTTAATTGGAACCGTACGACTGATATGTGGTTACTAGTAGGCGTTCTGGTTTTATATGGTTTAATTGGATTTATCGATGATTTTATAAAGTTATTTATGAAACGAAATCTAGGTTTAACAAGCAAGCAAAAGTTTTTAGCGCAAGTTATTATTGGGGTCTTATTTTACATCGTTCTTTTAATGAATGACTTTGATAATCAAATCGCTCTTCCTTTTGTTGGAGAAGTTTCAATTGGTTATGTGTATGGGTTATTTGCCGTCTTTTGGATGGTCGGTTTCTCAAATGCGACCAACTTAACAGATGGAATTGATGGATTAATGGCAACAACAGGAACGATTGCTTACGGTGCGTATGCTTTGATGGCTTACCAACAAGAAGCATGGGGTGTCTTAATTTTTGCCGTAGCCGTCATCGGAGGTTTACTGGGTTTCTTTTTATTCAATCGTAAACCTGCTCGTATTTTTATGGGAGATGTCGGTTCTTTAGCGCTTGGTGCTGGACTTGCAGCGATGTCTATCTTATTAAATGCTGAGTGGACATTACTCTTGATTGGTCTTATTTTTGTCATCGAAACAGCCAGTGTTATGCTTCAGGTTTTTTGGTTTAAACGTACCGGCAAGCGAATTTTCAAAATGAGTCCGATTCATCACCATTTTGAAATGGAAGGTTGGTCTGAATGGAAAATTGTAGGAGTCTTTGGACTCGTCGGTTTTCTTTCAGCAATCATTGCCCGCATACTTCTTTAAAAAAGCGAATAGTAAATGGACGAGAAAAATGGAGAGTTGATTTTTATGGAAAGAAGAAAGTCTTATGAAAATAAAAAAGTTCTTGTGCTTGGTTTAGCCAAGAGTGGCTATATGGCTGCACAATTATTACATAAGCTAGGGGCTGAGGTTACGGTAAATGATGCTCAGGATTTAAGCAATCATCCGGATGCTTTAGTTTTAATGGAATTGGGAATTTCTGTGATTTCTGGTGGGCATCCCGATGATTTACTCGAAGCTGATTTTGATTTGCTTGTCAAAAATCCTGGGATTCCTTACAGCAACTCGATTCTGATTCAAGCAAAGGCGAAAGGTATTCCCATTGTGACAGAAGTTGAAATTGCAACCTCTGTGATGCAAGCGCATATTATCGGTTTGACGGGTACCAATGGAAAAACAACGACGACCTCTATGATTCAAAGTTTCTTGTCGAATGATAGAAATAAGGGACGAGCCCTTGCCCTAGGAAATATTGGGGTCCCCGCAAGTCAAATGGCGTTAGAAGTGACTTCTGAAGATGATGTGATTTTAGAATTGTCTAGTTTCCAATTGATGGGAACTCCAACGATTAAACCTGAAATCGCGTTAATACTTAATTTGTCGAGTGCTCATTTAGATTATCATGGTTCTCAAGAAGCATATGAAGATGCAAAAATGAATTTAATACGCCAACAAGGCCCGGAAGATGTTGTGATTTATAATAAGGATCAAAAGCATTTAGAAAAGTTGGTTTTAGAAAATACAAAAGCCCAACTTCTGCCATTTTCAAGAAGAGAGTATCTAAAAGAGGGTATTTCAGTTAAAGATGAAAGCATTTATTTTAAAGGCGAAAAAGTAGCGGATGTTTCTGAAATTTTCTTACATGGTCTACATAATTTAGAAAACTTTCTCGCAGCAATTGGTGTTGCCAAGTTAAAGGGTGTATCCAATGGAACGATTCATAAAGTTTTACAAAATTTCAAGGGCGTTAAGCATCGCACGCAATATTTAACCGAGCACGCTGGTCGTATCTTCTATAATGACTCGAAAGCTACAAACATTGAAGCCACTCAAAATGCTTTGGCTGGTTTTAAACAGCCCGTTGTTTTACTGGCCGGAGGATTGGACCGAGGAATAAGTTATGAGGCTTTAATCCCATCGTTTTCGAAGCATGTAAAAGCGATAGTGGCTTTTGGTGAAACGGCGGCTTCAATTAAAGAAGTGGCGGAAAAAGCAGGCGTATCGAATGTTCAAGTGGTTGAAAACGTAGAAGAAGCAGTACCAGTCGCTTATCAATTAAGTGAACCAGGAGATGTCATTTTGCTTTCGCCAGCTTCTGCGAGTTGGGATCAATACCCAAGCTTTGAAATTCGAGGCGAACGATATATCGAAGCTGTTGAGAATTTAATCGCGCGTGAAAAAGGGGAGGTTTTTAAGGGATGAGAGTGCTATTAACAGGTGGTGGAACAGGTGGGCATATCTATCCAGCTTTAGCTGTTGCCCGACGACTAAAAGAGCTAGATGATAAAGTTACTTTTCTTTATGTAGGAACCGAACGAGGCCTAGAAAGTACCCTAGTACCAAAAGAGGGACTACCGTTTAAATCCATTCAGATTGAGGGGTTTAAACGTCAATTAAATGTGGAAGGCATTAAATACAATTTAAAAAGTGTGAAATTATTTTTAAAGAGTATTCGTGAGTCCAAACAAATTATTCGTGACTTCAAACCTGACATAGTCTTAGGAACAGGTGGTTATGTAAGTGCGCCTATTTGTTATGCAGCAGCTAAAGAAAGTATTCCTACGGTTGTACATGAGCAAAATAGTTTTCTAGGTTTAACGAATAAATTTCTAATGCGCTATATTGATCGTTTAGCCATTAGCTTTAAAGAGATTTATTCTCAAGTGGAAGGGTATGAAGAAAAAGTAGTTTTCACTGGTAATCCACGTGCTCAAGAAGTCACCGAACATGATTTAACCATGTTGGATACGATTCATGGATTGGATATAAAAGAGCCAATCGTTCTCATTTTTGGAGGAAGCCGCGGCGCGGAAAAAATTAATCGGGCTGTAGTAGAAGCTTATCCTAAGTTGCGTCTTCGTGATTATCAAGTGTTGTTTGTACCAGGGGAAATTCACTACGAAAATATCGTAGAAGAACTAGATAAACTTTCACCAATCAATCAAAACAAAAATTTCGTGGTCAAACCTTATATCCATGATATGGTGGATGTCTTAAGCCAGACTTCAGCGATTGTTAGTCGCAGTGGAGCTACAACGATTGCAGAAATTACGGTGTTAGGTATTCCGAGTATTTTAATTCCTTCACCTTATGTAACGGATGATCATCAAACACAAAACGCGATGAGTTTAGTCAAATATGATGCTGCTTTGCTTTTAGAAGAAGAAAACTTAAATGGTGAAACGTTACTGTCAGCCTTGGATCAATTAATGGAATATCCGGCTAAGCGGGCTGAGATGAGCGAACGAGCAAAAACGCTAGGTGAACCACATGCAACCGATAAACTGATTCAAGTGATGATGGATGAAGTAAAAAATAAAAATGAGTCGATATAAACGAATGACAGAAAGGAGATTGCTTCATGATAAATCAAGATTCGAATACAAAGAATAACTTAAATCGTAAGAATCAGCCTCCAATGGCGACTCATAAAATCTTACAAAGATATATTCCGATTGTTGTGATCAATCTTCTGGTTATTTTGGTTTTAGGCTATTTTATTAGTCCTTGGAGTAAAGTAGGAACGATCACTGTCGAGGGAAATGAATTTGTGTATGTACAAACAGTAATCGATGAGAGTGGCATCCGAACGGGAGATTCAATGATTGAAATTCAACAAAACCTAGACACAATTAGTGAACAGATTACTCAGGAGATTCCTCAGGTCTCGGATTCCCATGTTAAAGTTTTAGATATCAATCATGTTCTTTTACAAATCGAAGAGTATAGCACAGTTGCTTACATTGCTCGAGATGAATCTTATTTAAGGGTTCTTGAAAATGGGACAGTTTTAGATGATGCGTATGATGTTTCAATTGGAAATCAACCTGTTTTGTCTAATTTCGAAGAAGGTGAAGCTCTGAATTTAGTGATTGAGCAAATGAGTCAATTAGACCCAGCCATCCTTCACTTAATTTCAGAAATTGAACTCGTCGAAAATCGAGCGAATCCTTTATTTATTCAAGCGTATATGAATAATGGTAATCGTGTCTTATCTTCAATCCCATCTTTTTCAGAGAAAATAGCCTATTATCCACAAATGGTACAAGCCGTTAAAGGATTAAAAGGGGTTTTTGATATGGAAGTAGGCGTTTATTTCATTCCTTTTGTTACCCAAGAAAATGTTGATGAGAATACAGAAGTAGACGAAATGGAGCGTCAAGAACTTGAAGGGTTTAATCGTTAAAAAAAAGACAGCACGGCCTGTCTTTTTTGTCATTTAAATCAAGAGAAAATAAGTACTTCTTTAAAATTTACTTATGATTTATGTTAGAATGACAGTATTAGTATGAAAAATAAATAAGTTAAAATTAGAATAAATGAAATGAATAGTAATGGAGGTTTCAATCATAAAATGAAAAGCGGAATTTATGCAAGTTTAGATATTGGAACCACTTCAATGAAAGTAATTGTTGCCGAAGTAATTAACGGACAAATGAATGTTATTGGAGTCGGAAATGAACGAGCCAATGGGTTAAATCGTGGGATGATTGTAAATATAGAAGAAGCTGCAGCTTCCATTCGCGAGGCTGTCAGACAAGCTGAAGATAAAGCGGATGTAAAGATTAATGAATTAATCGTAGGGATACCTGCGACGGATATACGAATCAATACGTGTTATGCAAGTTTATCCTTAAATCAAAATCAACAAGAAATTACAAATTATGATGTAGGGCAAGTGGTCGAAAAAGCCATTGAGGGAAGTCTGAGTCAAGACCGAGAAGTGGTCAGTGTCACAGCGGATGAATTTATGCTTGATGGGTTTGATGAAATCAAAGATCCGCGTGGAATGATAGGGAATCGGATAGAGTTTAAAGGGATTATTGCTTCCTCTCCACGTTCCATTTTGCACAATATTCGTAAAGCTGTTGAACGTGCGGGGTATTTGATTCGAAACATCGTTCTTTCACCCCAAGCTATGGGACAAGTCGCGTTGACGGAAGATGAAAGAAATTTTGGGTCGATTTTAATTGATATGGGTGGCGGTCAAACAAGTGTAGCAGTCATTCATGACAACCAATTAAAGAGTGCACATATGATTCCCGAAGGCGGTTTTTACGTAACGAAAGATATTTCGATTGTCTTGAACACGTCTATTCAAAATGCTGAAAAGTTAAAACGAGACGTGGGCCATGCTTATTATCCAGAAACGAATTCAAAACGAACCGTTTCGATCGATATTGTTGGTCAAAAAGAATTCGAAACAGTGAAAGAATCTTATATTGCAGAAATTATTGAAGCTCGAATTGCTCAAATTTTTGAACAATTAAATTTTGCCATCAAAAACATAGGTGCTTCAGATTTACCGGCTGGCATTACAATTAGTGGGGGAGCTTCATCACTGCCTGGAATACAAGAATTAGCAGAAGAAATTTTTGACATTCCCGTTCGTATGTATGTACCTGATTTTATGGGTGTTCGATATCCAACCTTTACAAATGCGATTGGTTTAGTTGTAACGGAGACGAATTTATCTGAAGTGGATGAATTGATTTTACAAACGGTGTTGAAACAATCGATGAGTAATCAAGCGTCAAGAACACCTGTCCAAAATATCGCTCAAGACAATCGAAAGCAGCCAGCGAATCGTGAAGTGGCACCTCAAGAAGTAGTGAATGAGGAAGACAAAATCTCTGCAAGTGAAAAAATAAAAAACTTTTTCTCAGGTTTTTTTGAATAATAAAAAGACAATGATGTATTAATGGTGTGAGAATGCTTCATTTCATGCTAAAATAGGAATGTTCATAAAAAATAAAACTATAAATAAAAATAGTAGGATCGTAAATGGTACAGGAGGAAAAATAAATGGATTTAGAATTTGACATGGCCCCAGCATCAGGCGCTATTATCAAAGTAATTGGTGTAGGTGGAGCGGGTGGTAACGCCGTTAATCGAATGATTGAAGAAGGCGTAACGGGTGTAGAATTTATCGTAGCAAATACGGATGTGCAAGCTTTAGAATTAATGAATGCTGAAACAAAAATTCAGTTAGGCCCTAAATTAACTCGAGGTTTAGGTGCAGGTTCAATGCCGGAAGTAGGTAAAAAATCTGCTGAGGAAAGTGAAGAAGTAATTGCGGAGGCACTAAAAGGTGCAGATATGGTCTTTATCACTGCTGGTATGGGTGGTGGAACGGGAACAGGAGCTGCAGGAATTGTGGCTCGTATTGCGAAAGAACTCGAAGCATTGACTGTAGGAGTTATTACTCGTCCGTTTACTTTTGAAGGACCTAAAAAAGCGCGTTTTGCTGAAGAAGGTATCGCAGCAATGAAAGAACATGTCGATACGCTAGTTACGATTTCAAACAACCGATTGCTTGAAATTGTAGATAAGAAAACGCCAATCTTAGAAGCTTTCCGTGAAGCAGATAACGTTTTACGTCAAGGTGTACAAGGGATTTCAGATATGATTACAAACCCAGGTTTTGTAAACTTAGACTTTGCGGATGTTAAAACAGTGATGAGTGACCAAGGTTCTGCTTTAATGGGAATCGGTTCTGCGACAGGTGAAAACCGTACAGCTGAAGCGACTCAAAAAGCGATCTCTTCTCCACTCTTAGAAGTGTCAATTGAAGGGGCAGATAACGTTCTATTAAATATTGCTGGTGGAATGGACTTAACTTTATTTGAAGCGCAAGATGCTGCAGATATTGTTTCAGCCGCTTCAACAAGTGATGTGAACATTATCTTTGGTACTTCAGTCAATGAAAACTTAGGGGATGAAGTAGTCGTTACAGTTATTGCGACTGGAATTAAAGAACATGAAATCCAAATGAGCCGTGAGCAAAACTTACACGGAGGTCGCCCAGCACAGCAAGATAATCGTTCGAACCAAACAAAACAAAATACTCAACCGCAAACGGAAGCACTAGAAGAAAAAACAGAACAAAGCCGTCCAAAGGATCCATTTGGCGATTGGGATATTCGTAAAGAATCCAATTTACGTGATCGACACAATGCAGATTTAGATGAGGATTTAAACACAGAATCTGATCGTGGAAATGACATTTTTAACCGGAATAACGAGAGTCAAAATTCAAATGAGGATAGTGAATTAGAAACTCCACCATTTTTCAGACGTCGTAGACGAAAGGATTAATGGCTGACCAAAGGAGATAATACGATGGACAACTTTAAAAAAAAGCTGAGTCATTTTTTCTTATTAGATGAAACAGATTTAGAAGAAACAGAGGAGCATAGAGAAGAAAATACTGAAACTATGCGAATCAGTTCTGAACCTGCTCTTGTAAGAAATCAACCCCCTAAAGTTGAAAAAATAATAAGAAAGCAGTCTGGAGGAGAGAATGTAGTGGCAATTAATCAAAAACAAGCCCTCCAAAAATCTCAAATTACAATAGTCGAACCGCGGCTATATTCTGAAGCTGAAGAAGTGGCAGATTACTTACTTGCTAGCCAGACAATTATCTTAAATTTTCGTCGTATGGAAAAAGACCAAGCGACAAAATTATTAGATTTTTTGATGGGTATCACATATTCAATTAAAGGAGACATTCAACGATTAGATGAAGAATTGTTTATTTGTACTCCTAAAAATGTCACGCTAAATGGTTCTGATTTATCCGAATATTCAGACTCATTATTGTGATGTATTGAGGAGAAGGTTTAATTTATGATAACTGTGTTAGCTAGCCTAGGTGGTTTTTTAGCCACTCTTGGGAATTTATTATTAAATGCAATCGCTATATACCGAGTAATCCTTATTGTTTATTTTTTATTGTCTTGGTTACCAGGGGCTTATCAATCAACAATTGGGCAATTACTTATTAGGTTTTGCGAACCGTATGTCGGTTTTTTCCGGCAGTTTATTCCACCCGTTGGTTTTATTAGTTTGGCTGGATTAGCGGCTTATTTTGCATTGAATTTGATTGAATTTGGAGTTATTGAAGTATTCAACTTTTTAATCCGTTTACTCGCTTAGGAGACTTAAGAATATGTTAAATATTTACCAGCATTTTAGAGAAAATGAACAAGGTTTTATTGACCAGGTGATTGATTGGGTGGCTCAAGTCGAAAATCAATATGTCCCCTATCTTTCTCATTTTTTGAATCCAAGAGAATTGTACATCGTACAGTCTGTGATTGGACAGTATAATCAAATAAAGTTCAAAACATTTGGAGGGTATGAAGAGGCAGAACAACAGCGAGTGCTGATTTATCCTCCTTATTATGAACCGTCAAATGAAGATTTTGAAATCTCATTAATTGAAATAAATTATCCGACGAAGTTTGCCGAACTTTCGCATGGAAAAATTTTAGGGACGCTTATGGGTTCTGGTATTACACGAGATATACTTGGAGATATCATTACCGATGGAGAGCGTTGGCAAATTTTAATAGATGAAAAAATGAAAGATTTTATTCTCTTAAATGTTGATCGAGTTGGACGTATAAATGTCCAATTAGAAGTCATGACGTGGGCAGACCGGGTTGAAATGACAGATAAATGGGAATCGGAAGAAATTGTGGTTTCTTCTTTACGGATTGATGTGGTTTTAGCGAGAGCCTTGAATATCTCTAGGAACCGTGCGAAAACGATGATTGATGATAAACGAATTAAAATAAACTGGGTAGAAATTGAACGCCCAGATATTGATGTCGAAGAGTATGATATTATCTCTGTACGAGGACATGGACGAATCCAAATTCGTCAACTAAAAGGAACGACTCGAAAAGATAATCTGATTTTAAACATTGGAATAATTGATCGAAACAATTAACAAGAAAATTTGACTTTGGAAGGTGATTGATATGGCATTGACCCCACTAGATATTCATAACAGAGAATTTAAAAAGGCTATGCGCGGCTATGATCAAGATGAAGTAAATGAATTTCTTGATGAAATTATTCGTGATTATGAGATGATGATTCGTGAAAACAAAGAAAAATCAAGTAGTTTAGAACTTGCGAATAAGAAGTTAGCCAATTATGAAGAAATGCAAGATTCTTTAAACAAATCGATTTTAGTTGCTCAAGATGCAGCGGATCGTCTGCGCGAAAATACAGACCGAGAAATTGAAGTAATTCAAAGAGAAGCAGAAAGTTACGCCGAAGAAAAACGTCAAGAAGCAGATAAGTATGCCGAAGAGATTCGTAAAGAAGCGGACAATTATTATGCAGAGACAAGTAAAAAAGCGGATGAATATGCAGATAGAATCCATTTTGAAGCGGAGAACAATGCGGATGAATTACTCAATGAAGCGGTCAATAAAGCGCGTAAAATTGAAGACGAAACAGAAGCACTTAGAAAGCAAAGCCGTGTTTTTAGACAACGTCTACAACTTCTAATAGAATCTCAACTTGATTTGTTGACTAAAGAAGATTGGGATAATTTATTAGTCGGCAAGCCGATTGAATATCCAAGTACTGTGACGATTGAAGAAGTTGAAAAAGAACTTGGTGAAAAGATTGAAGAAGAAGAGGTCGAGGTCGTAGACGAGAATACTGCTTATGAAGAAGCAGAGGATAATGCCTACGAAGAACAAGAAGAGTTTGCAATTGCAGACGAAGAGGTTTATAATAACGAAGATTCAAAAAATGAAGAACAACTAGAAGAGGAAGAGTATGAAGAGGGTACAATGCCTGCAATCGAACTTCCTGATTCTAAAGACAATTAAATACAATTGAGGAACAAAATCGAGTAAAGCTCTTGTATGCAGAGAATCAACGGTAGGTGCGAGTTGATCAATCTTTAAGCGATTATCATCCGTTTTGAATAAGTGAAAGGTTAACGATTAGCTTTATTCTGTTACTCTGCATTAAAGAGATTTGAGTAGAACATTAAATGTGGCTTACCATCATTTTTTGTTCAAAAAAGGTGGTACCACGAGATTTCGTCCTTTTAGGATGGAGTCTCTTTTTTTATTACAAAAGGATATGAAGAAAATTTTTGAGGAGTTGAAGATTTTGGAGATCAAAGATACATTAAATCTTTTAAAAACTGATTTTCCAATGCGTGCAGGTTTAGCAAATAAAGAACCGAAACGTCAAGAAGAGTGGAAAGAACAAGACATTTATGGACAACGACGCAAATTAAACGAAGGTAAACCAAAATTCATTTTACACGATGGTCCTCCTTTTGCGAATGGTCCTGCGCATATGGGACATGCTTTAAATAAAGTAACAAAAGATTTCATCGTTCGTTACCATTCAATGTCTGGTTTCGATGCCCCATTTGTACATGGTTGGGATACACACGGATTACCTGTTGAACAGGCCTTAACAAATGAGGGTGTAGACCGTAAATCAATGTCAGTTGCTGAATTCCGTCGTTTATGTGAGGAATATGCACTTGGACAAATTGATATTCAACGTGATGCCTTCAAACGTTTAGGGGTAACGGGGGATATTGACAATCCATACATCACACTAAAACCTGAGTATGAAGCGGCTCAAATCCGCGTGTTTGGTAAAATGGCTGAAAAAGGCTACATTTATCAAGGAAAAAAACCGGTCTACTGGTCACCATCGAGTGAATCTACCTTAGCTGAAGCTGAAATTGAATACCATGATGTACGTGGACCAAGTATTTATGTTGGTTTCCCAGTGAAAGATGGGAAAGGTATTGTGGACGAAGATACACAATTAGTGATTTGGA
Organism: Atopostipes sp.; assembly: GCA_036752165.1. Lineage (GTDB taxonomy): Bacteria > Bacillota > Bacilli > Lactobacillales > Carnobacteriaceae_A > Atopostipes. The sequence goes on from DAIOTF010000009.1 coordinate 16,595, forward strand.
CAACCACACCATGGACTTTACCTTCTAACTTAGCGATTGCAGTACATGAAAATGGTATTTACAATGTCGTAAAAGCAGATGGTAAAAAATATGTAGTGGCTGCCGACTTACTCGATAAATTAACGGAAGTTCTTGAGTGGGAAGAGGTTGAAGTTTTAGAAGAAATCCACGGAAAAGATTTAGAATACGTTACAGCACACCACCCATTCTACGACCGTGAGTCCTTAGTTATTTTAGGCGACCACGTGACCTTTGAAGAGGGTACAGGTTTAGTGCATACGGCTCCTGGACATGGTGACGATGACTACATTATTGGTCAAAAATACAAATTAGATATATTGTCTCCAGTGGATGACCAAGGGAAGTTCACAGATGAAGCACCTGGTTTAGAAGGTGTATTTTATGACGATGCCAACCCAATTATTACGGGATGGTTAGAAGAAAAAGACTTACTCCTTCATATTGGATTTATTACGCATAGTTATCCACATGACTGGCGTACGAAAAAACCAGTTATTTTCCGGGCAACACCACAGTGGTTCGCTTCGATTGATGATTTCCGTCAAAATATTTTAGACGAAATTGAAAATGTCGATTGGCTACTACCATCAGGTAAACCACGTATTTATAATATGATTCGCGACCGTGGAGACTGGGTTATTTCACGTCAACGTGACTGGGGAGTGCCGCTACCTATTTTCTATGCAGAAAATGGCGAAGCCATCATTTCACCAGAAACAATCGAACATGTGGCGAAATTATTTGCTGAGCATGGTTCAAATGTTTGGTATGAGCGTGAAACCAAAGACTTATTACCTGAAGGCTTTACACACGAAGGAAGTCCAAATGGAGAGTTTACAAAAGAAACAGATATTATGGACGTTTGGTTTGACTCAGGTTCTTCACACGAAGCTGTTTTACGTCAACGTGATGAATTACAGTTCCCAGCGGATATGTATTTAGAAGGATCTGACCAGTATCGTGGTTGGTTCAACTCAAGTTTAACGACAAGTGTTGCGATTAACGGCGTTGCACCTTATAAATCTGTTCTTTCTCAAGGATTCGTATTAGACGGTGACGGCCGTAAGATGAGTAAATCTGTCGGAAACGTGATTGATCCAAATAAAGTTATGAAACAAATGGGTGCTGATATCGTTCGCCTATGGGTATTGAGTACAGACTCACAATCGGATGTCCGTGTAAGTATGGAAATTATCCAACAAGTTTCTGAAGTATACCGTAAGATTCGTAACACGTTACGCTTCATGATTCAAAATACGGAAGACTTTAATGCAGCAGAAGATGCTATCGCATATGATGACTTGCGTTCAATTGACCAATACATGATGAACCGTTTAGATGTGACGATTGAAAATGTACTAGATGCTTATAACCGCTACAAATTTAACGATATCTTTAAAGAAGTCAACCATTTCGTAACCGTTGATTTATCAAACTTCTATATGAATATCGCTAAAGACATTCTATATATTGATGCTCCAGATGCGTATGATCGTCGTGCCATTCAAACGGTATTTTACGAAGCACTTGTGAAATTGACGAAAGTCTTAACGCCAATTATTCCTCATACGGCTGAAGAAATTTGGGATTATTTAGACGAAGAAGAAGACTACGTTCAATTGACTGAAATGCCAGAAGTAGAGAGCTACGCAAATCGTGGAGAAATTCTTGAAAAATGGAATAACTTCATGACTTTACGTGATGACATTATGAAAGCTAACGAAGTGGCTCGTGAAAATAAAGTGATTGGTAAAGACTTTGAAGCGAAAACGACTTTATATGTAACAGATGGCGTTTCTGAGTTGTTTGATTCACTTGATGCAGACTTACGTCAAATTTTAGTGGCATCTGAATTAAACATTCGTCCGTTAGACGAGAAACCAGCGGATGATTCAATCTTGGAATTTGATACGATGGCTGTTCAAGTTGAACATATGCCAGGTGGCGTGTGTGAACGTTGCCGAATTACAACTGAAGAATTAATTGAAATTGAAGGCCATGGTGAAGTTTGCCACCGTTGTCATCATATTATTGAAGAACATTACCCAGAGTTATTAGCTGAGTAATTCAATCGAATAATTGAAGAAGGAATGCAGAGAGTTTAATCATCTGCATTCCTTTTTTTATGTATCTGTTGCAACTTAGAAAATTGCAA
>DAIOTF010000009.1:18870-29375 GCA_036752165.1 Atopostipes sp.
AACTGATCACGCAATTGGTCTTCCATCGTAACTAAAGTTTGTTCTGCTTCACGACGTTTTTGTGTTCCGGCTTGTTGAATCGCTAATGTCTCTTGTAAGGTTTCAATTAAGTCGGATTGCGTTTTCTGTAACGTTTCAATATCCACAATTGCACGCTCTGTTTCACGAGCTGTATCAATTGAAGACTGTTTCAACATTTCAGAATTACGCGTTAACATTTCGTTCGTTGCATCCGCAACTTTCCGTTGAGCTTCAACTGCATCTTGCTTACGAAGCAGTGTAAGTGAAATAACAATTTGGTTTTTCCATAATGGAATCGCCGTATTTATAGATGTTTGAATTCGCTCCGCTAACGCTTGGTTTGTATTTTGAATCAAACGAATTTGTGGGGCTTGTTGTAAGGTAATTTGACGAGTAATACGTAAATCATGGATTCGTTTATCTAAACGATTCGCAAACTGGTTCAAGTCATTGACTTTTTGAACCATCATTTGATCTGGATTATCTTCGGCTTCTTTTAAAGCATCTGGAATAATTTCATTTTCTAATTCACGAAGACGTAACTCACCAGCACCAATATAAATATTTAACGCATCATAGTAATTCAAGTTTTGATCGTACAATTGAGTTAATAGTTTATTATCTTCCAGCAACATATTTTTTTGCTTATCTAATTGCAGCGCAATTTTATCTACTTGTGCACCAATTTTTTGGTACTTGGCTGTTTTTTCGTAAATGGATTGTTTGGCACGTTTAAATATTCGCTGGATAAAGTTTTGGTTTTGTTCAACTAACTCATCCGGATTAGATTCCTGTAAATGGAACATCAGTTGGTTAATGGATTCTCCAATCACACCCGTGTCTTGATTTTGTACATGGTTAAGGACGTTGTGAGAGAAATCTCCAATTTTTTGTTGAGCAGCAGAACCATAGTTTAATACCGCATCCGTATCGGTCACATCAATTTGTTCAGCTAATTGACGAGCTGTTTCTTGTTGTTCAGCCGGTAAATTTTCAAATGTTTTACCCGATGCTGTTTGTTCATCTTCTTTGGTAATTTCTAACTCTGGCATTTCTGTTGGCTGACCAAAAGGATCTTTAAGTAAATCTTCAATCGAAGCACTCGTATCCGGTCGCTCGACAGGACGTTGTGGAGTTGTTTCTGAATGTAACTCTTCTTTACGCTCATTTTCAGACATAAACATTATCCTCTCTTTATTTATTTATTCATAATCATTTAAATTTCGTCTTCAACAATCGAAGAGCCTTCTCGATTTAAACGACGTTTTGCAAATTCAACTTCATCCGACATCTGAGTAATATCTGTTTCACGGAACTTCATATAATCATTCGTAATCTGTTTACACATTTCATCAATTGTTTGTGCCGATTTTTCTAAAATATCAAATGTCTGTTTGCTTTTGGCTTGATGCTCGTTAATTCGAACATACTTGTTCGATAGATCCGCCAAACTCGGCAAATGCACATAAAGAAATTGATCGATTTCATGTAAACGTTCCGGTTCATTGACTATATCTTTAAATAAAACTTTTATCAACTGAATCGTATTGTTCCGGTTAGCAATTGCTCGTAATTTACCTGTACTCTCCATATTGTCTTCGATTTCGATAATTTGGTTTTTCGCTTTATTCATCGTGTCTCTAAAAAACGTAATATCTTCATCCGACAAGCCTCGAGATTTATAAAATTTTTCTCGTTCCGAAGAAACATCTTTTAACTCTGTTCTGGCCGGTGCTGGACGTTGTTTTACCATATATTTCGAATAAAGCACAATTCCTATAATTAACCCCACAATAAAAGAAAACAAGGAATTAATCCCTAGGGCAGACAGTAAAAATCCTACAACAATCATTGTAATAACCGCTAAAAGCAATATAAATAAATTATTGGATGTTCGTTTATTCATATCAGCCTACATCCTTTCTTTAATCTCTTTTCTCTATTATAGTACCATAAACACCTGAAGATTTACTCAGACTTTAGCACGATTTCATTCATTAAACAATTATAAACAAACATAAAATGGTATAATAGATAAAACAATGAAAGGACGTAATTAGAATGGAATTTGAAGAAAAAATTACAAACGTCGAGACTGTTCACGAAGGATCGATTACAAAGTATGAATTGCTTGAAGTCACCTTGCCAGATGGGCGGACAGCTGGAAGAGAAATTGTTCGCCATGACGATGCGGCCGCAGTCATCGCATTTACCGATGATCAGAAGCTTGTTCTCGTGCGCCAGTATCGGGTGGCTATTGGAAAAACCACACTCGAATTACCAGCGGGCTTGCGCGATGCAGAAGATACAGATGGCATCATTACGGCTAAACGTGAATTCGAAGAAGAAACAGGTTACCGATCAGATAATTGGCGCTTTGTTACTTCTTTTTACAGTACTCCCGGCTTCACCGATGAGTTTTTGGAAATTTACGAAGCAAATGACCTCCAAAAAGTGAAAAATCCACTGGCCCAAGATGAAGACGAATTTATCGAAGTGGTCGAATTGGATTACGATGAAGCAATGGACGCCTATGCCAGAGGCGAATTGTGCGATTCCAAAACCGTCTTTGCGTTGTTTTACTGGAAAATGAGACGAAATATGGCAGACAAGTAACTCCTTCGGAAAATAAAACCTTTATAAAGTTTAAATAGGAAAGAGACGTTAAAATGAGTCGATTAGAACGTAAAAAAGCTGAGCGCATTCAGCGCAGAGAAGAATTTAAAGAAAAGAATAAACGATCGATAAAATCCCGCATTGAAGAATTTAAGTTGAACCGACAAGGAAAAACAAATAAAAAACGTGCAGATGTTATGGAGCGTTACCGTCGAGTAGACCGCACACTGACTTTGCTGATTTTAATTGTGTTGTTGTTACTTATCATTACATGGGTTATTATATTGTTTATTTAAATGAAACGGTAAGGGGAAAGAAATTGAAAATTGGAATATTAGTCGCGATGGAAGAAGAAAAGAAACGTTTAATGGAAGTGATTTCAGATGAGGTTGTTCATGAAATGGCGAACCAAACATTTTATGATGGCTTCATTTATGGCCAGCCAGTAACTATTGTGCAAGCAGGAATAGGCAAAGTCAATGCGACAATCGCAACAACATTACTTATTCATACATTTGAAGTGGATGCAGTCATTAATACCGGATCAGCTGGAGGCATTGGGGAAGGGTTGACGATTGGTGACTTAGTCATTGCAACGGAACTTGCGCATCATGATGCCGATAACCGAGCGTTTGGTTATACATATGGCCAAATACCTCAAATGCCTGCAACTTTTTTGACGGATGAATCGTTAAGTGAACGAATTGAAAAAACAGCCCAACCATTAGAGTGGCAGACAAAAAGAGGCTTAATTGTGACTGGGGATTCCTTTGTAGCAGGGACAGACCAAATCGCTAAGATTAAGGAATTTTTCCCAAATGCACTGGTCACTGAAATGGAAGGCGTGGCCGTTGCCCAAACATGTCATCAATTTGATGTGCCGTGTGCAGTCATTCGAGCGGTATCCGATACGGCAGATGAAGAAGCTTCTGTCAATTTTGATGAATTTGTTGTCTTAGCGGGTCAACGTTCAGCGGAACTTGTGTTATCCTTAATAGCGGATAGGAAAGAATAACAGTTTAAGATGTAAAAAGGAGAATTTTTGAAATGGCAAGAGTTGAAAGTTTTGAGTTAGACCACAATAAAGTAAAGGCCCCCTATGTGCGAGTAGCTGGGGTAGAACATGATGAAAAAGGCAGTACGATTCAAAAGATTGATTTGCGTTTCTTACAACCGAATACGGATGCTTTTCCAACGGGTGCGGTACATACCTTAGAGCACTTACTAGCTACTTATTTGCGTGATCATTTAGAAGGTATTATTGATGTGTCCCCAATGGGTTGTCGAACGGGTTTTTACTGCATTAAATGGAATGAATCATCCGCTGAAGAAATTGCGCAAGCTTTAGAAAATACATTGCATGATGTCTTAGAAACAGAAATGATTCCAGCAGTGACGGCGAAAGAATGTGGAAACTACAGAGACCACAGTTTATTTTCTGCAAAAGAATATGCAAAACAAGTTCTTGAACAAGGAATTAGCCGCGACCCCTTTGAACGAGTACTTTAAACATAAAAAAATGCCCTTTGAAGTCACAGATGACTTTTCAAAGGGCATTTTTTCGTATTCAATAGTTAGCCACGAATTAAATCGTACATGTTTGTATATCTCATATCTAAAGCATTTGCCACACCTTCGTTGGTGACTAAGCCTTTATATACATTGACTCCACGCATAACAGCTTGACTGTTAAGGAACGCTTTTTCAAGACCTTGATTAGCAACTCTTGAAATATATGGCATCGTAACGTTTGTTAAACCAATAGTTGCGGTTCTTGGAACGGCACCTGGCATATTCGCTACCGCATAATGAATGACCCCATGTCTTGTATAGATTGGATCATCGTGAGTTGTTGCATGTTCGGTTGTTTCAAAGTTTCCACCTTGGTCAACGGCGACGTCTACCACAACTGAACCGGGACGCATGCTTTTAACCATTTCAGTTGTCACCAGTACTGGCGCTTTGGCGCCTGGAATTAACACGGAACCAATAACAACATCCGCGTCTTTAACAGCCGCACCAATATTGTAAGAGTTAGACATTAACGTATCAATTTGTGAGCCATATAAATCATCAATTTCAGCCAAGCGTTCAGCATTAACATCTAACAATGTAACGTGTGCGCCCATACCCATGGCGATTTTCGCCGCATTAAGACCTACAACTCCACCACCAATAATAACGACACGTCCGCGTTCAACACCTGGAATACCACTTAAAAGTACACCTGAACCACCATAGCGATGTTGTAAAAATTGTGACCCGGCTTGAATCGCAAAACGACCTGCCACTTCACTCATTGGCTTTAATAGAGGAAGCTTTCCTTGAACAGAAATCGTTTCGTAACCTAAAGCTGACACATTTTTATCAATCAAAGCTTCAGTCAAGGGCTTATCATTCGCTAAATGAAGATATGTAAAGATGATTTGGCCATCATAAAAATATTGGTATTCATCTTCCATAGGTTCCTTAACTTTGATGACCATTTTGGCTTTCCAGACCTCGGCCGCTGAATCTTTAATCTCAGCACCTGCATCTGCATACTCTTGATCCGTAAAACCCGAACCAATACCAGCCTCTGTTTCCACATATACTTCATGTCCTTGTTCCACTAATTCAGAAATATTCGCTGGAGTAGCTGCTACGCGATTCTCATTTTGTTTAATTTCTTTAGGTACACCAATTATCATAAAAAACATCCTCCTGTTAAATTTACTGCATTCTCTAAATGATAAAATGAATTATATCCATACAAAATCAAGCCCCAAATTTGAGCAAGATATCTACTTAAACATTTTAACATAAAACCATCTATTATCTAAATAGAAAGCTAATGGATTTCTCATCTTTGTTAGGTGTATGGCTTGCATCACCGCTTTTTGGTGCTATATTTAAATGGAATCATTTAAAAGAAAGAAGGGATAAAATGAAGAAAATAACATTTGGACAAAGTAACGAAGAAGTTTCGGCGGTTATTTTAGGTATGATGCGTGTGAACTCAGCCAATAACCCCGTGGATGTACTAGAAACAGCTGTAAACCATGGCATCACTTTTTTTGACCACGCCGATATTTACAACGATGGAGAAAGTGAACGAATCTTTGCGGAGGCTTTGAAAAAAACGTCGATTAATCGCGAGGATTTATTTATTCAATCCAAAACAGGTATCGTGAAGGGAAAAATGTATGATTTCTCAAAAGCTCATATCTTAGAAGCAGTGGATGGGATTTTAGATCGTCTCGACATAGACTACCTGGATTCACTTTTACTTCATCGACCAGATACTTTAATGGAACCAGAAGAAATCGCAGAAGCTTTTCAAATATTAGAAAAAGCTGGAAAAGTCCGTCACTTTGGCGTCAGTAACTTCAATCCTGGACAAGTGGAACTCTTAAAGACAGCAGTCCAGCAACCTTTACAAGCGAACCAACTACAATTCGGTTTAATGCACACTGGGATGGTTGATTCCGGGATAAACGTCAATCGAAATGAGCAGGCGGCCATTGACTATGATGGCGGGATTTTAGAGTACTCACGCCGCACACAAATGACGATTCAAGCCTGGTCTCCATACCAAGGCCCGAACGGGGTTTTCATTGGGGATGAAAGTTTACCAGAATTGAATCAACTCCTTCGGGAAATGGCCAAAAAGTATGGAATAACACCAACAGGCTTAGCATCAGCTTGGATTTTACGTCATCCGGCAAATATACAAGTGATTGCTGGAACGATGAATGTGGAGCGAATCAAACAAATTGCGCAGGCATCTGAAATCGAAATGAGTCGTGAAGATTGGTATGCCCTTTATAAAGCTTCCGGAAACAAATTGCCTTAATTTAGAAAAGAGCAAGAAAGCATTGACTTCTATGATAGAGTAGGGTAAGATAGTCGTTGTGTAAAATAATGCAGCAAGAGACGATAACCGCGTCAACATTTTCTTACCACTTCGGTGAATGAGTAACCAGCGGCTGCAAGACGGTGAAAATTAAAAGAGAATGCACGTATTATTGAGTTTCTAACCGTTACGTTATTTTACTCCAATACAATATAATGGAGGAAATAAATATGTCAAGATTTACAGGATCTACATGGAAAAAATCTCGTCGTTTAGGGATTTCTTTATCAGGTACAGGAAAAGAATTAGCTCGTCGTCCATACGCACCAGGTCAACACGGACCAACTAGCCGTGAGAACTTATCAGAATACGGACTACAGTTAAAAGAAAAACAAAAATTACGCTTCTTATACGGTTTGAATGAACGTCAGTTCTTCAACTTATTTACTCAAGCAGGTAAAATTCGTGAAGGTGAGCACGGTACAAACTTCATGATCTTACTAGAGCAACGTTTAGATAACTTAGTTTACCGATTAGGTTTTGCGACTACTCGTCGTCAAGCTCGTCAATTAGTAAACCACGGCCACATTCTTGTAGATGGTAAACGTTTAGACATTCCATCATACACAGTAAAAGTTGGTCAAGTAATTAGTGTTCGTGAGAAGTCTAAAGACTTATCAATCATCACGGAATCTGTTGAATCTCTATACGGTCGTCCAGACTACTTAGAATTTGACGAAGATAAATTAGAAGGTAAATTGACTCGTTTACCAGCTCGCGAAGAAATGCCAGCTGAAATCAACGAAGCATACGTAGTTGAGTTCTACAACCGTTAATCTAATCTTATACAATTATGCAAAGACTGGGGAAACCCAGTCTTTTTTATTTTGGTCTGAGTTATACCTGCTGAAAATATATTTGGGAAGTTAACTTGAAGCTATACCTCTTGAAAATCTATTTCGTTTTTTAACTAGAGCTTATACCTTCTGAAATAAATTTTGAAATTTTATAACATCCCATCCCTTTTTTTGATATAATAAACGAATTAAGGGGGATTGCCATGTCAAAAAGGATAAAATGGCTCTTACTGTCGAGCACAATTGGACTTTTATTAGGTGCTTGCGCAACGGAAGATGATTTAAAAGAAAGTAAAGAGAGCGTAGAGGCAGTTGAACAAAGTGGGAATGTTGAGGAAGTGGATGTACAACCAACATCTACTATAGAAACTCATTTTGAAACAGAGGTGACTTTTATAACCGAGCTCACCACCGCTGATCGTCGATTACGTGAAAAACTAGAAAGAAGTATTGAAAAAAGTTCGACCTCAGAGCGAGAAACGATTACTGAAATTGCTTCGGACTATGATAGGACTCCCGATGAGTTATGGCAAAAGTGGATTGAAATGACAGAAGGACTAAGTTATGGTGAGTCGGGATTTGGGAATGTTATTCGGCCAATTAGTATGACCTACTTAGCAATAGATGTGGCTGAAGCTGTCTATCCTGGGAATGAAATTACTTATGAAGGAATGTCTGGGGAATGGGATAACATGGACAATGAATTTCCGGAATTTAGTGGTGCCTTTAATGTGACTGTTAATGATATTCCAAAGAGACTTTTAGTGAATTTAAGTCTTAATAAAGCCACTGAAGAGGTTGAACTGACTTCCTTAATTATAGATGGCGAATTGATCAAGTTGTAAAGACTACATAAAAGATTAGAGCTACTAAGTAAAAGCTAGCATTCACGAAAATAGATTTGGTGAATACAAATGAGTCTAGCGTCCACGAAATAAAATTTGGTGAATACAAACGACTCTAGCATTCACGAAAATAGATTTGGTGAATATTACCCAAATAAGAAACTACCAACAATTTTGCTGGTAGTTTCATTTTTTATTCTGCATGGTGGTTCATTAAAATATCTACAAAGCCTTCTAAAAACTCTTGGTCTTCTTCGCTAAATCGGTTTTTAACCGGTGCGTCGACATCTAGAACGCCTAAAGCTTTTCCATTTCGAAGAAGAGGAACAACGATTTCGGACTGTGAAGCAGCGTCACAAACAATGTGACCTGGGAACTGATTCACATCCGGCACAACAAGGGTTTCTTGTTTTTCATAAGCTGTACCACAAACGCCTTTACCGGATTCAATGCGGATGCAAGCTACTTTTCCTTGAAATGGACCGAGGATTAACTCTTGATCGGTTTCATCCCATAAATAAAAACCCACCCAATTAATCTCATCTAGAACTTCATTTAAAAAAGCAGAAGCATTACTTAAATTCGCAATGAGGTTCTTTTCATCTTGAATGAGTGCTTGAAATTGTTGTAATCGAAGGTCTTTTTTCTTAATTTTTTCCATAATTAGGCTCCTTGTGAAAGAATTTAAAAACTAGTATAACATATGGCGCGTTTTTTTGATATACTAACGGTAGTGTATATAAAGTGAATGAAAATGAAACTAAAAATTAAAATACTTGAAACTGCTTGGAGGAAACGGTATGTCACCCTTACAAATTACACTTATCATTATTCTTGTTATAATCCTTGTTACAGTAGGAATTATTTACTTTGTTCAGAAAAAATATTACCGCCAAATTGATGAATTGGACGCTCAAAAAAATGATGTGTTAAAAAATGCACCTTATGATGCCTTAAAAGAAGTAGCAGAATTAAATATAACCGGGCAATCGCAAGAAGTAAGAACCGCTTTAGAAAATCAATGGCGAACGATTGAAACGGTCAAATATCCAAAATTAGAAAATGATTTATATGATGCAGAACAGGCAACCGATCGCTACCGTTTAGGTGAATCGAAGAAAAATCAAGAATCTGCAGCACAAGCGATTACAGAGATCAAAGAAGATATCAGTCAGTTAACTCACTCGCTAAACGATTTAATAGAGCGTGAACAGGCAAACTTGAAACAAATTGATGAAATGAAGAAACGATACCACGAGGTGCGTAAATCACTTCTTGCTTATAGCTTTTCATTTGGACCGGCCTCTGAAAGTTTTGAAAAGAAACTGCGCGTGATGGAAAATGATTTTGGCGAATTTTCTGATTTAACCGTGTCTGGAGACCATGAAGAAGCGAAAGAAGTCGTACAAGGCTTAAGTAACGATATTTTAGAAATTGAAAATCAAATGGAACGTATTCCGCCAATGATTGAGAAACTTGAAGATGTTCATGGAGAAGAGCTGAAAGACTTACAAAATGGTTACAATGAAATGATCGAAGCAGGGTATAAATTTCCAGAGGATTCAATTGAAGAAGATATTAAAAAATTAGAGTTGTTTAAAAAAGCCATTTACGATCGAATTCGAGATTTAGAATTAGATAAAGCACGAGAAGAAACAAATACTTTATCAGAAGAAATTGAAGCCCTTTATGAAAAGATGGAAGTAGAATATCAAGCCAAACCCTATGTTGAAGAGACATTAGAAGATATACGACGTGCGATTTATTTCTTACAAGGTGAACAGCGTCGTGTGATGGCATTAGCGAATCGAATGGCTCAGAGCTATATTTTAAACCATGATGAAGAGAAGAAATTAAGAACTTTAGCCGACGAGGTTAAAGAAGCACGAGAAGAATATGATGTGATTGCTGATCGGGTAAAACATCAAGCCATCCCTTATTCGGTGGCTTATGAGAAGCTAGACAAACTGTTTGATTTACTCGAAGGGTATAATGAAACATACGACACGATTGAAAATCAATTGGAAAGCTACCGTAAAGAAGAACGAGAACTTAAAGCGGACATGTTAGAAATGGAACAAGACATGTATGCGATGAAACGTTACCTAGAAAATGAACGCCTACCAGGATTGCCGGATGCTTACTTAGAAATGTTCTTCTCGACCTCAACACGGATTGAGTTATTGTCGAAAGAAATGGCTCGTCCACGCATTCAACTAGCGGAAGTTCGTAAAATTCACCAAATGTGTGAAGAGGATTTGGACCAACTGAGTGAGATGACTCAAGAAATTATCCGACAAGTCGAACTAACTGAACTTGTTTCTCAAAAGC
>DAIOTF010000009.1:29475-35994 GCA_036752165.1 Atopostipes sp.
ATGACTCAAGAAATTATCCGACAAGTCGAACTAACTGAACTTGTTTCTCAAAAGCTTTACCGCTATAAAGATTCTCATAAAGGGGTTTTAGAAACGATTCGTTACAGTGAATCGTTATTCACAGAAGATTACGATTATGGTAGAGCTTTAAGCCTAGTTCGTGAAAAATTAGAAAATGTAGCGCCAGGTACCTATAAAGAAATCGAAGAAAAGTATGACCAAGAAAAAGGATTTGAATAATTGAATACTAGCTAGGGTGAGGCCATTTCATCCTAGCTCTTTTTCTGCGAAATTTTACTGTTAATGCATTGAATCTATGGTACAATATTTGACCGTATACAGGATTTAAGGAAATAGAGGAAGGAAAAACAATGATTTATTTTGACAATAGTGCAACCACACCAATAGACTCTACTGTTCTTAAAACGTATCAAAGAGTGAGTCAAGAATACTACGGGAATCCCTCAAGCTTACATAAAATGGGGGACATCACTAAAAAGCTTCTTCAGCAATCTCGTGCGCAAATTGCTCGAGAATTGAATGTATCTCCAAGTGAAATTTATTTTACGAGTGGAGGTACAGAAGGGGACAATTGGGCGATTAAAGGCACTGCGATAGAAAAACAGCGATTTGGAAAACACCTCATCACTTCAAGCGTCGAACATCCTGCTGTGTATGAAACAATGCAACAATTAGAACAACAGGGTTGGGAAGTGACTTACTTGCCTGTTGATAAAGCAGGAGTGGTTTCTGTAAAAGACTTAAAAGAAGCCATACGGGAAGATACTGTCCTAGTTTCTATCATTGCTGTCAATAATGAAGTAGGAACTATTCAACCGATTCATGAAATTGGTGAAGTGTTAAAAGAGTATCCGAAAATTCATTACCATATAGATGCCGTCCAAGCAATCGGTGTAACCGAAATCCCTCTAGGCTTAGAGAGCCGTGTCGATATGGCTGTTTTTTCAGGTCATAAATTTGAAGCCCCTCGGGGAATCGGGTTTATGTATCTGAAAGAGGGTCGGACCATCGCTCCTTTACTAACAGGTGGGGGTCAAGAAAATGGCATGCGTAGTGGAACAGAAAATTTACCTGCTATCGCGGCGATGGCTCGTGCGGTTCGTTTAGTTTTTGAAGATAACGCTAAAAAAATGGCACACCTTAAAAAACTCCAAAGTAAATTGAGAAGCTACTTAGAAACACAAGATAAAGTCACCCTCTTCACACCTGAAAATCATGCGCCACACATTTTATGTTTTGGGATTGAAGGGATTCGTGGTGAAGTGACCGTGCATGCGCTTGAAGAATATGATATCTTCGTTTCTACAACGAGTGCTTGTTCAAGTCGAGCAACCCATGTAGATTCGAGTACACTAGCCGCAATGGGCGTACCTAAATATCAAGCTGAAACAGCCAATCGCGTTAGTTTCTCAGCGCGAAATACAGAAGAAGAAGTGGACCAGTTTATACAAGCGTATGATGAAATGTTAGAGAAGTTTGAAGTTATTAATGCATAAAGCACACGAGGAGAATAAGATTAAAGATGAAACCAACACAATTAATGATTCGCTACGGGGAATTATCAACTAAAGGTAAAAATATCCGTTTCTTTATTGATAAACTAGGAAACAACGTTAAAAAATCACTTAGCCGTTCTTATCCAAAGGCCGAAGTTTCTTGGAATCGAGACCGCATGTATGTGGAATTGAATGGAGAAAATTCAGATGGCGTAGTTGAACGTCTAAAAGATATTTTTGGGATTCAAACCATATCACCGGTGCTTCAAGTTGAAAAAACGTTAGAAGAGGCTAAGCGCGGGGCGATTGAAATTGTTCGTCCATTTATAGGAGAAGCCACTTCTTTCAAAATCAATACGCGTCGTGCGGACCGCGAATTTGAATACGACACGATGGACATGAACCGTGAATTAGGTGCAGCGATCGCGACGGAATTTCCAGATTTAGCTGTTCAAATGAAAAATCCTGATTTAACGGTTCGAACAGAAGTCCGTGATGACGGAATTTTCTTATCCGTTCAAACGATTCAAGCTTCAGGTGGCTTACCTGTTGGAACGGCTGGAAAAGGGATGCTAATGCTTTCAGGAGGGATTGATTCACCAGTAGCCGGTTATCTTTCACAAAAACGTGGAATTGATATTGAAGCCGTTCATTTCGCCAGCCCACCGTATACAAGTCAGAAAGCCTTACAAAAAGCAAAAGACCTCGCTTCTAAACTCGCACGATTCAGTGGAGAAGTGACGTTTATCGAAGTACCATTCACAGAAATTCAAGAACAAATTAAAAAAGATATTCCAGAAGGGTATATCATGACTGTGACTCGTCGTTTCATGATGTCCTTAACGGATAAAATTCGCGAGCAACGCGGAGGCTTAGCGATTATGAACGGGGAATCACTCGGACAAGTCGCTTCGCAAACACTTGAAAGTATGTACGCAATTAATGCCGTGACCTCTACGCCAATTCTTCGCCCACTGGTTGCGATGGATAAAACAGAAATCATGGCGATCGCTCAAGACATCGATACCTTTGAACTATCCATTTTACCATTCGAAGATTGCTGTACGATTTTCACGCCACCTCGTCCAAAAACAAAACCAAATCTTGAGCGTGTTTTGGAATATGAACAAGCACTTGATGTCGACGGCTTAATCGAGCGGGCACTTGCCGATTTAAAAATTGAAACCATCGGACCAGAAACAGCAGGATCTGATAAAGAAGACGAAGCCTTTGCAGATCTTCTGTAAGTTCTGCTTCGCAAATAAACCCCTCTAGTAAGCGTCTAGAATTGACACGAGATGTGGGAATCGGTAAACTTTTAGTAACAAAAACGTATTCCATTTCTCAAAGGAGGGTGCCTTATGGAGACTATCTCAATTGACCACTCAAGAAAAGATTATGGCGTCATGGTACTTTTAGGTGCTATTATGTTTGGAGCAAGTCTATTTGTACTGATTGGTTCATTAGTGAGAGATTTTCCTTTCCGTATTTTTGGTCTTCAGTCAGAAGGCCTAGGCATACTTGTTGGAGGTTTTGGAACTTTGTTTTTCGGCTTTGCATTTTTCTATATCCTCAAACGGTTTTTATTTCCGAAGGGGGCGTTAGTGATAACGGAAGAGGGCATTATCAATCGAACCAACGCCATCGGATCGAATCGAGTCATTCCTTTTACGTGGATGAAAAAAGCGAAAGTGGAGATTGTGAATGCTTCTGGGAATATTGGGATTGAGTTAAAAGACGACCGGCAGTATCTAGAGAGTTTGCCGTGGTTGAAACGAAAAACGTCTGAGATTAACCAACGTTCTTTTGGGACAAGTGTGATTTCTTTAGATGTGCCTGTGGACTCACGCGAAAGACTAGAAGAGCTTACCGATATTATAAATGAACGAATTGAGCGGACAGAAGCCATTTAAGAGTTGATATTTTGAGAAAAACTGGTAAGATGAAGAGGTAGAAAATAACTATTAAACACGCGATGAACAAGAAGAGTAAGGCATTTGATTATTTCAGAGAGAGGGCGTTGGTGAGAGTCCCTTATAAGAAATGCTTGAAGGTAGCTTGGGAGCGAACAGACATGTTTGGTTAGCCACCATTAAAAAGGCTATAAAGAGATACAAGGGAAAGATGTCCTTTGTATAATTTAGGTGGTACCGCGATTAACAAGCATTCGTCCTTATACAGGATGGGTGCTTTTTTACTTATATAAATTAGGAGTGAGAAAATGACAGATAAAATTGAAATGTCGACAAAGTATCAGCCGACTGAAGTTGAAGCTGGGAAATATGAAGAGTGGTTAGAAAAAGATCTATTTAAACCGAGTGAAGATGATAACGCAGAACCTTATTCAATTGTTATTCCACCGCCAAACGTAACGGGGAAATTACATTTAGGTCATGCATGGGATACGGCTTTACAAGATATGATTATTCGTCAAAAACGGATGCAAGGGTACGATACGCTATGGCTTCCAGGAATGGACCATGCGGGAATTGCTACACAAGCTCGTGTTGAAGCCCGTTTAAATGAACAAGGAACAAATCGCCATGAACTTGGGCGTGAAAAATTCCTCGAAGCAGCATGGGACTGGAAAGAAGAATATGCCGGTAGTATTCGTGACCAATGGGCTAAATTAGGCCTTTCACTAGACTATAGCCGAGAACGTTTTACTTTAGATGAAGGTTTAAACAAAGCCGTTACAAAAGTATTCGTTGATTTATACAACAAAGATAAAATTTACCGTGGGGAATATATCATTAACTGGGATCCAAAAGCACAAACGGCTTTATCGGATATTGAAGTGGACCATAAAGATATTAATGGTGCTTTCTACCATATGAAATACCCACTTGCGGATGGTTCGGGACATTTAGAAATTGCGACCACTCGTCCAGAAACAATGCTTGGAGATACGGCTGTCGCTGTTCATCCGGAAGATGAGCGTTACCAAGACTATATTGGGAAAACCATTCTATTACCGTTAATGGACCGTGAAATTCCAATAATCGCAGATACCTATGTTGACCGTGAATTTGGAACAGGGGTTGTAAAAATTACTCCCGCACATGATCCAAATGACTTTGAAATCGGAAACCGTCATGACTTGAAACGATTAAATGTGATGCATTCCGATGGTTCGATGAACGAAAATGCTGGAAAATACGAAGGCATGGATCGTTTTGAAGCGCGTAAACAAGTGGTAGCTGATTTAGACGAATTAGGCTTACTCATTAAAGTGGAAGAAATGGTTCATAGTGTTGGTCACTCCGAGCGTACGGGTGTAGTGGTTGAACCACGTTTATCGACACAATGGTTTGTGAAGATGGAAGAATTAGCGCAAGCTTCATTAGATAATCAAAAAACAGATAACAAAGTCGATTTCTATCCGGAACGCTTTGAAAAAACATTTACAAACTGGATGGAAGACGTTCACGACTGGGTAATTTCACGTCAATTGTGGTGGGGTCACCGCATTCCAGCTTGGTATCATAATGAAACAGGCGAAGTGTATGTCGGTGAAACGGCGCCTGAAGATGTAGAAAACTGGACACAAGACGAAGATGTTTTAGATACATGGTTTAGTTCCGCTCTATGGCCATTTACGACAATGGGCTGGCCAGATACAGACAATCGTGATTTCCAAAGATATTACCCAACAAATACACTTGTCACAGGTTATGACATTATCTTTTTCTGGGTTTCACGAATGATTTTCCAAGGTTTGGAATTTACAGAAGAGCGTCCATTTGAGAATGTGCTTTTACATGGTTTAATTCGTGATGAAAAAGGACTGAAAATGAGTAAGTCTCTTGGAAACGGAATTGACCCAATGGATGTTATTGATGAATATGGTGCGGATGCCTTGCGTTGGTTCTTATCAAATGGTTCAGCACCTGGTCAAGACGTTCGTTTCTCTTATGAGAAAATGGATTCAGCTTGGAACTTCATCAATAAAATTTGGAATGCTAGCCGTTATGTCATTATGAACTTAGATGATTTTGAATTCGAAGATATTGATTTAACAGGTGAGAAGACTTTAGCCGACCGCTGGATTTTAGCGCGTCTCAATGAAACAGTGGCCCATGTAACGAATCAATTTGAGAAATTTGAATTCGGTGAAGCCGGTCGTGCGCTTTACAACTTTATTTGGAATGACTACTGTGACTGGTACATTGAAATGTCAAAAGAAATTCTAAATGAGGGAACGGAAGAGCAAAAAGCAACAACGCGTAGTATCTTAACGTATGTTTTAGATCAAACATTGCGCTTATTGCATCCGATTATGCCATTCGTGACCGAAGAAATTTGGCAACATTTACCACATGAAGGTGAATCGATTGTGACGGCAGCTTATCCAGTGGTACATCACGAATTTAAAGACGATGTCGCACGCACAAACATGAATCGAATTATCGAACTGATTAAAGCCGTTCGAAATATTCGTTCAGAAGTGAATCGTCCACTTTCTAAATCAGTTGACATCATGATTCAAGCGAATTCGGAAGAAATCAAAGAAGTTCTTCAAGCGAACCGTTCATTTATTGAACGCTTCTGTAATCCAAATGAATTGGTTATTGACACCAAAGTAGATGTGCCTACTGAAGTCATGACGGCGGTTATTCAAGGAGCCGAAATCTTCTTGCCACTACAAGGATTAGTCGACATCAAGGAAGAACTTTCCCGTCTGGAAAAAGAACTCGAAAAATGGCAATCCGAAATCAAACGTGCCCAAGGTAAATTAAGCAATAAACGTTTTGTAGACAATGCACCTGAAGAGGTTGTTCAAGCGGAACGCGATAAAGAAGCTGAATACCAAAATCGTTATAAAGCTGTAGAAGATCAAATTGAAAAATTAAAAAATTTAGAAGAATAATTTCAAATAAAAGAAGTGATCAACTGGTCACTTCTTTTTAATATTTGGTAAAATCATTTTACTGGTTTTGAAATTCGATGATGCAACCGGAAATGCCGTTTACTGGTTTTGAAATTCAATGATGCAACCCGA
>DAIOTF010000010.1:0-35697 GCA_036752165.1 Atopostipes sp.
TAGAGCCTTTAACCAGGCTGTAATTTTTTTATGGACGGGTTAGAGCCTTTAACCACGAAAAAAGCACAACCTAAGGCTGTGCTTTTTCTATTAATAATTTAATTTATTCATCTGCGGGTTCAACAACTAGGTAACGCTTCGGTTCGCGTCCTTCTGAGTGCGTCTTAACCTTTGGATTTTGATTCAAATAACGGTGAATTTGCTTTCGTTCGTGAGCAGGCATTGGATCCAGCTTTACTCGACGGTTTGTCTTGATTACCTTCTCAGCCGTACGATTCGCTAGATTTTCAACCGTATTTCGACGACGTTCACGGTACTTTTCTGCATCCGCGCGAACATTAATTTTACTGTGTGCCAATTGATGCATATGGTTTTGTGCCAACGTTTGTAAACCATTCAGCACCTTTCCATGACGACCAATGACCAGTCCAGCATTTTCTGTTTCGATGTCATATTTGACGTTATTTCTTACACGGCTTGTATAAACTTTCCCATCTTCAACACCCATAGTAACAATAATGTCATTTAAGTATTGGCGAACTTCTTCAATCGCTTCTTGATCGATTCGATTAATTTCTTCTTCCGTTAATTCCGAGGAGTCTTTTTCTTCATAATCCTCATCGGCCTCTTCATCCGCATCAAAATCGAAATCATCCAAGTCATCTTCTTTTTCGTCAGCCTTGTTATCTTCAAGGATTTCAACCTCTGTATGGTCGCGTCCTTCTAGGATTTCTTCTTTCGTTGCTACATCTTCTTGTTTTTTTGCTTCAACCTTCTTTGGATCTTCATCGACTAAAGGTTTCTCACGTTCTTCATCAGGGAAGGCAGCTTTATCTAAATCTTTTCGTTTTTCTTCTGCTGTTGCTTGAGATTTACGATCAATATCAAATTCGTTGGATAAGAATTCATCTACAATATTTACTTTTTCTCTTCGTTCAACTACAACAACTGCATCTTTTTGACCAAAGCCTAAGAAACCTTTCTTTCCAGGTTCATCAATTGTAATCTTTGCTTCCTCTCTTGAAATACCTAAGGCATTCAAACCTTTATCAATGGCTTCCTCTTGAGTGGCAGCTTGAGCAATATATTTATCATTCACGAGTTTAATCCTCCATCCAATGTACGTTATGTGCTTAATTTCATTATAGGACAAAAATTATTTTTTAACACTTCTACCCGTTCTTTTTGCTTTATTAAGTGCTCGTTTTCTTCTTCTTTCAGCTTCTCGTTCTTCTTCTTCTTTTTCGGCAATTTTACGACGTTTTTTAAATGGGTTATTGAAAATCAACGTGATAATAGCACGTACAGCGTTTGATGCTGCGAAGTAAAGAGCTAATGAAGCAGATAATCTAAATGAAATAAAGAAAATCATTACAGGCATGACATAAGTCATTACATTTGATTGAGAGTGTGGATTTCCATATTGCATTAACCAGCTATTTAACATTGTGAATCCAGCAGCGACTAATGGAATAATGAATAAAGGATCCGGTTCCCCTAACTCTAACCATAAGAAGTTACCTGTTGCTAATTCCGGAGTACGAATAACCGTTTGATAAAGGGCAATGAAGATTGGCATTTGAACAAGCAATGGTAAACAACCCATTAATGGGTTTACGCCGGCTTCATCTTGAATTCTTTGCGTCTCTTCCGCTAATTTTTCTTGTGTAGCTTCATCTTTTGCAGAATATTTCTCACGTAGGGCTTGAAGTTGCGGTTGGATTTCTTGCGTTTTTTCCATAGTTTTTTGCTGATAATTGGTTAGTGGTAATAGTAAGATTTGACCTAAAGCTGTAAAAACGATAATTGCCGTTCCGTAACTTCCACCAAATAAATCAGATAACCATAGAATAAATCGGGAAAGATTGTAAATAATTACGCCATCCCAGAATCCATCACTTTGCTCTGTAATAACATCCTGACGTCCACAGGCGGCTAGAAAGATAACAAAGGCTGCAAGAGTAAGCATTAATAGTGTCTTTTTATTTTTTCGATAAAACTCTTTCACTATTTTTTCTCTCCTCATTCTATTCAATTTTTATTTTATTATAACTTCAGACAAAGATAGAACATGACGCAAACTTTTTTTAATTTGCTCAAAATCCATATTTGATACAGGTTGTCTAGCAATGACTATAAAATCCAACGCATGATCAAAATTATTTTCTTTATCCAGTTCTCTTAAAGCATGTCGAATTCTTCGTTTAATCTTATTTCGAACCACTGCATTACCTAATTTGGTTCCTACAGAAATACCTACTCGAAAATGATTCTGTCCTTTTTTAGGAAGTTTATAGACGACGAATTGACGATTCGCTTTAGAAATTCCTTTGTGAAAAACATTTTGAAAGTCTTTTTCAGACTTCACTCGGTATGTTTTTCTCATACTACACTTCCTCCTCTTATCTAGTAAGCATGAAATAAGTATTAAAAAAAAGCGACGTTCACTCAAGCAAATGAGATCCTGTCGCTTTAATTTTAAAACGAATTCTTCATTTTATTAATGAGATAAACGTTTTCTACCTTTACGGCGTCGATTTTTTAAAACTCTACGTCCATTTTTAGTACTCATTCTTTTACGGAATCCGTGTACCTTTTTTCTTTTACGTTTTTTTGGTTGGTATGTTAATCCTTCTGACATGCAAAACACCTCCTGATTTCTTTGAAAATATCATCCTTTAAGTTATCTCGTTAATGAAATCATTAACATGATGCGAACAGACTATATAATTTTATGAAAAAAATACCCTTTTGTCAACATAAAGTTTGATTTTAAAGGTTAAGTTAGCCGCTTTTACATAAAGAATTTATTCCCATGACATCCCGTAGGTATTTCCGAGTGGTACAGTAAACATGATGCCTACGCCTGGTTTATGGATATCTTCCATAATTTCTTTCACTATAGTGACGGCTTTTTCCAATAATGGCTCGTCTTGGATCACTGTAAAAATTGTTTTGTTATAAGGCCTTGAGTCATCAAACATCGTTTTTAATACGCCATAAAATGGCTCATCCGTATTTTCGACCTCTGTCATCGCACTGCCCATTCCTTGACTATCGATAATAGTTGCTCCTGTTAAACCAATTTCTACAAACGCGTCTAAAATCTCATTTAAATATTCCGTCTTATTAAGTACTATAACTAATACATTCATTTTTTATCTATCCTTTCCAGTAAACTTTCTAAATCCTTTTCTTTTTCTTAACCATTCCGTTTACTTCGCCCGCTTTTGTAATAGCAATCTTGGCAAGAATAGGTCCTAAGATTTCAAATACTAAAACACTAAACAAAATAACTGTCACAATCGATTGACTAAATTGTGGCAATTCATTTCGCACAATTACGGATAAACCAATTGATATTCCACCTTGAGTAAGCAAACTTAAACCTAAATATTTTTGAATGGTTTCACTTTCTCCTAGTGCTTTAGCCCCAACGCCTGCACCAAGCATTTTACCAATTGCTCGAGCCAAAATATACCCTACCCCAAGCATTCCGACTGAAGCTAAGATTTTTAAATCGAGACTCATCCCAGCTAAAGTAAAAAATAAAAGATTAATCGGCGGAGTGAAGCTATTTATGTTGTCAAATACTCTTTTGGAGTTATGCATGAGATTAACAAGTGTACCACCCATCATCATTGCGGTTAATAAAGGGGACATATTAAAGAAATTTGCAGCACCTACTGCCGCTAAAATAAAAGCTAATGAAATTTTTAATAATTCATCGCGCCCTTTTGCTTTATTCGCTAGATAAGTCAAACCCAATCCCAGTAAAAACCCAAGCAGTAAAGACCCAAATATTTCAATGAGTGGATCGCTTACGATTTGAATTAAAGTGAAATCTGCCAAACCTGAAGTCATTTTTGCAATCGATAAAGCGACACTAAAAACCATGATACCTAATGCATCATCTAGAGCTACAACTGGTAAAATAGTTTTTACTAAAGGACCATCCGCTCGAAGTTCACGTATGACCATCACAATACCCGCAGGCGCTGTAGCCGCCGACATACTGGCAATGACTATACTAAACTCAAAACTTTGATTAAAGAGAAAATACATTGTCATAAAAACAATGACTAAAGCTCCAATTACTTCAGCTATAGTGAGTAGAAAAATTTTATTCCCAACTTTTTTCATATCTGAAAGTAAGAACTCATTTCCAATAGAAAATGCGATTGCTGCCAAAGCAATATCCGTAATAAATCCGAGTGAATTCAATCCCTCATTACTCACTAAATCAATAAAAGACGGTCCTAATAGTAAACCCGCTACAATATACCCAGAGACACTTGGCAAGCCAAACTTTTTTGCTATTCGCCCTCCTAAAAGTCCAACCAAGATGATAATACTAATTTTCAAAAACAAATCCAACAACTGTCATCCTTTCTTCTATTTTGTAAAACTATTCAATTTTTTATAAAAACTCCAAAATTTTACAACTTTCTCACCTCAATTTTCTTTAAAGCTCCTATTAAGTCTATCACAAAAGGATTTAAACGATTTTCTACTCTATTTTTTTAAAAAAACTTATTTCTTATTTAATTATCAAAAATCATTTTCTGTGGAGAAAGTATTTTTTAAAAATTGTCCACACCCCTGTGGTTGATAAAATTTTCATGCAATGTTTTCCACATGTTTCCACAACATTTTATCTAATTCACAGGCTTGTTTAAAAGTTATCCACTTTTGCACAGGTGCTGTTGATAAGTGTTTAAAAACCCTTTATCAAAGCCTTTTAAAATTTTAATTTTATCCACAAGTTGGAGTTTCATCCAGTTTAACTTTATTTATATCCACAGCTCTTATTCACCTTGTGCATAACTTTTTAACAGTCTCTGAATTCTTTTATGCACATTGTGATAATTCTGTGGAAAACTTTATTTATACATGGTAATATGTTTAATACCAGAAAAGTTTTTATAAGAGGGAGAGTGTCTACGTGTTAGAAGATCGAAACAGTACCTGGCTCTATTTAAAAGATAGATTCAAAGATGATCTTTCAAAAGTAAGCTTTGATACGTGGATTGATAGTGCGCAAGTTCTATCTGTTTCAAACCAGTTGATTACGATTCAAGTACCCACTCCTTTACACAAGGAATATTGGGAAAATCATCTAACTACTCGTATAGTTGAATATGTTTATGAGTACGCGGGCCAAGAAATTACTCCGCGTTTTTTAACGAAAGATGAGCTGGATCAACAAGAACAACAAGAAGCAGAAATAATAGAAACTTCCAGTACACCTACTTTATTCAAATCAAGTGAATTAAATAGTAAATATACCTTCGATACCTTTGTTATAGGAAAAGGAAACCAAATGGCTCATGCAGCTGCTTTGGTTGTTTCAGAAGAACCTGGAACAATTTATAATCCGTTGTTTTTCTATGGTGGGGTTGGCTTAGGTAAGACCCATTTAATGCATGCGATTGGCCATCAGTATTTAAGTATCAATCCAGATAAAAATGTAAAATATGTGTCTAGTGAAACTTTTGCAAATGATTTTATTAACTCCATTAAGAATCGAACGCAAGAAGAATTTCGTCAAAAATACCGTACCGTCGATTTATTACTAGTCGACGATATTCAGTTTTTTGCAGACAAAGAAGGAACGCAAGAGGAATTTTTCCATACCTTTAATGCTTTATATGATGAAAGAAAGCAAATTGTTTTAACCAGTGACCGTTTACCGAATGAAATCCCAAAAATGCAAGAACGTCTCGTATCTCGTTTTGCTTGGGGTTTATCCGTTGATATTACGCCACCAGATTTAGAAACCCGAATTGCAATTTTACGAAAGAAAGCAGACGCTGAGCGTCTAGAAATTCCAAACGACACATTAAGCTATATTGCAGGACAAATTGATTCAAATATTCGGGAACTTGAAGGAGCATTGGTTCGAGTTCAAGCTTACGCGACTATTCAAAATAAAGAAATCACTACAAGTCTAGCAGCCGATGCTTTAAAGACTATGGTGAAAGAAGCCAATAAAGAAGTTTCTATTAGTAAAATTCAAGAACACGTGGCAAAATTCTACAATGTGACAGTAAATGAGTTAAAAGGGAAACGACGGGTGAAGGAAATAGTTATTCCAAGACAAATAGCTATGTATCTAGCTCGCGAACTAACAGAAACCTCTTTTCCAAAAATTGGAGAAGAATTCGGAGGCAAAGACCATACAACTGTTTTACATGCGCATGATAAAATTCGAAAGCTTTTAGAAAGCGATGCAGAGATGAAACGTGAAATTAACGAAATCAAAGAAGAATTTTAGACTTGTGTACAACTATTTAATTACACACAATCTTATCAACAAGTTATGCACAGGTGGAAAACTTGTTCTTGAGAGAAATTTTAAGTTTTCCACAATATTAACAGGGCCTACTACTATTACTATTATTATTACTTAATATAATATATATAGGGACCTTCAAAAATAAATAAACTCAAAATTATGCTATACTTAAAATGAAAAAATGTTTCCAAAAAGGGGAGTAGAGGAAATGAAATTTACCGTAAACCGTTTAACCTTACTAAAAAAACTAAGAGATGTTCAGTTAGCCATTTCTACTAAGACCACAATTCCTATTTTGACAGGTCTGAAATTAGAAGTGACTAAAAATGATCTAAAAATTACTGGAAGTAACTCAGATATCTCAATAGAAGCAAAATTATTTGCGGATGATGAAGAAGCGGCTTTACAAATTGAAGAAACGGGAAGTATTGTTTTACAGCCTGCTCGTTTTTTTGCAGATATTATTAATCGATTACCAGACGATCAGTTTACCTTTGAAGTAAACACTCAATTACAAGCATCGATTTCATCTGCTAATTCTTTTTTCACTATTAATGCTTTAGATGCAGCAAGTTATCCATATTTACCTGAAATTGATACGAGTGAATCTTTTACTTTACCTGTTTCTTTACTTAAAAAGGTAATTGAGCAAACGGTTATTGCTGTTTCTAAACATGAAAGTCGCCCAATCCTAACAGGGGTCAACTTTTCAATTAGTGAAGGTAAGTTAAAAGCAGTAGCAACTGATAGTCATCGTCTGAGTCAGCGTGTCATACCAGTAGACGTTCCTGATGATTTATCTTTCCAAATTGTAATTCCTGGAAACAGTTTAACGGAACTTTCAAAAATATTAACCGATGATATTGAAGAAGTAAGTGTCGCTTTAGCTTCTAACCAAATTTTATTTATGACAGAAGATACATACTTCTATTCAAGATTACTTGAAGGAAATTATCCACAGACAGATCAATTGATTCCTGAAAGTTCAGCCACTCAAATTGATTTAAATATTCAAGCTTTAAAAGGTGCTGTAGCCCGTACTTCGTTACTTTCACATGCTGGTAAGAATAATGTGGTTAAATTATCTGTTAAAAATGGCGAATTACAATTAACGAGTAATTCACCAGAAGTTGGATATGTAGAGGAAGATGTACCTTATGCAAATTTAGAAGGTGAAGATCTTGAAATATCCTTTAACCCCGATTATTTAAGAGATGCGTTAAATACCTTTGAAGGAACAAAAGTTACGATGAAGTTAATCTCTACTCTTCGCCCATTTGTTATTGTTCCTACAGACGCAGAGGATGATTATAATTTCGTTCAGTTGATTACTCCTATTCGAACTTCGACTTCCGCTCGTTAATTTTAGTTGACTAGAGCCGAATAGAGATGAAGGGGATTAAAATGCAAAACGAAACCTATGCAAATGGCCAAAAGAAAGCAGAACTTGTTGATCACTATATGACCCATTATTTCAACGATGGAACGGTGAAAGCAGAAGGCCCTTATGAAAAGAATCAAATGCAAGGCGAATGGAAATTCTATCGGAAAACGGGCCAGTTATGGCAGGTTGGAAACTTTAAAAACGACATGAAACATGGGTCTTGGGTGCGATACGATAAAGAAGACGAACTTGAATATTCCGAGACCTTTAAAGACAATAAAATTGTTAAAAAGTAAACACCTAAATAAAACAAACTTTAAAAAGTGGATTTCTTCGGAAATCTGCTTTTTTTAGTTTTATAGCCCTATTCCAAGTTTTAGGGGTTTTATAAGAAAAAGGGTTAAAATTACTCAGAAGCGATATATAAGGCGAAATACACGCATTCAATTGAATTTTCACTATATTTCAGGTATAATAATAGGGTACGAAACTGAAAAAAAGGAGCATTCCCATGGAAAACACAAAAATTGAAATTCAAGAGACATATATAACGCTTGGCCAATTTTTAAAACTAGCAAGTATTATATCAAGTGGTGGAATGGCTAAACCATTCTTAGAACAGATGGAAGTCTTCGTAAATGAAGAGCCAGAGAATCGTCGCGGTAAAAAGTTATATGACGGCGATCAAATCAGTATTCCAAATATTGGCGAATTTCAAATTCAATCCCTCGCTGAGCCTCAAGCATAATGTATTTAGAAGGTATTGAACTAAAGAATTATCGCAATTACGAAACAGTAAAACTATCCTTTTCGCCTTCAATTAATGTTTTAATTGGGGAAAATGCTCAGGGAAAAACAAATCTTGTAGAAAGTATTTATTTTTTAGCGATGTCAAGAAGTCACCGCTCACCACGGGACCGTGAATTGATTCGATGGGATAGCGATTTTGCAAAAGTAAATGGTCAATTAATCAAAAAGTCACATTCAGTCCCTTTAGAAATTGTTTTATCCAAACGTGGGAAAATTGCCAAAATGAATCACTTAGAACAAAGAAAGCTGAGTGATTATATTGGTCAACTGAATGTGATTTTATTTGCACCTGAAGATCTATCTTTGGTGAAAGGATCACCTTCTGTGAGGCGACGGTTTATAGATATGGAATTGGGCCAAATGAATAAAATTTATTTACACCATTTGACCCAATATCAACGTGTTTTAAAACAAAGAAATCAATTTTTAAAAAAAGCGAAGTATGATCGAAAACATGATGCACTTTATTTAGATATTTTGACTGAACAGTTAGCAACTGAAGGCGCAGAGGTTTTATACCATCGGTACCGTTTTGTAAAGCAACTGACAAAATGGGCACAAGAAGTGCAAACGGATATATCAAATGGCAAAGAAGAATTACGTATTAGCTATAAAACCACAAGTAGTGTATCGGATAAAATGTCTAAAGAAGAGTTATTGAGTCAATTACAAAAAGATTATGAAAAAGCTAAAGAACAAGAAATTGACCAAGGAACAACAACTTTAGGGCCACATAGAGATGATTTGGTATTTTATGTGAATGAGAAAAATGTGCAAACTTACGGTTCTCAGGGGCAGCAGAGAACGACTGCTTTGAGTTTAAAGTTGGCAGAAATTGAATTAATGTACGAGATGACGGGTGAATACCCGATTTTATTATTAGATGATGTTTTAAGTGAGCTTGATGATAGTCGCCAAACGCATTTATTGAATGCAATTCAAAATAAAGTACAAACCTTCATCACCACAACGAGTCTAGATGGGGTTCAAATGGATTTATTACAAAATCCACGTATTTTTAAGGTAGAGAATGGCGAGATTTCGACTGAAGAGATAGGGGAATAAAAAGATGGATGAAAAGAAAGACATCATTCAAGATGACTATAATGCAAGTCAAATTGAAGTACTTGAAGGGTTAGAAGCCGTTCGAAAGCGTCCAGGAATGTATATTGGGTCAA
Source organism: Atopostipes sp. (assembly GCA_036752165.1). Taxonomy (GTDB): domain Bacteria; phylum Bacillota; class Bacilli; order Lactobacillales; family Carnobacteriaceae_A; genus Atopostipes. Next base: position 9,671 of record DAIOTF010000010.1, read on the forward strand.
CAAGTCTTGACGGTGTTCACCATTTAGTTTGGGAAATCGTGGATAACTCAATTGACGAAGCGATGGCTGGATATGCAGATGATATTGTAATTGAAATTGAAGCCGATAACTGTATTCGTGTAACGGATAATGGGCGTGGAGTTCCAGTGGATCTGCAACATAAGACGGGTCGACCTGCTTCTGAGACTGTCTTTACTGTTTTACATGCTGGAGGTAAATTCGGCGGAGGAAGTTACAAAGTTTCGGGTGGTCTGCACGGTGTAGGTGCAGCGGTTGTTAACGCGCTATCTACATTTTTAGAATACCGTATCCATAAAGATGGGAATATTTATTTCCAAAGATTTGAACGTGGAATTCCAGTGGGCGATATGAAAATTATTGGCGAAACAGATAAAAGAGGTACGGAAGTTTATTTCCGTCCGGATGAAGAAATTTTTAAAGAGTCGATTGAATTTGATTACGAACGATTACGTGATCGTACACAAGAATTAGCTTACTTGAATCGAGATTTACAGCTACAAATCCTAGATAAACGTGACGAAGAAAATGTTATTCACAATGAATACCGTTATGACGGTGGGATTAAAAGTTATGTCGAGTATTTAAATGAGAATAAAGATGCCCTTTATGAAGAACCTATCTATGTAGAAGACGAACAAGATGATATTATCGTTGAAGTTGCGCTTCAGCATACAACAGGTTACCACTTAAATATGCTTTCCTTCGCAAATAATATCCGCACACATGAAGGGGGAACGCATGAATCGGGGTTCAAGGCTGCTTTAACGCGTGTGTTAAATGATTATGCTCGTAAAAGTAATTATTTAAAAGAAGATGACAATAACTTTCTAGGTGAGGATACACGTGAAGGTTTGACTGTTATCATTAGTGTGAAACATCCAGACCCGCAATTTGAGGGACAAACGAAAACGAAATTAGGAAACTCTGAAGCTCGAACAATCGTTGATCGGTTATTTTCTGAAAACTTTGATCGTTTCTTAATGGAAAATCCAAAAGTCGGAAAACAAGTGCTTGATAAAGTTGAGTTAGCTTCGAAAGCTCGAGTTGCTGCGAAACGTGCGCGTGAAGTAACACGTCAAAAGAGTGGTTTAGAAATTAGTAACTTACCTGGTAAGTTAGCGGATTGTACGTCAAATGATCCGGAACTCTCCGAACTTTTTATTGTCGAGGGAGATTCAGCGGGTGGATCGGCTAAACAAGGCCGTTCTCGACAATTCCAAGCGATTTTACCGATTCGAGGTAAAATTTTAAACGTTGAAAAAGCTTCACTTGACCGCATCTTGTCAAATGAGGAAATTCGTACACTCTTTACTGCAATGGGTACCGGATTTGGTGAAGAATTTGATGTCGAAAAAGCACGCTACCATAAATTAATTATTATGACGGATGCGGATGTTGATGGGGCGCATATTCGTACGCTTCTATTGACTTTATTCTTCCGTTACATGCGTCCTGCAATTGATGCAGGATATATTTATGTGGCTCAGCCTCCTTTATATCAAGTTCGACAAGGAAAATCTTCTGTTTATTTAGATTCGGATGAAGAACTTGAAGAATACTTGAAAACAATCCCTGAATCTCCAAAACCAGCCATCCAAAGATATAAAGGGCTTGGGGAGATGGATGCAGAACAGCTATGGGAAACAACAATGAATCCAGAGTCTAGACGCTTAACACGTGTAGCTGTTGATGATGCAAAAGAATCTGACCGCGTGATGACAATGTTAATGGGTGATAAAGTTCCCCCACGTCGACAGTTTATTGAAGACAATGCGCGATATGTAGAGAATATTGATATTTAAAGAAGCAATGAAACGGGAGGAGTTTTAGAAATTGGCTGAAGATAGAAGTGGAATTGAAGAAATACAACTTTCCAAAGAAATGAAAAAGTCGTTCCTTGATTATTCAATGAGTGTTATTGTATCCCGTGCGCTTCCGGATGTAAGAGATGGGATGAAGCCTGTTCACCGTCGAATTTTATACGGGATGAATGAACTAGGAAATACACCAGATAAAGCATATAAAAAATCGGCACGTATTGTTGGGGACGTAATGGGTAAATATCACCCACATGGAGACTCGGCAATTTATGATTCAATGGTGCGTATGGCCCAGGACTTTAGTTACCGTTATCCTTTAGTAGATGGGCATGGAAACTTTGGTTCAGTAGATGGGGATGCGGCAGCAGCTATGCGTTATACGGAAGCGCGGATGAGTAAAATAGCGACAGAATTGCTCCGAGACATTAATAAAAATACCGTAGACTTCCGTGAAAACTATGATGGAAGTGAATCAGAGCCGGTAGTCTTACCTGCAAAATTTCCTAACTTATTAGTAAACGGCGCAAGTGGGATTGCAGTTGGTATGGCAACCAATATCCCTACACATAATTTACGCGAAACTATTGAAGCGTGTCGTGTGATTTTAAATAATCCAGATGCCACGACGGCTGACTTGATGGAAGCTTTACCTGGACCAGACTTCCCAACGGGTGGTATTGTACTAGGTAAATCGGGTATTCGTAAAGCGTATGAAACTGGGCGTGGCTCGATTCAAATTCGTTCTAAAACACGGATTGAAGAAAATAATGGGCGCGAGCAAATTATTGTGGATGAAATTCCTTATTTAGTAAACAAAGCGAAATTACATGAGAAAATTGTTGAATTAGCTCGTGAAAAACGCATCGAAGGGATTACGGGAGTAATTGACGAATCTGACCGTGACGGAATGCGTCTGCGGATTGATGTTCGTCGGGATGCTTCGGCTGCAGTTATTTTGAATAACTTGTTCAAAATGACGGCTTTGCAAACTTCTTTTGGCTTTAACATGTTGGCAATTGTGGATGGTGTACCACGTACGTTGAGTTTAAAAGAAATTATTGTACACTATTTAAATCACCAACGGGAAGTTATTCGTCGTCGTACAATTTTTGATAAAAATAAAGCAGAAGCACGTGCACACATTCTAGAAGGATTACGGATTGCGCTAGATCATATCGATGCGATTATTTCAATCATCCGTAATTCAGATACTGGTGCAATTGCGAAAGAACGTTTAATTACTGAATATAGTTTAACGGATCGACAAGCACAAGCAATTTTAGATATGCGTTTGGTTCGTTTAACTGGACTTGAACGCGACAAAGTCGAAGATGAATACCAAGAGTTACTTAGTCTGATTTCAGACTTACAAGATATTTTAGAAAATCCTACGCGTATGGACGGCATTATCGAAGATGAAATGATTGAAATCGCTGATAAATATGGGGATGATCGTCGAACTGAATTAATGGTTGGCGAAGCGTTAAGCATTGAAGATGAAGATTTAATTGAAGAAGAAACAGTTGTTATTACCTTGTCTCACAATGGCTATATGAAGCGTATGGCCAATAGTGAATTCAAGACACAAAATCGTGGGGGCCGTGGGGTTAAAGGAATGGTCACCAATGATGATGACTTTGTAGATACGGTATTATCGGCTTCTACCCATGATTTACTTTTATTCTTCACGAATAAAGGAAAAGTGTATAAAGCTAAAGCTTATGAAATTCCAGAATTTGGTCGTACAGCTAAAGGGATTCCAGCACTGAACTTTTTAGGAATTGAAAGCGATGAGCAGATTGAAGCGGTTGTTAAGTTAGCTGAAACACCAGAAGAAGGACAAGAGCTCTTCTTTGTAACTAAATCTGGAACAGCGAAACGTACAAAGGCTTCTGAGTTCGCAAATATTCGTACAAGTGGTTTGATTGCGATTCGATTAAACGAAGGCGATGAATTGGTAGCTGTTCGATTAACAAATGGTGATCAAAATATCATTATTGGAACCAAAGATGGCATGGCTGTTAGTTTTAACGAGAATGATATTCGTTCAATGGGCCGAACAGCTGCTGGGGTTCGCGGTATTCGTTTACGTGATGGAGATGCCGTTATAGGCGCAGATATTTTAGAAAAAGATAGCCATGTGTTAGTTATTTCTGAAAATGGGTATGGTAAAGCGACAAAGGCTTCTGAATATGCTATTCGTAGACGTGGCGGTTTAGGAATTAAGACCTTTAAAATTACAGAGCGTAATGGATCCTTAGTTGGTTTAAGAACCGTTAAAGGCGATGAAGAAATATTATTGGTCACAAATGAAGGGCTAATTATTCGCTTTGATGTTCAAGATATTTCAATTACAGGCCGCGATACACAAGGTGTTCGCTTGATGCGTTTGGATGAAGATCAAGCAATCTCAACCCTTTCGCTAGTTGAACCACAAGATGATGAGGAAGAAAAAACGCCATCTGGTAATGAAGAAACTGGTGAAGATGCAAAACCAGTAAATGATACGGAACTCTCAAATCAAGTGGATGAATTAATTGGTCGTGCAGAAGAAGAACTTGATGAAGAATTAGAAGAACTTGAAGAGTTAGACTCTTCTGAAGAAGAATAGAATATAGCTAAAGAACTCCTCCTAAAGGGTATAAATACACTTTTAGGAGGAGTTTTTTTAGTCTAAAATTCTATTCATAAAGAAGGGGAAAGTTTATAACAATAAGTTTGTGAAAAGATAAATACTAGACCTACGGAACAAGGGTTTGTGTAGGCAGAATTAATGTGAAAAAATATACCGTTTTATTTTGATATTTATATCATTTACAGTAAGATTAAGGTGATGAAATCCCTTTCATCAATAGAATAAAATATAGGAAGGAAGTTCATTCAATGGCAGACTATATTATGGCGATAGATCAAGGAACAACCAGTACTCGTGCAGTAATTTTTGATAAGGAAGGACAACCACAGTGGTCTTTTCAAAGTGATATTACTCAACATTATCCAGAACCTGGATGGGTAGAACATGATGCAAACGAAATTTGGATTAAGACTCTACAAGTAATCGCAGGAGCACTTATTGAATCTGGTTTAAATCCGAATCAAATCGATGGAATAGGAATTACTAACCAACGTGAAACAACAGTTGTTTGGGATAAAGAAACAGGCCAGCCGATTTATAATGCAATTGTATGGCAATCACGACAAACATCGCCTATTGCAGATAAGCTGATAGAAGACGGGCACAAAGAATTATTCCATAAAAAAACAGGCCTTGTCATCGATTCTTACTTCTCGGCAACAAAAATTATGTGGATATTGGATGAAGTGGACGGTGCTCGCGAGCGTGCGAAAAATGGTGAACTATTATTTGGAACCATAGATACATGGCTATTATGGAAATTAACAGACGGTAAAGTTCACGCAACTGATTATTCGAATGCCAGTCGTACAATGTTATTTAATATTCATGATTTAGAGTGGGATGAAGAAATCTTAGAATTATTAGATATACCAAAAGAAATGCTACCAGAAGTTCGCTCATCCTCTGAAGTTTATGGTGAAACAGTTCCTCATCATTTCTACGGTGCTTCCGTTCCTGTCGCAGGAATGGCTGGAGACCAACAAGCTGCTTTATTTGGTCAAACAGCTTTTGAAAAAGGAATGGTTAAAAACACCTACGGAACAGGTGCATTTATCATTATGAATACGGGTAAAGAACCGATTATGTCAGATAATGGTTTATTAACCTCTTTAGCTTATGGGTTAGATGGCGAAGTGTACTATGCTCTAGAAGGTAGTATATTTGTCGCAGGCTCAGCGATTCAGTGGTTGCGTGATGAGATGCGTATGTTCCAAGAATCTCCACAATCCGAAGAGTATGCGAAACGTGTAGAGACTACAGATAATGTATATGTCGTGCCAGCTTTCGTTGGTTTAGGAGCTCCTCATTGGGATCAAGATGCTCGTGGGGCAGTCTTTGGTATTACAAGAGGGACGAATAAAGAACAATTCATTCGTGCAACATTAGAATCCATGGCTTACCAAACACGTGATGTATTAGACACGATGGTAAAAGACTCCGGAATTGAAATTCCAACCTTGCGTGTAGATGGTGGGGCTTCACTTAATGACTTTTTAATGCAATTCCAAGCAGATATCCTAGATACACAAATAGAGCGATCTGAAGTTATGGAAACAACAGCCCTAGGAGCGGCCTATCTTGCAGGATTAGCTACTGGTTTTTGGAAAGATTTAGATGAAATTAAAGAATATTGGAACAAAGATGCTACTTTTGAGCCAAATATGCCAGAAGAGCAAAGAGAAGATCTCTATGCAGGTTGGAAGAATGCGGTAGAAGCGACTCGTGTATTCAAACATAAACCGATTAAAGCCAATCGAGAAGAAGACAAAGAAGAACCGATTTAACGGATGGTTCATTGATGAGAGGGGGATTCTATTTGACTAAATTATCTTATAGTCAGCGAATAGAAACTTTGAATAAGATAACAGAGGGAAAGTTAGATCTACTCATTATAGGGGGCGGGATTACCGGCGCAGGACTTGCGTTACAAGCTGGCGCACAAAATTTGAATGCAGCTCTTATTGAGATGCAAGACTTCGCGGCTGGAACTTCTAGCCGCTCTACAAAATTGGTGCATGGTGGCCTGCGCTATTTAAAACAATTTGAAGTTGAGTTAGTTGCAGATATTTTAAAAGAACGTGAAGTGATTTATCAAAATGCCCCTCATATTGTGCAACCCGACCGGATGTTACTGCCGGTTTACGATGAGGAGGGTGCATCTTTTTCAAAATTTTCAGCTAAAGTAGCCTTAGACTTATATGACCGTTTAGCTGAACTCGATGAGGATTCGGAATGGCGATCTCGAATGATTTCGAAAGAAGAAGTTCTTGAAGAGAATCCCATGTTGAAAACGGAAGGCTTAGTCAGCGGTGGCCTCTATTTAGATTTCATAAATGACGATGCTCGTCTAACGATTGAAATTCTCAAAAAAGCAAATGAATTAGGTACTCATGTGCTCAATTATGTAAAAGCGATCGACTTTTTGTATGACGAAACCAATCAAATAAAAGGTGTACTCGCAAAAGACCAGACAACGGGAGAGACTTATGAAATCTATGCATCCGTAGTAGTGAATGCAACAGGACCATGGGCAGATGAAACACAAAATATGCAAGAAGGTAATGATACCAATCGTATGTATCCCACTAAAGGCGTTCACTTTGTAGTTGACAAAGACAAATTACCCGTTAAGCATACCATTTATACAGATACAGGTTTTGATGACCACCGAATGATTTTTATTATTCCTCGTGGCAACAAAACGTATTTTGGAACGACAGATACTCCTTACGAGGGAGATTTGACTGAACCACCTATTACCATGGAAGACGTTGATTATTTACTTAAAGCGGTAAATTTACGCTTTCCAGAAGCGAATTTGACTTTAGAAGATATTGAAACGGGATGGGCTGGTTTACGACCGCTTATTTTGCAAGAAGGAGCTACTGATCCTTCCAATATTTCACGTACGCATGAAGTATTTGTATCAGATGCTGGTTTAGTAACAATTGGTGGTGGAAAACTAACTGATTATCGTTTAATGGCCCTAGATACATTTGAAGTTATTTTAGACGAACTAAAGGAAAAAACAGGAAAAGCATATCCCCTTGTACAAACTAAAAATATATCCCTATCAGGTGGTGATTTACCAGAGAACATTTCGTTTGAAGATTATGTGGATGAGCAAATCGAAAAAGGAGTTCAAGCTGGATTAAGCGAAAAGCAGGCCAAAAGCTTGGTGGAATGGTATGGAACAAATGCGGAGACTGTATTTAGTCTAACAAATGAAGCAAAAACGATTGATTTGCCGTTAGATATTGCTTTGTCTTTAGTGTATGCCATTCAGTATGAAGGAGCCTTTACGCCAGCTGATTTCTTCTTGAGACGCACAGAAATATTGTTGTTTGACACAGGAAATGTTGGAAAATGGGCATCGAAAGTTCTCGATTACATGAGCCATTACTTTGATTGGGATGAACAAGAGAAAAACGAGTGGAAAAAGGATTTTGAAGAAACGATTTCGACTATTCAATTAAAAAATTTAAGATAAAATAGGGAGTTGTTCTATATGGACACATCAATGGGTACACAAGCATTCGGTGAGTTTTTAGGTACTTTTATTTTAATTATTTTAGGTGATGGTGTTGTTGGTGCAGATGTTTTAAAGCGTACTAAGTCAAATGGTACAGGTTGGGTACTGATCACATTTGGTTGGGGTCTTGCAGTAGCAATGGCTGTATTCATGTCAGGTTTTTTAGGACCAGCTCATATTAACCCTGCAGTAACACTAGGAATGGCCATGGCTGGCGAAATTCCTTGGAGCTATGTTCTGCCATTCATCGGAGCACAAATGGCTGGTGCGTTCTTAGGAGCTATTATTGTGTGGATTCACTATAAACCTTACTTTGATGCTACAGAAGACGAAGGAACCGTTCTAGCAGTATTTTCTACTGCACCAGGTATTCGCGACATCACAAACAGTGTGATTGGCGAGGCAATTGGTACGTTTATTCTTGTATTTGGTCTCTTAACATTTGGACGAGGCGATTTTACAGATGGTTTGAATCCATTAGTCGTTGGTTTATTAATCGTGTCAATAGGAATGTCTCTGGGTGGTACGACTGGTTATGCTATCAACCCAGCTCGTGACTTAGGTCCGCGTATTGCTCACCAAATTTTACCCATTTCAACGAAAGGTGATTCTGATTGGGGTTATTCATGGGTGCCAGTAGTTGGGCCGATGATTGGTGGAGCACTTGCTGCTTTAGCCTATGGTCTCATTCCTTAATCGTTATAGAAATTATTTAACAGGAGCGCTCAGTTCAACTGGGCGTTCTTTTTTGTGAAATGATTTAAAATTAGATAAAATATCTACGAAAAGAGAGATAATTATGAAAGAGATTTTGATGAACCAAGGATTAGAGGTGGAAGCAACTTATAGTCAACGAGAGTTAGAAGAAGTTTTTTATCCAATACTTAATAAATTTATTGACTTAAGAAAACAAAAAGGAGAACGTGTGCTTATCTACCTAGTAGCTCCTCCAGGGGCAGGCAAGACGACACTTTCTCTTTTGCTAAAAAAAATATTTCAAACGATAAAGAGTCCCTATTCTTTTCAATCCTTACCGATGGATGGATTCCATCACACCAATGATTATTTGCTACGTCATTTTAAAGAGATAAACGAGACTAGAAGACCTTTAAAGGATTTTAAAGGAATACCCGATACGTTTGATTTAGACGGTCTTAAGCAGGCGTTAAAAGCTTTGAAATCGGAGAAAGTAGTTGAGTGGCCTATCTACAGTCGGAAATTGCATGATCGAGCGCATGAGAAGCTTACTGTAGAAGCAGATATTTTATTAGTTGAAGGGAACTATTTATTGTTAAATCAAGAGGGTTGGAAAGATTTAAAGGCATATGCAGACTATACGATTCGAATGTCGGCACCTGTTGATGTTTTGAAAGACCGCATCATTCAGCGAAAAATACAAGGTGGATATTTAGAATCAGACGCTATCGCTTATTATCAAGAGGTGGATTTACCGAATCACTATATAGTCATGAAAAAATCGATGGAAGCCGATATTGACCTAGTTCTAAATGAGCAAGCAGAATGGGCTATTAAATAATAACGGAAGTCAAAAAAAGAATTCCTACAATAATTGTAGGAATTCTTTATTTTCTTTTTTATTCTTTTACAATTAAAGGTTCTAATTGCTTTTCAATTTCAGTCAATTCAACATCCGCTTGCAGTAAAGATGAAGCTACATAAGCGCCTTCGATAAAAGCTGTTTCGTATAGTTTAACTTTTTTTTCACTAAACTCTACAGCCATTTCTAAATTCATTTTTGCACTTCCGAGGTCATAAAATGCTAAAATTTTTTCTTCTTCGAACTCAGCAAGTACTGCATTAATTTTATCAAAACTTGTACCAATGTCTCCATCTTCTGTTCCACCAGCTGTTTTAATGGTTACATCACTAGCTACTTGGTCGATTAGCTTAGCTAGGCCGTTTGCAATTTCTTCCACATGAGAAATAAGCAAGATACCGTATTCTTTACTCATCTAACACACCCGCTTCTAGCAAGGCTTCAAATAAATAAGCGCTCGACTGTGCACCTGGATCAATATGCCCAACGGAACGATCACCTAAATAAGATGCACGTCCTTTTGTTGCTTTCATATCCTTTGTACTGTTTAAAGCTTCGTCAATTTTATCTATAGACAAAGTGTTATTCTTAATAGCTTCAATCACAGGTATCCATTCATCCACCATTGTTTTCTCGCCAGCTTCAGCATGTCCACGTTTTTGAATACCCTCTAGTCCTGAAGCTAAAATTTCACCTATATCATTGGTTTCTTTAGCAATTTTGGCCATATTAATAAAGGCTGAACCGTATAAAGGACCTGAAGCACCCCCTACTTTACTTACTAATGTCATACCTACGTCTTTAAAGACTTCAGAAAGATTATCATAATCCGTTTCTGCAGCTTTTTCCTTTACAGCAGCTGCTCCACGTGTAAGGTTACTTCCATGATCCCCATCACCAATTGCCGTATCTAACTTATTTAAAAGGTCTTTATTTTCTGTTACTTTTTCTCCAAATAATTCAATCCATTGACTGACTTTTTCTACTAGCGTCATAGGTTCCTCCTAAAAATTTTTGCGTTTTTTACCAAGAAATCGTTTCTTCAGGTGCATTCAAGTACTCCAGCCATTTTGCGTCTTCTACTTTTAGAAGAGTTAAAGATAAGCCTTCCATATCAATAGACGTCATATAGTCGCCTACTTTTCTAAATGATAAATTTAATTCTTCTTCATCTACTAATAATTTTTTGACATCATTCATAAAGACAAATTGCTCCATTAATGGTGTGGCACCCATTCCATTGACAAGAACTGCATATTCATCACCACTATTCCAGTCAAATGCTTCTTTTAGCTTTTCTACTAATTCCTTTGCTAACTCTCTGGAAGGTTGTAATTTCTCTCTACGGTAACCAGGTTCGCCGTGAATTCCAACGCCGAATTCTATTTCATCCTCATCAATTTCAAAACCAGGACTGCCTGCTTCCGGATTTGTTGCGGGACTTAAAGCTACCCCAATCGATTTAATATTTGGTACAAGTTTATCGGCCAATTCTTTGATTTCCTTTAGAGATAGGCCCTCTTCAGCAGCTGCCCCTAGAATTTTATGAACCAAGACTGTTCCAGCAATCCCTCGTTTACCAGCAGTCCACGTACTGTCTTCCACAGCAATATCATCATCAACGACAACTGTTTCGACTTCGATATCTTCCATTTCAGCTAGTTCTTGGGCCATTTCGAAATTCATAACATCTCCGGTATAGTTTTTAATGACTAAAAACACACCAGCACCTTCATCAGCTACCTTAATTCCTTCAAGCACTTGATCTGGAGTTGGTGAAGTAAAGACTTGACCGGCTACTGCTGCTGATAACATGCCTTTTCCTACAAAACCAGCATGGGCAGGTTCATGTCCACTACCCCCACCACTTACAAGACCTACTTTATTGTTCTTTTCTGACTTCCTTGCTATAACCATTGTTTCAGGAACTCGTTCAACTAAAGATTCATATGCAAATACGATACCACCCAACATCTCATCAACAACTTGATCGGCATTATTGATAATTTTCTTCATAGCCACTACCCTCTCGTTTTGTATTTTGACAATGGTCTTTCATCTCTTATTGTAAACGTTACCCTTACTAATTACAATTTTTAACGCACTCAAAACTGTTACAAATCATATTTAACTTTTCTAAAAAAGTATTAATCTTTATGAAAAAATAAAAGCTTAAAGGTCACTCAGAAAGTAGTAGAAACTCTTCAAAAACTGTTGCAATCAACTTCTATTTATGTTATTCTATTTCGAGTGAGTAATAATTTATTTAATTACTTTCCTTGCTCCTTTGAAGTAAAAAGGAGCCACAAAGACCAAAAGGAGGTGCAATACGATGACAGCAAAATATGAAATTATGTACATTATTCGTCCAGATCTTGGTGATGATAACAAAGAACAGTTAGTTGAACGTTTCAATAAAATTCTAACTGATAATGGGGCGGAAATTACAAAATCAGAATATTGGAGCAAAAATCGTAAATTTGCATATGAAATTGAGGATTATACTGAGGGAGACTACTACTTAGTCGAACTTACAACATCTTCATTAGATGCAATTAACGAATTTGACCGTTTAGCTTTAATTAGCGACGACATTTTACGTCACATGGTTGTGCGTTTAGATCATTTAGAAGACTAAGAAGCATTAAAATGTTTCACGTGGAACATTTTTGAAAGGAGCTTAAGATTGATTAACAATACTACTTTAGTAGGTAGACTTACTAAAAATCCAGAATTGCGTTACACAGGTAGCGGTATTGCAGTTGTTTCATTTTCTTTAGCTGTAGAGCGTAATTATACAAATGCTCAAGGTGAAAGAGAAACTGACTTCATCAACTGTGTTGCATGGAGAGGAACTGCAGAAACTTTAGCGAACTTTTCAGTTAAAGGATCATTAATTGGAGTTACTGGAAGTATCCAAACTCGTAATTATCAAAACAATGAAGGACGTACAGTTTATATCACTGAAGTTGTTGTTGATAATTTCCAAATGTTAGAATCAAAATCTGTTACTGATAGTAGACGTGCCCAAAGTGGTGGCGGACAGCAACAACAGCAACAGCAAAATCAACAAGGTGGAAATTACTCAAATTCAGGGTACGGGAATAACTCTTCTAACTCGAATTTTAATAACAACTATTCAAACAATAATCAATCACAACAGTCTAATAATGCTAATGCAGGCAATAATAACAACCCATTTGCGAACATTGATTTCGGAAACGATGATCCGTTCGAATCAAATGATGATGTAACAGATATTTCTGATGATGATTTACCGTTTTAATTCATTGACTAAGAATAGGAGGAATAACTATGGCTGGACGTCGCGGAGGACGCAGAAGACGTAAAGTTGACTTTTTAGCAGCAAACCATATTGAGTATGTTGACTATAAAGATGTTGACTTACTAGGCCGTTTTGTTTCAGAGCGTGGAAAAATTTTACCACGTCGTGTAACTGGAACATACGCTATCAATCAACGTAAAGTTTCTAAAGCAATTAAGAGAGCTCGTTTCATGGGCTTATTACCTTATGTTGTTGGAGAATAATTAAAAATTTAATTCAAGAGGCTGGGATAATCTCCTAGCCTCTTTTAGTTTAAAGAAATGTTCCACGTGAAACATTATCTTAGCGATTATTAAAATGTTTCACGTGGAACATTTCCGGTGGCTTGTCTGGCTATGGATTTTTTTGGAAAAAGATATAAAAATATGATAAAATTAGGAAAGAAAATTAAATAAAGGAGTTCCTATGAAATTATCAGAAAACAAGCGATTAGCTGAATTTTTAAAGGTTAGAGAAACTAACCGACTAATTGTAGCGATAATCGCTGTTCAAGTAGTTATAACCATTATAGTACTGGTAAGTAATATTTGGTTAGGTCTACTTGTCCTAATGTTATTTGCTGTTATGGATTTACTTATATGGCAATTATCTAATAGATTAGGTAAAGATTTTAATCATTATATAGCTAACTTGAGTTACAATATAAAACGTGTAGAACAAGAAGCTATAATAAAACTGCCTATTGGAATAGTTATACATGATGACAATTATGAAATAGAGTGGCTGAGCCCTTATTTACAATCTTTTTCTGAGAATGATGAATCATTTATAGGTAAGCAACTAACTGAAGTGTTTCCAGAAATAAGATTAGATATAAAAGAAGAACATGAATTTAATATTATTGAATGGCGGGGAAGCTACTACCAAGTTCGTCCGGATGAAAGCTTAAACGTTATTTATTTAGAAAATGTTTCTGAATATATGGGCTTACAAGATCAATTGCATGAAAATCGTTCAGTAATCGGCTGGCTCTTTTTAGACAACTATGATGAAGTTGTAAAAGGATTAGATGATCGAGCGGTGTCTAACTTCAACAGCTTAGTTACAACTTATTTGTCAAACTGGGCTCGTCAAAGGAATATCTACTATAAACGAATTGAGACAGATAAGTATTTATTGTTATTAAGACATAAAGAATTAGATCGCTTAGAAGAAGAAAAATTCACTATTGTTAAAAATATTCGGGAGTATACCTCTAAGAGAAATTTACCTCTTACTATAAGTATAGGGCTATCTTATGGGGCTGCTTCTTTTGTAGAATTAGCTGAACAAGCGCAAAAAGATTTAGATTTAGCGCTTGGGCGAGGTGGCGACCAGGCGATAGTCCGAAATATCCATAAAGAACCTAGATATTATGGGGGCAATACTAATCCGATGGAGAAAAGAACGCGCGTTCGCTCGAGAATGATTAGTGAAGCTTTACAAGAACAAATGAAACAATCCTCTACAACTTACATTATGGGGCATAATTATCCTGATATGGATTCAATTGGAGCTGCTTTAGGAGTCGCTCGTATAGGAATGATGTTGGGTCAAGATGTAAAAGTAATCATCGATCAAGAAAAGATTGGTGTAGATATTAAGAAACTGCTAGCTGAAGTAACAAAATATCAAGAAACAGCAAAAAATATTATTTCGCCAGCTGAAGCGCAAGAAAAAATAACACCGGAAGATTTAGTTGTGTTAGTCGATCATCACAAACCAACAATGGCTATAGCGCCAAAAATACTTGATATGACACAAAAAGTAGTGATTATAGACCATCATAGAAGAGGGGATGAATTTCCTGAAAATCCTATTTTGGTATATATCGAACCGTATGCTTCTTCAGCTTCTGAATTAGTAACGGAATTATTCGAATATGTATCAACTGATAGTAACTCAATTAACCGTATTGAAGCAACAGCCATGCTCGGCGGTATTATTGTCGATACGAATAACTTTAGTTTGCGCACAGGATCACGTACCTTTGACGCAGCGAGTTATCTACAATCTGTTGGGGCAAATACAACGACTATCCAGCGAATCTTAAAAGAAGACCCTATAAACTATATGCAACGAATGGAGATTATAAAAACATTTGAATTTGTGAGTGAGGGTATGGCTATCGCTCATGCGGCAGAAGATGAACACCATTCGCAAGTTGTAGCCGCACAGGCAGCTGATACAATGTTAGCGATGACTGACGTAGAAGCTTCATTTGTTATTATTCGCTTAGATGATAATAGAGTAGGAGTAAGTGCACGAAGTTTAGGCCAAATTAATGTTCAACGTGTAATGGAAAAGTTAGGTGGCGGTGGGCACTTAACGAATGCTGCAACTCAAATTGAAAATCATTCAATTGCAGAAGTGAAAGTGCAATTAACTGAAGCAATTCAAGAACTGACTAATTAATAGTTTTGGAGGAAGATAGAATGGAAGTTATTTTATTAAAAGATGTTAAAGGTACAGGGAAAGCGGGAGAAATTCACAAAGTATCACCGGGATATGCACAAAATTTTTTAATTAAAAATGGTTTAGCTAAAGAAGCTACAGCTGGAGCTAAAAAAACATTATCGGCTAAAAAGAAAGCTGAAAAGCGTGACCAAGCAGAAGTTCTAAAAGAAGCTGAGAAGCAAAAAGAAATTTTAGAAGCTAATGCCATTGAAATTTATGAAAAAGCTTCAGACGATGGCCGCTTGTTTGGTTCAATTACAACAATGAAAATCGCTGATGCCATTAAAGATCAATTAGGAATTAAAGTAGATAAAAGAAAAATTTCTCAAAAAATACCAATGCGTTCAGTGGGGACACAAGTAGTAGAAATAAAACTACACAATAAAGTTACTGCATCTCTAACTGTTCGTGCTCTAGGATTAGATGAGTAAATTAAATAATATAATCTCCTGTTCTTTTAAAAGAACAGGAGATTTTTTTGTGATATCTGTTATACTAGAAACCCAGAAAGAAATAGGAGAGGATGAAATCTTTGGTCATGCAAGTACAGGGTGAGAGAATGCCGCCCCATAATAATGAAGCTGAACAATCCGTTTTAGGTTCTGTTTTACTTCAACCTTCCGCATTAATTTCCGCAATGGAATATTTACAAACGCATGATTTTTATCGTCGAGCTCATCAACTTATTTATCAAGCCATGATCGACTTGAACGAAAAGAACGAAGAAATTGATGTTATTACAGTTGCTAACTTACTCGAAACGAATAAACAATTAGAAGATATAGGTGGTGCTGCTTATTTGGCAGATCTAGCCAATGTTGTGCCCACTGCAGCAAATATCACTTACTATGCGAAAATAGTTGAAGAACGGTCATTGCTTCGACGTTTAATCCAAGCCTCTACGGATATTATTTCAGAAACTTATGAAGAGTCAGATGATGTTTCCAGTATTTTAGACGCGGCTGAACAAAAGATATTAGAAGTTTCTGAACGAAAAAACCGAAGTGGATTTATTAAGATTAGTGACGTGCTTCGAGATAGTATGGAAGAGATTGATGAATTATATAAAAATAATGAAGAAATTACAGGGCTATCTACAGGGTATCGAGCGCTTGATTTGATGACAGCTGGCTTACATGAAGATGAATTGATTATTTTAGCAGCTCGTCCAGGGATGGGTAAGACAGCCTTTGCTTTAAATATTGCTCAAAATATTGGGACTTCGACCAGCGAAAATGTCGCTATTTTTAGTTTAGAGATGGGAGCGACACAGCTTGTCAATCGTATGTTATGTGCTGAGGGAACGATTAATGCAAATAATTTACGTACAGGTCAGTTAACGGAAGAAGAGTTTGAAAAATTATTTGTAGCGATGGGAAGTTTATCAAAGGCTAACATCTTTATTGACGATACGCCAGGTATTCGTGTTTCTGAAATACGTGCCAAGTCAAGACGTCTCATGCAAGAACGCGGGGGAATAGGTTTAATTATTATCGATTATCTGCAGTTAATTGAAGGTTCAGGTCAAGAATCCCGTCAACAAGAAGTATCTGAAATATCCCGTCAGCTGAAGAAACTGGCTATGGAATTGAATGTTCCGGTTATCGCCCTTTCTCAATTGTCTCGTAGTGTAGAATCTCGACAAGATAAACGTCCTATATTAAGTGACCTGAGAGAGTCGGGCTCTTTAGAGCAGGATGCGGATATTGTAGCTTTCTTATATCGAGAGGACTATTACCGTAGCGAAGAAGAGGAAGCTGAAGAAGTAGAAGAAGATAACGTTATTGAAGTTCTCATAGAGAAAAACCGTTCAGGGGCACGGGGAGATGTAAAACTATTGTTTATTAAAGAGTACAATAAGTTCTCATCTCTCACTTACTACCCAGAGGATCAAATACCCTCTATGTAAATAAAAGCATCAAGGATTTGTAATAAAACAAATCCTTGATGCTTTTTAATTATGTGTATTTAATTTCTTAAATCATTTTCAATAGATGCAATTGTTTCATTCAGTTCTCTTTGGCGTTTTTCTAAATGAGCCATTTCAATTTCAACTTCTTCAGCTGCTTCAAAATAAGATTGTTTGAAATCATCAATTAAATGGTCTTTGCTAGTTTTAATTGATTGTTTGGTATCTTTTGCTCTATGTTTCAGTTCTTTTCGGGTTTCTTCACCCGATTTAGGTGCAAATAATAAAGTGATGATAGCTGATGCAATCGCAGCTAGGATTACAATCCCCCAATTTGTTTTCTTCATTTTCTCCATCCTTTTCTCTTCTTAATGATTTATCTTTGGTACCGAACTTTTTGTCTTCCCCAAGTCTTTTTGAAAGCACGTTTAAATGTTTTAGCTAATTTTGGTCCATCTTCTTGCAACTCATCTTTTAAGTTACTAGAAATGCCCGATGCATAATCACCCGCATGATTTTGTAGATAACGGAGAGAGGTTGAAAATTGTCCCTTCTCATCCATTAACTCATCAAATTGAAGTGATTTAACTTCTAACTCCTTTTGTACACCTTGTACACGTGTATTAAGATGATCTACTCTCTCTTTCAGATGCTCGCCCTCACGTTGAAAGTAAGTTACTTTTTGATTGATCTCTTCTCGCGTATTTTTGATATTCTTCAAAGCAGGCTTTGCCTTACTATAAGAAATAATTCCCACTACAACGACAAGAATAAGTGAAAGGGCGACAATTAATAAAGCTACAATACCTAAAGTACTCATGTCTATTCCTCTTTTCTTAAACATTCTCTTCCTAATTTGTCAAAATAAATTGTTATTTGCTCAAAATTGAATTATCTTTAATATACAATACCAAAAAAAACTTGAATCATAAAATGAAATGCAATTAAACCCTTTGTAAATGTAGGGTATAATAGAATAAATAATTACAGATAACTATTGAAGGAGTCGATAGATTTTGTCAGATCAAAATATTCGGATGGAAGTAACTGCTGTAGTAGATGGTGAGATTATTCCAATTGAAGAGGTTGAAGACCAAATTTTTTCGCAAAAAATGATAGGAGATGGGTATGGTATACACCCTACGAGTCAGACGGTATATTCTCCTGTAGACGGGAAAATTGAACAAGTTGCACAAAGTAAACATGCCGTATATATAGCAATGGACGATGAGGTAAAATTGCTTATACATATCGGGATTGATACGATTGATTTAAAAGGGGAGGGATTCACTAGCCAATTAAAAAAAGGTGAACCTGTTAAAAAAGGTGATCCCTTAATTCACTTCGATCCAGTATTTATCAAAAAAGAAGGACTAAATCCTGTTATTTGCGTGATTTTATTAAATGGCAGTCAGAAAAAACTAAATTTGACGGTTCAACCTACTAAGGAAGCTAAAGCAAATAAAACAATAGCTATGATAATAGATGAAGTCTCGTAAGATGTTGATATATCGCATATTGGAAGGGCTTTCGTTAAGTCCGTAAATTGCACCACAAAGTTAATTATGCTAAGATAGATTGATGAACATAACTTTTCTCGAATTTACTAAGTGGCGAAATCAGTTATAAGAATTGAGGAGCACATATATGAAAAAAATACTAGTAGTTGATGACGAAAAACCAATTTCAGATATTATAAAGTTTAACTTAGAAAAAGAAGGCTTTGAAGTTGTTGTTGCATTTGATGGACAAGAAGCCGTTGAAAAGGTAGAAGAAGAGAATCCAGATTTGATTGTACTTGATGTGATGTTGCCAAAAATGGATGGACTAGAGGTCGTCCGAGAAGTACGTAAAACACATAGTATGCCAATCATTATGGTGACCGCTAAAGAAACAGAAATCGATAAAGTTTTAGGTTTAGAACTTGGGGCAGATGATTATGTCACAAAGCCATTCTCTAATCGAGAGTTAGTCGCTCGTGTTAAGGCAAACTTACGGCGTCAAGCAGCAACAGAAACTGTACAAGAGGAAGAAACAGAACCGGAAACAAATGATATTTCTATCGGTGATTTGACCATTCATCCCGATGCTTATTATGTAACAAAAAATAGTGAAGTCATTGAACTAACGCATCGAGAGTTCGAATTACTCCACTATCTCGTTCGTCATGTCGGCCAAGTAATGACCCGTGAACATTTATTAGAAGAGGTTTGGGATTTTGACTATTTGGGAGACGTTCGTACTGTGGATGTTACTATTCGCCGTTTGCGTGAAAAAGTAGAAGACAATCCAAGTCATCCAAATTATATTATTACCCGACGAGGTGTCGGTTATTATTTCAGGAACCCAGATAAATCGGAGATTTAAAAATGAAAAAAATTCGTTTTTATCAAACAATTAATGCCAAAATCGTCTTTATTATCGTTATGGTTATCATTTTCGCCCTGCAATTAATCGGGGCGAATTTTATTACTCAAACAGAAAGACAATTGGTGAATAGCTTTACAGAAAATCAGCAATTACAGATGAACTTTTTAGAAAACTCTATACTACCTTTTCTTGAAATGCATGAAGAAATTGTAGAGACACCTGAAGGGATAGAGCCACTGAATGAGTTGGAAACGTTAATTGCTGATTTTTCGGGTACAGCCATCACAGGAATTGTAGCTGTAGATAATGATTTTGTGGTGCTTGCGAATAGTGACAATACTCAGCAGTTTGCGGTCGGTCAATTACTAAGTGACGATGACATTCGATCCGCAATCTTACAAGGAAGCTCGACTGCTAGACAAGTGATTAACCCAGCCGTGAATGCTCGGCGTTGGCGGATGATTGAGCCTATCTATTCAACAACATCTCCTCAAACTGTTGTTGGGGCACTTATTATGGAAAGTAATATTGAGGCTATTTATACACAAGTAACAGAAATTACGATTATATTTTTAAGGGCTTCTTTTATTGCTATCATTTTGTCCTCTGTTCTGGCTAATATGGTCTCCAAAGCACTTACGAATCCGATTCGTGAAATGCAAGCCAAAGCAAAAGCTATTGGTGAGGGAGATTATTCAGGGGAAGTAACGGTGTATGGAAATGATGAGTTGGGAATGCTTGCGCAAAATATTAATGAGTTATCAGTTGAAGTAGAGACCGGCCAACGTCGTCTGGAGGCGGAAAGACGCCGTTTAGATAGTGTGTTATCTAATATGTCTGAGGGTGTTATTGCGACAAATCGACGAGGTCAAATTGATATTGTCAATAATATGGCGCAACAAATGTTAGGTAAAGAAAATAAAAAAATTGTTCATGAAAATATTTTGAAAATACTAGATATTCAAAAAACACATAATTTAAGAGAATTAATTGAAAGAAAAGAAGATATTCTCATTGACTACGATGTCGATGAGGTCCATGCAGTGCTTCGTGCAAGCTTTTCTATTATTCAATCGGAATCAGGCTATATTAGTGGTGTGGTTTGCGTTCTTCGAGATGTCACAGAAGAACAAAAAATTGAAGAACAACGAAAAGAATTCGTTTCAAATGTTTCTCATGAGCTACGCACGCCTTTAACAAGTATGCGTAGTTATATTGAAGCATTGATTGACGGAGCGTGGAGAGATGAAGAGTTAGCTCCACAATTTTTAGAAGTTGCTCAGTCAGAGACGGATCGAATGATTCGAATGATTCAAGATCTACTGCATCTCTCTCGTATAGATTCAGGGAAGAGTGAATTAAATAAAGAACTCATAGATTTAGGTGCTTTATTTATGCAAGTACTGAATCGTTTTGAAATGTTATTAGCCTCTGAAGAATATAATAATAATAATTATCGTTTAGAGAATCATTTAATAAATGAAGCGGTATTTGTAGATATTGATCCGGATCGAATTACGCAAGTTTTAGATAATATTATGAATAATGCGATAAAATATTCACCAGATGGAGGAACCATTACAAGTCGAATGGTGGTATCTGAAAATGAAGTCATCATTTCGATTAAAGACGAAGGAATGGGGATACCGGCTGAGGATCTGGAATTTATATTCCACCGTTTCTATCGAGTGGATCGTGCTCGTTCACGCGCAATGGGCGGAACAGGTTTAGGGCTTGCGATTAGTCGAGAAGTGATTGAACAGCACGACGGTAGAATTTGGGCAGAGAGTGTTGAGCGTGAAGGAACAACTTTCTATATAGCACTTCCTTATGTACCGTTTGAAGAGGAGGAATGGGGATGGGAATAAAAACAGATTACCTACGAAACTTCATCGTCTCCCTTTTTGTGCTAACGAGTATTATTTTGTCTTATATGTTATGGACAGCTGGACGAAATATTGGTACAGAGGAAGCAACTACTGGACAAATAGCACGTTCTAGTGTGGCACAAATTTCACATGAAATAAGTGATGCTTTTCGACCGACTGGTGTAGCTCTCCATGGAGAAGATGAAGAAAACCAAATTCAATATTCGACCACTTATCCTTTAAAAAATTTACTTCGAGAAAATTATGAAGTTCAAAATTTAGAACAAATCGAACGTTCATTTATATGGACTTTAGAAGAATATTCCAAACAATTAGAAACAGGCCGTTGGCTAGAGCTTACTTATAATGAAGAACAACCAATCGGCTTATTGGAACAGAGGTTTGTCAATTTATCAAGTGATTTTAGGAACCTATTTTACAATCGTATGCTTATAAATATAGAAGCCCCTAATCGAATCTATTTCTATAATACTCATACAGAATGGGCTTACGAAGCATCAACGATTGATGGGGATTTCCTTGATTTGCAACCATTTTTAAATGAAGAAAATCTAAACTATAAAAACTCTTTTTCTTTAATGCTAGATGGTAATATCGCTTATCTTCCGTATGAAGAAGTAGAAATTCCTTACCAGAGATTTGTTATTGATAGATTCCCTGATTCTATTTATATTGAAAACTTCTTTCCAGATACATCTCAAGTAGATCGACGTTCTCAAAACGGAGTGACGCGTTATATTGATTTAACGAAGGAAGTAACCATTAATCAAAACAACAATACGATAAGTTATTTTCGGCAAATTTCAGACCCAGATGGCCTAGATGCGACCAGTCGTTTTAGAAGAAGTTTTGAACAACTCAATCGTTTTGAAAATTGGTCCGATACTTTTGTATTGTCTCATTATGATTTAGAGACCTCTTTTCTTGAATTTCATCGGGAAATTGACGGATTTCCAGTTTTTGATTCAACGGGAAATGAGACCGTTTCAGAAGTGGGTGTGGTTGAAAGTGGTGTAACGAACTTACGGTTACCCATTCGATATATTAACACGCCATTATCGATTCAAGGTTCACCAACAGGGGTCTTAATATCGGGTACTGAATTAGTGAATCAGCTTCAAACCGGATTACAAGGGAGAGCACTTAGCGATATTCAAAATATTTGTATCGGGTACACATGGGTTGAAAGCGACGAGGATAGCCAAGTCATTTACTTTAATCCTAGCTGGTATGTGCAAATAAATGATGAATGGCAAACATTAGAAAATTTCTTACAAGTTAGTGAGGCAGGTGATATCAATGGATTTTAAGCGAATCGCCAATATTTTTATCCTCGCTTTTGGCTTGTTAAATTTATATTTAATTATAAGCATTGTTGGAAGGGTAGACATTCAAGATACATCGACTCAACCTGCAAATGGGGAAGATTTAATCGCTAGTTTATCTAGCTCAAATATTACTCTTCCTAATTTAGAAGGAACAGAGGTAGAGGGAAGAGAAGTTTATTCCCTTCAAATTAATACACATGAGTTATTAGAAAGAACCTTAGAGGAGTCAGATAAATTAACTGGAACAATTGATGAGGATGGGGTGTATTATGAAAGTTTCCCATCCAATCCAATTGTTCTAGAAGGAAATCCAAAAGAGGGCTTTACGGAGAAGGATAGGGCAACAATCGATGCTTTTGTTTTATCTGAGGATGTCATGTATGGGGAAAAATATGTAAATGGTGGCTATGATGAAGCGAGACGACGTTTTGTGTTTTATCATGTTATAGATGGCATACCGATTGCAGATGGAACGTCTGAGATTTCTTTATTTGTAAATGAAGCGGGAGAAATTATTTCATTCCAGCAGACCTATGCTGGACCCGAGACTCGTCAAGGGAATCCTTTAAGGCTCATCAATGGTCAACGAGCAATTGAAATCTTGTTTTTAAATAATGAGATTAGACAAGGTTCAGAGGTATTAAAGCCTCAACTTACTTATCGACGAGCCCTTCATTTAGAAGATCTGAGTATGTATAGCCCTGCTTGGTTAATTCAAATTGATTATGCATCTGAAAGATCGACCTTTCGAGTGGATGCCGTTAGTGGTACAATTATAAGGCAATCTGCCGTTTCTTCAGATAGAGAAGAGAATTCGACAGAAGAGAGAGAAGAATCAGAAAGTGATACAGATTCGTAACAGTTAAAGAAAAAGCTTAGCGGAAGGATTTTTTGAGTGAGTTTATTACATGCAGGAAAAAAAGACTTAACCAACCAAGATTTAAAAATCAGTATCTTAGCCAGTGGAAGTTCCGGAAATTCAATCTATATTGAGTCGGATAAGACAAAGTTATTAGTGGATTGTGGCTTAACGGGGAAAAAGACAGAAGGATTACTTCGCCAAATTGGTCGAGACCCTAAAGATTTGGATGCGATACTAGTCAGTCACGAGCATTCAGATCATATCCATGGTGTAGGAGTCATGTCGCGAAAATATAATTTAGATATTTATGCGAATGAAAAAACATGGCAAGCAATGGAACCTAAACTGGGTAAAATAAAACCTGAGCACAAATTTCATTTTGACGTAGAAGAGCTTAAAACGATTGGAAATATCGATATTATGAGCTTTGGAATTTCGCATGATGCGATTAATCCTCAGTTTTATACTTTCCAAAAAAACAATAAACGTTTTGTTATATTGACTGACACAGGTTATGTCAGTGATCGTATGCGCGATGCATTGAAAAATGCGGATGCCTACTTAATTGAAAGTAATCATGATGTCTCTATGCTTCGTATGGGTAAGTATCCATGGTCATTGAAACAACGAATTATCAGTGATAAAGGTCATTTATCCAACGAAGACGGTGCGCTTGCGATGGCCGATATGATTGGTGACAATACGCGTCGAATCTATCTGGGTCACTTAAGCCGTGAAAATAACATGAAAGAAATTGCTTATGATACCGCTGAAGAAGTACTGTACCGTAAGGATAAAGGTGTAAATCATCAATTTTATCTTTATGATACGGATCCAGATGAAGCACAACCATTGTTTTCGTTATAACTTGATAATTAATTTTGAGACTAGCTTTCTTCAGAGAGCTAGTTTTTTCATAAGCATCTGTATGATGCTAAAACTGCATTTTCATCAAAAACATGGTAAAATGAACTAAGAAATTTAGTATTCTTTTCAAAAAGAATTCACAAAATTATAGAATAATAGTAAGGACAGAATATTTTTTTCAAGTCTTGAAAGTAGAAGGAGAATAAATATGGCATTTACAAAATTTAAAAAGATATTTGTATTGTCTGCCGTACCATTCATTTTAGCTGGCTGTATGCCAGCAACAGAAGAAGGAACAGAAGAAACGGTTGAAGAAGAGCAACAAGAGGTTCAAGAAGTTCAGGTTTCAAATGTTGAAGTGAATGTAACGAGTGGAATTACAGAAGCAGTTGAACAGAGTGAAGGTGCAGTTGTTTCTGTCATTAATTTACAAAGAAATGATTATAACTCATGGTCAAGTTTCTATGGAGGCCAAGCTAGTCAGGAAGAATATCTACAAGCGGGTTCAGGTAGTGGAGCAGTTTACAAGATAGAAGATGACTATGCTTATATTTTTACCAATAACCACGTGGTTGATGGGTCAGACGCAGTAGATATTTTACTCGCGGATGGGGAGCGTGTACCAGCAACTGTTGAAGGAAGAGATGTTTGGACGGACTTAGCTGTTTTGTCTATTGATGCTGAATATGCGAATACAGCTCTCGAATTTGGTAATTCAGACAATTTAACAATAGGAGAGCCTGCAATAGCGATAGGTTCACCTCTTGGAACAGAATTTGCATCATCGGTGACTTCGGGTATTATTTCAGGAGTGAATCGAACAGTACCTGTAGATATCAATAGTGACGGGGAATCGGATTGGGAAATGACAGCTATTCAAACGGATGCTGCAATTAACCCAGGTAATTCAGGTGGCCCGCTCATTAATATAGCCGGGCAGGTAGTTGGAATTAACTCCATGAAAATATCTTCTGCGACTATTGAAGGAATGGGCTTTGCGATTCCTAGTAATGAAGCAATTAACGTAATTAATCAATTGGAACAAAATGGGGAAGTGATTCGTCCTTATTTAGGAATTACAATGATCGATTTATCACTTATCTCCCAAACACAGCGGATGCAAGAATTGAGCTTGCCTGAAGACGTAACAGAGGGTGTAGTAGTTACTCGAGTTGCCAACAATAGTCCAGCTTCAAATGCAGGATTAGAGCCCGCAGATGTCATTGTTAGCTTCGGTGGAGAGGCTACTCCAAATAGTGTAACATTGAGACAAACTTTGTATACAACAGAAGTCGGAGAAACTGTAGAAGTAGAATTCTACCGTGATGGTGAACCGAGAGTTGTCCAAGTTGAAATGGAAGCTGCAAATAATATGAATACATTGAATTAATTCAAGAAATTAAAATACATGATATCTTTTTTAAGGATATCGTGTATTTTTTGTTTTTCTG
>DAIOTF010000011.1:0-5686 GCA_036752165.1 Atopostipes sp.
AGTAAAATTTAACGAGGTGAAAACAGTGGATATAGGGTTAATACTTGGAATCTTACTTTTAATCATTATTTATTTATATATTCAAAACAATAGGGTGTCATTATCTACATATACTATTCATATGCCTCGCTTGCATCCTTCGCTAAAAGGGAAGAAAATTGCATTTCTTTCAGACACTCATTTTCGAGACAATACTCCGCATACATATATCGATCGATTAGTTATCCAAGTGGAGAATTTAAGTCCTGATCTTATTTTATTTGGCGGAGACATTATTCATGCATCAGATAATGAAAAAGCGATTGAACATGCGAAAGATTTAGTTTCACAATTAGCGAAAGTAGCGCCTACTTATACTGTATATGGGAATCATGATTTGGGAAATGATCATAAGAAACAATTAGCAGAAGTACTTAAAATTGCTGGAGCTAAATTGTTAAACAATAAAGCAGAATGGATATCATTTGGGGAGCCAGGGGCCGGCTTTTGGCTAATGGGTCTGACAGCGTATGAGAATGCTCTCGATCACCAAAAAAGTCCATTAGACCAGATTAAAATACCTACAGACAGTAAAAAACAACCTAAGATATTATTGACTCATCATCCCCATTTTTTTGAAAAATACCTCGAAGATGACTCAAAGCGCCCGGATTTAATTTTATCCGGTCATACGCACGGGGGACAGGTAATTTTGCCAATTATTGGAGGGTTGTTTGCTCCTGGGCAAGGATTCAATCCACACTATGACTTTGGGATTTTCACCAATGAACAATATCCAACTAGTCGATTAATCGTTTCTCGTGGGGTAGGAAACTCTTCATTTCCTTTTCGAATAAATAATCGACCTGAAATCGTCTCAATTACTTTAAATGAAGCTAAAAAATAAGCTAAGATAAGTATTATTAGACATCAATCATTTATATGACTATAATGAAAGTAACAAAACGTGTGAACGATCTCAAAATTATGAACCGTTTAATATTCATTGAATAGGAGGGAGAATTAAATGGCAGATAAAACTATTATGTTAATCTGTGCTGCTGGTTTAAGTACATCTCTTTTAGTTTCAAAGATGCAAAAATCTGCAAAAGAAAAAGGCATTGACGCAGAAATTTTTGCGAATTCTGCGAATGAAGCGGATGCTATTTTAGCTAAAAAAGATATTGATGTTCTGCTACTTGGGCCACAGGTTAGATTTATGAAATCTCAATTTGAAAAAAAGGTTGAAGGCAAAAATATTCCCGTTGATATCATTAATATGCAAGACTACGGGATGGTTAATGGCGAAAAAGTTTTACAAACGGCACTGGATTTACTAGATGAGTAACTAGAACGATTAATTATAAAAGGGGACTGTATATGTCGGACGAACATGGAAAAATTTTAGAAACAGTAATGGGTATGATTATGCATGGTGGAGATGCAAAAAGCTCTTCATTAGAGGCCATTCAAGCAGCTAAGTCAGGAGATTTTGAAGGAGCAATTGACTTAATTGAGTCTGCAGAAGAAGCGCTTATTAAAGCACAAAAATCTCATTCAAAATTACTTACAAAAGAAGCAAGTGAAGATGATGTTGAATTGTCATTATTGATGATTCACGGACAAGACCATTTAATGAATGCTATTACGACAAAAGATTTAGCGATTGAATTCATTGATGTCTATCGTAAATTCGATGGTCAAGATGTATCTGGAGAAGATTAATTCAAATAAATAAGATAAAAAAGGCGATCCCCTAAGGAATCGTCTTTTTTATTAGATATAATAAGCTATCTTTTTCGTCCTGTGATCATATTGAAGATAAATACAATAAGTGCGATGACGAGTAGTACGTTAATAAGTGCGCCACCAATTTCGAATACTAATCCTAGAACCCAAAATAGTAATAATAAACCGATTAATGTCCAAATCATTTCTACCACTCTCCTTTATTTTGATTAATTTAAGAATAGCAAAAGTCATTTCTTGAGAAAAGGCATATGCCTCGAGAAAATAAAAATAATTGTATTTTGATTGGTTACTAGTTTTTATAGCTACGAATTCGAATGTTGAAATCACATACACACAAAAAAGAGCACGAATCAATTTTCACTGATCCGTACTCCAAATCTATTTATTTTAAAAAATTAAGCCCACGTACCGTTTCTAAACACAGGTACTGTTGAACCGTCTTCTTTAATGCCATCGATATCCATCTTATCTGAACCGATCATAAAGTCAACATGCGTGTTTGACTCATTCAAACCAGCTGCATTTAATTCTTCACGAGACATTTCTGTTCCGCCCACTAAACTAAAGGCATAAGCTGAACCTAAAGCTAAGTGGTTAGAAGCATTCTCGTCAAATAGCGTATTAAAGAATGTTAAGCCTGATTGTGAAATCGGAGATTCATCTGGAACTAAAGCAACTTCACCTAAGCGAGAAGCTCCTTCATCTTGTTCGAGTAATTGTTTTAGAACTTCTTCCCCTTTTTCAGCAGAAACTTTTGTTACTTTTCCATCTTTAAAATGGAATTCCATACCTTCGATAATTGATCCCGCATAACTTAATGGCTTAGTTGAAACAACCACTCCGTCTACACGATTCGCATCTGGGGCAGAGAAGACCTCTTCGGTAGGCATATTCGCAACAAATACTTCACCTTGAGCATTTGTCGAACCTGCACCTTCCCAACGATGTTTCTCAGGAAGACCCACCACTAAATCTGTTCCTTCACCTTTAAAGTGTAGTGCAGTGAATTTCTCTTCGTTTAATTCATCCGCTTTCGATTGCAATAATTCAACTTTGTCTTCCCAATAAGCAATTGGATCTTCTTCATATAAATGAACCGCATTGAAAATTGCGTCCCATAAAGCATCAACTTGCTCTTCAGTCGATTCTAGATTAGGGAATACTTTCTTCGCCCATTCTTCACCGGCAGCAGAAGCCACTAACCAGCTTATTTTATTCGCTTGCGTCGCATCCATCATTGGGCGCATAGCTGCTGCGCGAGATTTTTGCGTTTCTGCCATTTTTTGAGGATCAATTCCGGCGAATGCATCTGGGTCCGAAGAACGAACACTAATACGACTTGCATTGTTTTCAAGCAGATAATTCATTTCTTCAATTTTATAATTTGGAACCTCTTTTAATGTTTCTAAATCTTGATTATTAAACGCTTGACGACTTAATTCATCATCCGCCCAGCTTATAATCACTTGCTTCGCACCTTTGTCATAAGCTGCTTGTGAAATTAAACGAGCAAGTGGTGCTTGGTCCACATCAATCGATAAATAAACTGTGTGACCTTCTGAAACATTCACACCTGTAGCCACTAAGAGCTCCGCATATTTTTTAAGATTTTCTTCAAAGTTTGGCAATACCATATCTTTTCCTCCAATAGTTGTTTTATAAAAGCATAACAGACTTATTTTAACGAATATTTTCGTCTGAATCCATTAATTATAACTTTCCATTAACTCTTTCGCAAAATTTCTCAAAGCCTCTGTTGCTTCTTCATCGGGATCCAAATGATATTTTACACCTTCTGCACCTTTTTTAGCACCTGTGCGTTCAAATTGTTCTTCAAAATCATCCACACACAAACAGAATTTCCCGACATAAAATGTATCTCCAGAACCAAAAGCCCCATAGACTTTATCCGTTAAATCTACATCTTCCAGTTCCTCATAAAAGTCCACAATTTCATCCGGTAAATCTGCATCCGTCCCGTAAGTATACGTTCCAACCACACAGATATCAGCATCTTCAAAATCAAAAGGATCCGCATCATAACTTTGGATCACTTCAACTTCGGCTCCTAACTCCTTAAATGTATCTTCTAAAATCTCAGCACCCATACGGGTATTTCCCGTCAAGCTCGCATATACAATCATTACTCGAGTCATTTTAAACCACTTCTTTCTCTTCGATTTAATCTAAGTATATCAAAAATAGCCACAGGATTAAGCAATATTTTCTCGATCAAACCTTCGCTTCGCAAATAACAACAAAACAAAATTGATTAAATTAATAAATAGGCCTAAAGAAAAAGCCATAACGTAAGTTCCGGTCAAGTCATAAATAAAGCCTACAAGTGAAACACCAACAGCTCCACCAGCGGAAGCTAGAAAATTAACAACAGCATAGACTTTTGTACCCGCGATGGGACCAAAAAACTTATTTGATAAAATAGGCATTGCGACGCCACCGATAGAAAAAGTCGCTCCAAAAAGAAAACTACCAAGGAGTAAGGGAAGAGGTGCTGTCCAAGAAATAATCATAAAAATAGAGAGGGCAGAAACAATCATCACAAATAAAGAGGTCTTTGTCGGTCCAATCCAATCACTTAAAGCCCCAAAAAGCCCTTTCCAAACCAGATTTCCAATCATAACTGCTGATAACATGAGACTTCCCACTTCAGGAGTAAAACCTAAACTGCTTCCATAACCAGGGAAGTGTGCATTCATCATAACAAGTAATGTATTTAAAAAGGCAATCACCATTAACGCAATAAAGATAAAATTAGTAGGCGAGACCTCTTTCATTTCTGACCGATGAATCACTTTCTTTCTGCCTGCTTCATTATAGCCATAGGGTTGACTTCCTTCATCCGCCGGGTTTATTTCAAAAGGGAAGAGAAGAATCGGTAGGACAGATAATAAAATGACCAGGCTATTTATCATAAACGCAAACCGCCAGCCATTACTTTCGATAAGTAGCGTAAATAAAGGAGCAGCTATCGCCCCGGATACGCCACTAAAACCAGAGGCTAAGCCAATGGCTAGCCCATTTTTTTCCTCAAACCATTGATTTAAAATCATAGACATTGGCACATAGGAAATATAAGCAATACCTGCACCACGAATGATTCCAGCTATGTAAGTAATATAGACGTTGAAAGCAAAACTCATTAGGAATGTTCCAACAACAGATAAAACCGTTCCTATAAGTAACATCTTCTTCAAGCCTAACTTTTCAAAAACTTTTGGAATGGTTAATGAAGCAAATGCAAGTGAAAACGACAGAAAAGTTCCGTGAAGGGAAACAGAACCAAGTAAAACACCCAAGTCATTTGCCATTGGCGTATAGTAAATACCAGATAAGTTCATGACTAACCCCATCGAGCCTCCAACCATTAAAGATGTAAGCAATAAGATAATCCATGGTTTATTTTTATTCAATAGGAATTCATCCTTTCATCTTTTTCTTTATTTACAAAATATTTCTGAGCTAATACAAGCACAATCCCATTGATTGCGATCAGTACAAGTGCTACGACAAAGGCAGGAATGTATGAGCCTGTATAATCAAAGATTAACCCTGTAGCTCCTACACCGAACGCACCACCAAAGCTCGCAAGAAAGTTCACTTTTGAATAAATATTTGGACCTGTAATTGGGCCAAAAAAGTGTGTCGTTAAAATTGGCAAGGCGACACCACTAATCGCAAATGACCCTCCAAACATAAAGCTACCAAAGATTAAGGCTGCTGGATTTCGGAATACAATCATCAACACAAAAGCGATAAAAGTAGCCGCAAACATTGTTAATGAACCTTTGACTGATCCAAAACGATCGCTTATCAAGCCAAAAATCGTTTTCCAGACTAAATTTCCTATCATTGCCCCTGAAAGCATTAAACTGGCAATTTCAGTGGATAAACCAACCGATTCACCATAACCAGGAAAATGCGAATTCATATACAT
>DAIOTF010000011.1:5786-9487 GCA_036752165.1 Atopostipes sp.
AAAGCGAGTAAAGGAGCTGAAATCGAACCTACAATACCACTTGTTCCTGAGGCCAATCCTGTTGCAAGCCCTCTATTTTTATCAAACCAACGAGATAAAATCATCGACATCGGAACCATCGAGTAAAAAGCTGTACCGAGTCCTCGAACGACGCCTAAAGCATAAATCAAGAATAAATTATTTGAAAAGCTCATCAAAGCTGTTCCTATGGTCCCAAGTATGACGCCTAAGGCCAAAACCTTCTTGAAACCAAAACGCTCAGTCAAAAATGGAATAGTCAGCGAAGCAAATGCTGTAGCAAAAGATTTAAACGTTGTATGTAATGATATCGCTCCACGTGCAATTCCTAAACTTCGTTCCATCGGTGCATAAAAAACACCATTTCCATTCGTCAAAAGGCCTAGAGAAGAGCCCATCATCATGGCAACAAATAATAAAATGACCCAATGTTTACGAGTCTGTGCTGGATTTTTCATTGCATGTTCTCCTTCTGTGTAAATTAGCTTAATCATAACGGAGACCGCTGAATAAATCTAGTTTTGTATGACTTATCTAAATTTAAATTAAAACAGCAATCTTAGAGATAATTGCTGATATCTTGTGCTTTTTAAGCTATAATTAACCAGATAGATATTTAAAAGGAGTTTGATAGACATTGATTACTAGAAAATCAAGAAGAGAAATCGACGCAATGAAAGAGTCAGGTGCATTACTTGCCTCAATTCATGAACAATTAAGAGATTTTATTAAACCAGGAATTACAGGTCATGATATTGATCAGTTTGTTGAAAAAATCATAGAAGACAATGGAGCGGTAGCGGCTCAAATTGGTTACCAAGGGTATGAGTACGCAACATGTGTCAGTATCAATGACGAAATTTGTCACGGCTTTCCAACGGATCAAGTATTAAAAGAAAATGACTTAGTGAAAGTCGATATGGTCATTGACTTAAATGGCGCATTTTCAGATTCATGCTGGGCCTATGTAGTAGGAAAGGGTACAGAAGAAGTTAAAAACTTAATGGACGTTACCCTTGAAGCGCTATACAAAGGAATCGAAGCAGCTCAAGTTGGTAACCGTATTGGTGATATTGGTGCAGCCATTCAAAACTTTGTTGAACCGAAAGGCTACTCAGTTGTTCGTGAATTTGTAGGCCACGGCATTGGCCCGACAATGCATGAAGCACCGAGCGTTCCTCATTATGGTATCGCTGGTAAAGGAACGCGTCTAAAAGAAGGCATGACTTTAACAATTGAGCCCATGATTAATACAGGTACTTGGAAGTCAAAAATGGACGACAATGGTTGGACAGCTCGTACAGAAGATGGCGGACTAAGCTGTCAGTACGAACATACGATTGCGATCACAAAAAATGGTCCAGAAATTCTAACCATGCAAAAAGATTAATACTGTTTGAAAAAGATTGACCTTTATACGTGAGGTTAATCTTTTTTCTTTATTCATAGAGCTAACTCGTACATAAACTAAATTATAAATGAGTTAGACGTAAAAGGTTCAAATCAATTGTGAATTAATGTATAATTTGGCTAACGTACTTTTTACTAAAAAGAGATGAGGGATTAAATTTGTCAACTTTAACAATTAAAAATTTACATGTTTCAATTGAAGATAAAAAAATCTTAAAAGGCTTTGATTTAACTATAAATACCGGTGAAATCCATGCGATTATGGGACCGAATGGAACCGGGAAATCGACCTTAGCCGCGGCAATTATGGGGCATCCGGCCTTTGAAATAACCGATGGAGAAATTTGGCTAGATGATTTAAATATCTTAGAATTGGAAGTCGACGAACGTGCACGCGCTGGTTTATTCTTAGCGGTTCAATACCCGAGTGAAATTCCAGGAATTACAAATGCCGAATTTTTACGTGCGGCAATGAATGCCTCTCGCGATGAAGACGATAAAGTAAATGTTCGAGATTTCATTGAGAAATTAGATGAAAAGATGGCGCTTTTAGATATGCCTGAAGAAATGGCTTTAAGATACTTGAATGAAGGTTTTTCTGGAGGCGAGAAGAAACGAAATGAAATCTTACAACTCTTAATGATCGAACCCAAATTTGCGATCTTAGACGAAATTGATTCGGGATTAGATATTGATGCTTTAGAATCGGTCTCTACCGGTATAAATGAAATGCGTGGCGATGATTTTGGTGCGATCGTGATTACGCATTACCAACGGTTATTAAATTATGTAGTTCCTGATTTTGTTCACATTGTAATGGATGGAAAAGTAGTTAAAAGTGGCGATGCCAACCTGGCCAAGCGTCTTGAAAAAGAAGGCTATAAAGGGATTGCTGAGGAACTAGGTTTAAATGTAGCGATGGAAGAGTGAGGGTAGAGATGGGAAATAAACAAACATTTACAACAGATGATACGAAAGTAAAGAGTCTTTCTAAACAGTTGAATGAACCCGAATGGCTATTAAATAATCGCCTAGAAGCTTTTAAACGACTGAATCAGCTTCAGGCACCGATAATTGAACGAGTGGATTATTTCGATTGGGATTTATGGAAGTTACCTTCTATATTAGAAAAAAAATCAGAAGGCAATATTTCGAAAATTATCAACGAAGATTTACGAGATAAAAATATATTAATATCGAATTTTGAACAAGCTACTGCCACAAATGAAGACCTTTTTTCAAAGCTCTATCATGAAGCAGCTTTTACTCGTTTTGAAAATTTATTCCAAGCATTCACGATGGCTTATTTAACGGACAGTCTATTTATTTATATCCCGGAAAATACGCAGGCTATTCAACCACTTGAACTTACTTTTGAGCTGAACAACTTAACCCAAAAACAGACCAATCGACAAGTACTGATTTATGCTGGGGCAAATTCAGCCATTGAAATTATTGAACGCTATACAAGCATGGACAATGAAGAGAAAGCTTCAGCTAATATCGCCGTACAAATTTTAGCAGACACGGGTGCGAATATTCAATATACGTCATTTGATCAGTTTAGTGAAAATACGACTGCATTTGTTCAAAGAGAAGCCACAACAAAAAAAGATGCTACTGTTAATTTCGCTATTGGCGTTATGAGTGAAGGAGACGTGATAGAAGATATTCAAGTACACCTTGAAGGACAAGGTTCTTCTTCGGATGTCAAAACGGTCGTCCTTTCTTACCAAAATCAAATCCAAGCAGTGAATGCAAGTGTGACGAATATTGGAAGCCATACGATTGGGAATATTTTCCAACACGGAGTGGCTTTAGACGCGTCTACGGTTGCTTTTAATGGAATTGGACATATTTTAAAAGACTCCAAACATAGTGATGCTCAACAAGAATCTCGTGTGCTGATGCTTTCAGATGAAGCGCGAGCGGATGCGAATCCGATACTTTTAATTGATGAGTATGAAGTTCAAGCCGGTCATGCGGCATCAGTAAGTCGAGTCGACCAGGATCAACTGTATTATTTAATGAGTCGTGGGCTTGCACGTACAGAAGCCGAAAAACTAATTATTGGCGGCTTTTTAGGTATTGTTCTTTCTGAAATTTCTGTAAAAGAAGTTCGCGAAGAATTTATCGAAACGATTGACCGAAAGTTGGCTAATTATGAAAGTTGATTGGACAAAGATACGAAAAGATTTTCCAATTTTAAAACGAGAAGTAAATGAGCGACCGCTAATTTATTTAGACAATGCAGCGACGACTCAAAAACCTCA
>DAIOTF010000011.1:9587-34058 GCA_036752165.1 Atopostipes sp.
TAACTTACATGGAACACCATTCTAACATCATTCCTTGGCAACAGCTGGCGAAAGAGAAAAAGGCGAAATTAGTCTATGTTAAACTGACAGCGGATGGCCAGATTGATTTAGAAGACTATCGAGATAAATTATCGAACAAAACTAAAATCGTATCTTTTACTCATGCTTCTAATATTTTAGGAACGATCAATCCAGTACAAAAAATGACAGAGATAGCACAAGAACAAGGAGCAATCGTTATCATTGATGGTGCGCAAGCCGTTGGCCATTTTGAAGTGAATGTTCAAGAAATAAATGCTGATTTTTATGTGTTCTCAGGACATAAAATGTTAGGACCAACAGGTATCGGAATCTTATATGGAAAAATGGAATGGCTAGAGGAAGTAGAGCCTGCTGAATTTGGCGGTGAAATGATTGCTTTAGTAGAAGAACAAGAAAGTACTTGGGCAACGATTCCTCATAAATTTGAAGCAGGAACGCCAAACATTGCTGGCGCCATTGGGTTGGGAGCAGCCATTGATTATTTAAAGGATATACGTATGAAAAATATTGAACATCACGAACAAGAGTTATTTCAATACCTTTACCAGAAAATGTCTGAAGTAGACGGTCTTACAATCTATGGACCGAATAGCCTTTCAAAACGTATTGGCGTATTATCATTTAATCTTGGAGACATCCATCCACACGATTTATCTACGGCTCTTGATTTAGAAGGAATCGCCATTCGAGCTGGACACCATTGTGGGCAGTTACTCATGCGTCAGCTTGATGTGATGGCCACTTCTCGTATGAGTCTAAATTTCTACAATACTAAAGACGAAATCGACTACACTGTAGAAGCTTTAAGGCAAACAAAGGAGTTTTTTGACGAGTGAATGAAAAACGTTTAGCTATGTTGTATCAAACAATTATTAAAGAACATTCAAAAAATCCCAGTAATAAAAGAACCTTAACCGAAAAAACAGGTGAATTTGAACTCTTTAATCCTTCTTGTGGTGATTTGGTCGTTGTACAGTTCAACTTAAAAGATGGAGTCCTTGAAGATGTCAGTTTTCAAGGGCAAGGCTGTGCCATATCCATCGCCAGTGCAAGTATGATGACAGAAATTATTTCAGGAAAAACTCTAGAAGAAGCCCTTGATATTATTCAAACTTTTTATGAGTTGGTAAAAGGAAATAAAGAGATCAATACAAAACCCTTAGGGGATGCTGTTTATTTAGAAGGCGTCTCCAAATTTCCGACGAGGATTCGCTGCGCAACCTTATCTTGGCATGCGCTTGAGGAAGGGTTAGCCGAAATAAAAACGGAGTAGAAGAGGAGAGGTTACTAAAATGCATGAAAATGTACCAACAAGAACGGAATATGCGTATGGCTTTCACGATGATATTGAGTCCTTATATGACACAGGAAAAGGCTTAACGGAAGAAATCGTGCGTGATATTTCAGCTAAAAAGAATGAGCCGGAGTGGATGCTTGACTATCGTTTAAAAGCTTATAAACATTTTTTAGAGCGTCCAATGCCTACTTGGGGGGCGGATTTGTCAGAGCTTGATTTTGATGACTATACATTTTACCGGAAACCTTCGAATAAACCAGCTCGCACATGGGATGATGTACCTGAAAAAATTAAAGAAACCTTTGAGCGTCTTGGAGTTCCTGAAGCAGAACGGGCATATTTAGCTGGAACAGGCGCTCAGTATGAATCGGAAGTTGTTTACCATAATATGAAAAAGGAATTTGAAAAGTTAGGGATTGTCTTTATGGATACCGATACTGCACTAAAAGAGTATCCTGATATTTTTAAAGAATATTTCGGAACAGTTGTGCCTTACAAAGACAATAAATTAGCGGCGTTAAACGGGGCAGTATGGTCGGGTGGAACGTTTATTTATGTACCGAAAAATGTCAAAGTCGAAGTGCCCATTCAAATGTATTTTCGCATGAATGAAGAAGCCATGGGACAATTCGAACGGACATTGATTGTGGTGGACGAAGGGGCTAGCGTGCATTACGTTGAAGGGTGTACCGCTCCTACTTTTTCGGCAAGCTCATTGCATGTAGCAACTGTTGAAATTATCGTGAAAAAAGATGCTTACTGTCGTTATACCACCATCCAAAATTGGTCGGACAATGTGTATAATTTAGTGACTAAACGAGCGACAGCGGAAGCAGGCGCAACTGTTGAGTGGGTGGATGGAAATATTGGCGCTAAAACGACGATGAAGTATCCAAGTATCTTCTTAAAAGGCGAAGGCGCTAAAGGAACCGTCACGACTATGGCCATGGCAGGAGCCGGGCAAGTCCAAGATACGGGGACCAAAATTTATCACCTTGCACCGAACACATCAAGCACAATTGTTTCAAAATCTATCGCTCGTGAAGGCGGTGCGGTCAACTACCGTGGACAAGTTTATGTAGGAGAGAAGGCGACTAATTCCGATTCACACATTGAGTGTGACACAATCATTTTAGACGGTGAGTCCACTTCCGATACTATTCCATACAATGAAATTCACAATTCGCATGTGAATTTAGAACACGAAGCTAAGGTATCTAAAGTATCTGAAGAACAGTTATATTACCTCATGAGCCGAGGTTTAACTGAACAAGAAGCCACTGAAATGATCGTTGTAGGTTTCGTAGAACCTATTTCCAAAGAACTGCCCATGGAATATGCAGTTGAATTGAATCGATTAATTAGCTTCGAAATGGAAGGATCTGTAGGCTAAGGTTTAATCTGAGCAATAAGTTAGTTTTACGTTCAATTAAGAAATTTATGTGTACACCAAGTGATGAAGAGTAATAAAAAACGCGAGGACCAATGGTTAAAATTGGTTCTCGCGTTTTTGCTTGTTTATTTAATTACTTTGCATACCCATTTGGATTATTTTTCTGCCAATTCCATGATGTACGGCACATGTCTTCTAAAGAATATTTGGCTTCCCAGCCAAGTACTTCTTTAGCTTTATTAGCATCCGCATAGCCAATCGCAATATCACCTGGACGGCGTTCTACAATCTTATAAGGTATCTCTACATCGTTTGCTGTTTGAAATGCATTGACGACGTCTAATACAGAATACCCTTCACCCGTTCCAAGGTTCACTGCTTCCACACCCGTATGGCTTAAAGCATAATCCAATGCACTCAAGTGGCCCTGTGCCAAATCAATCACATGGATATAGTCACGGACGCCTGTCCCGTCGTGTGTTTCATAGTCGTCACCAAATACCGCAAGCTGATCTAACTTCCCAACAGCTACTTGTGTAATATAAGGCATCAAGTTATTTGGAATATCGTTTGGATCCTCGCCAATTCGACCTGATTCATGTGCACCAATCGGATTAAAGTAACGAAGTAAAATAACGCTCCATTTTGGATCGGCCACATACATATCACTTAAAATATGCTCGATAAATACCTTCGTTTGACCGTAC
The DNA here is from genome assembly GCA_036752165.1 of Atopostipes sp. Lineage (GTDB taxonomy): Bacteria > Bacillota > Bacilli > Lactobacillales > Carnobacteriaceae_A > Atopostipes. Next base: position 13,027 of record DAIOTF010000011.1, read on the forward strand.
GGATTCGTTGCTGAAGTCGGCATATCTTCAGTAAATGGTGCTTCGTTATCCATCCCGTAAACCGTAGCGCTTGAACTAAAGACAATTTTTTTCACATCAAATTCCTTCATAACTTCAAGTAATACTAAGGTACCTGTGATGTTATTGTGATAATACATCAATGGTTCAGCAACCGATTCACCAACCGCTTTAAATCCTGCAAAATGAATAACCGCCTCAATCGCATGTTTTTCGAAAACGTCTTGGAGCTTTTCCTTTTCGAGTAAATTTAACTCGTAAAATGTAAAATCTTTGCCTGTTAATTCTTTAATTCGTTCTAAAACAACGGGGTCTGAATTAGAAAAATCATCAACAATAACAACCTCTTGATTGTTTTCTAATAACTGGACAACAGTATGTGAACCAATATATCCAGCCCCACCTGTAACTAAAATTGCCATTTAAACACTCCTTCAAAATGATTTGTACTTATTTTAACATAATTTAGATATATTACAGATATTTTTCAAATATTAAATTACAAAGAACACACAAAATATTCAAATGTTGTACATAGGAATATGCTATAATTAGCAGCGAGAAGCGAAAAGGATGGGATTACGGTGTACAAAGTTTCAGTCGTTATGCCAATTTATAATAATGAAAATACATTAAAGCAAGCAATCGAATCCATACTCAATCAAAGTTTATATAGCCTAGAATTAATTTTGATTGATGATGGTTCAACGGACGATTCTTCAAAAATATGTAAAGAATATGCAAAAAAAGAGCCTCTAATTATCGAATATATTTCCCAATCAAAAATGGGTTTTGGGGTGGCTCGAAATAAAGGCCTGTTTAAAGCAAAAGGGGAGTTTATTTATTTTGCAAGTGCAAATGATCAATTTGATTATAAAATGCTTGAAGCAAATGTCGCATTAGCTGAGGAAAGAGAAGCAGACTTAGTTGTTTTTGGGTTCAAAGATCAGACTCAAATGAGTTTAGAAGGCACTGCTTACCACCTTCCTCGACTTCCACATCTTTCAAGCCATAAATCCTTCAGAAATCATTACCGAAACTTCCATCATTTTCATCCCTATGCCTTGCATAATAAGATTTACCGAAAAAAGTACCTTTTTGAAAATCGTATTAAGTTTTATTCAGTTCCTTTACAGGAAGCGGCATTTTTTAATTTAAATGTTTACAATAATCTAAGTCAAGTGGCGTTTAATCGCACGTCGTATTGCCAGCATACTAGCAAATCATCGATTAAAGACTATCAAGAAAATCTGTTTAAAGTGAACGTAAAACTAGCTAAACATTTCGAAGGCATTATAAATGTCTGGGGTTATGAAGAAGAATTTCATGACCTAATTGTCTTTGAATATTTCCAAGCTCTTTTTCTTGAGATTGAAAATTTATGCAGACCTTTAAATCCGATGACTTTCGAAGAACAAGAAAACTACTTGTTAGAAATTTTAAACAATGAACAAATGCAAGAAGTATTAAACGATCCGATATTATTTAAAAACCAAACGGGGTTTATGCGAAGCTTACTAGTTACCCTTCGAAATAAAAATAGTAAATTAGCCTTACGGTTAGTGTCTGGACGAAAAGAGACCAAGAAAAAGACCTTTAAACTTTCAAGATGGTTAAGAAAAAGAATAGGGAAATGAAAATTGGCCTTTTAGACAGTTATTTGGTACAATTTTTTTGGTAAATAGGAATAAATTATTGTATAATAAACATTAGTTAAAAAAATCACATATAAAGGTGCCAAAATAATGGAAAACAATTCAAATGAATTATCTAGAAGATCGAAGAAACAAAATAAAACGTCAAAGAAAAAAAGACGTGGTTGTTTATGGATATTTCTCATTCTATTCGTTATCTTATTCGGACTAGGTGTCTATGTCTTCGCTCAATTACGTAAAACAACAAATACGATTCATTCCGATATAACAGAAGAAACAATTCAACACGAAAGTCGTCAAGAAAAAGAAGTGGACTTGAAAGGAGACACACCCTTCTCCATTCTACTTTTAGGAATTGATACAGGGGATATGGGCAGAGTAGACCGTGGTCGTTCAGACACGATGATGGTTGCGACAATGAATCCAGCTACAAATAAAACAACCATTGTAAGTATCCCTCGTGATACATATACAGAAATTGTAGGTCGAGGAACAACCGATAAAATAAACCATGCTTACGCATTTGGTGGTCCAGCAATGGCTGTTAACTCAGTTCAAAATCTTTTAGATATTCCCATTGACTATTTTGTATCCGTTAATATGCAAGGAATTCAGCAAATTGTGGATGCGATAGGTGGCGTGCAAGTGACTCCTACTCAAACATTTAATCAAAGTGGGTATCAGTTTGTTGTCGGCCAATCGGTTCAAATGGACGGGCAAATGGCATTAGCTTATTCGCGGATGCGTAGCCTAGATGGCGATTACGCACGTCAAGGACGACAACGTGAAGTAGTTGTCGCGATTTTAGATAAAGTGGCTTCTTTTGATAGCATTACAAATTACCAATCCATTTTACAAACAACTGAAAATAATGTTTTAACAAACATGCAGTTTAACGATATGGTAGATATTTTTATCAATTATCGCGGTGCAGCTGGTAATATTGAAGAAATTCAAATGAGCGGTTCGGGTACGATGATGGACGGCGTTTACTATGAAATTATTCCAGAATCGGAAATATCGCGTATCAGCCAAACATTAAAAGAAGAACTTGAAATCAGTGATGCAACAACGAATGAAGTAGAGGAACTCAATTAAAAGGAGAAGAGAGAATGGCAAATATTACAGTTGTAGGTATGGGATATGTTGGTTTAGCGAATGCAGTCTTACTCGCTCAACACAATGAGGTTCGTGCATTAGAAATTATGGAAGAGAAAGTCAATTTAATCAACGACCGAATTCCACCAATTGAAGATAGTGAAGTAGAAAAATTCTTTCAAACGAAAGAATTGAACTTAACAGCGACAACAGATAAAGAAGAAGCTTATGGAAACAACCCTGAGTTTGTTGTGATTGCTGCACCTACAAACTATGATGAAAAAACAAACTATTTTGATACAGCCGCGTTAGAAAGTGTTATTGAGGATGTACTAAAATATGCTCCAAACGCGACAATGATTGTAAAATCTACGGTTCCTGTCGGTTATACGGAAGAAATTCGCGAAAAATACAAGACTGAAAACATTGTCTTTTCACCTGAATTCTTACGAGAAGGAAAAGCTTTGTATGATAACTTGTATCCGAGTCGAGTCATTATAGGTGAAGATTCGGATCGTGCACGTAAATTTGCTGATTTACTCGTTCAAGGAGCGATTGCAGAAGATGTTCCTGTTTTATTCATGCGTTCAACCGAAGCAGAAGCCGTTAAATTATTTGCTAATACATATTTAGCGATGCGCGTTTCATTCTTTAATGAGTTAGATACTTATGCAGAAGTTCGAAACTTAGATACGCAATCTATTATTGAAGGTGTGGGACTTGACCCAAGAATTGGAGACCATTACAACAATCCATCATTTGGTTATGGCGGTTACTGCTTACCGAAAGATACGAAACAATTACTTGCTAATTATGAAGATGTTCCAAACAATTTGATTCGTGCGATTGTTGAATCAAACAGTACGCGTAAAGACTTCATTGCCAACCAAGTGATTGATGAGAAACCAAAAGTCGTTGGAATTTACCGTTTAGTGATGAAGGAAGGTTCAGATAACTTCCGTCAGTCATCTATCCAAGGGATTATGAAACGTATCAAAGCTAAAGGTATTGAAGTGGTTGTTTATGAACCAGTTCTTGAAGAAGATTCTTATTATAATTCACGTGTTATTCGTGACTTAGATGAATTCAAAGAAATGAGTGACATTATTATTGCGAACCGTCGCAATGAAAGTTTAGAAGACGTTTATGATAAAGTATATACAAGAGATTTGTATACAGAAAATTAAAAAAATATACAAAAGCCAATCTCTTATTATGGGATTGGTTTTATTTTTCGAAGAGAATGGAGAAAAAAGATGGAAATAAAAAAAGAACTGTTTGGTGAATTAGAAAGCACGAAAGTTTTTGAATACACGTTAGCCAATAACAATGGCTATTCTCTATCCGTAACAACTTATGGTGCCATAATCACCAAGTTAATGATGCCAGATAAAGAAGGAACTATTGAAAATATTACGGTAAACTTTGAGACGCTTGATGAAATTGTTCAGTCTCGACCATTCCATGGGGCGATTATCGGACCGGTTTCTGGACGAATTTCAAAAGCTTCGTATCAAGATGGGGAGAAAGAAATTGTTCTTGAAAAAAATGAGAATGGGAATAACTTACACAGTGGCTTTACTGGAATTGATCAACATGTCTGGACAGCTACGACTAAAGAAGAGGAAAACCAAGTGTCACTCATTTTAAATACAACCAGTCCAGATGGAGAAAGTGGATTTCCAGGGGATATAGAGGTTATTGTGACCTATACGTTAAATGAGCAAAATGAAGTAGCTATTTCCTATGAAGCTAAAACCAATAAACGCACCTTGTTTAACCCAACAAACCATGTGTACTTTAATTTAAATGGCCATAAACAGGAATTAATTCATAACCATAAACTAAAAGTCAATAGTGATAAATTTGCGGTTTTAGATGATGAAAATATTCCAACCGGTGAATTAAGAGAAGTTGATGGAACGGATTTTGATTTACGAGAATTCAGGACTTTGTCAGAAGTATTAGCGAGTGAAGAAGAACAAATTAAAGACCGAACAGGATATGACCATCCATTTGTTTTAAATCAAGATAAAAATACACCAGCAGTGGTTTTAAAAGAAGAAAGCTCGGGGCGAGTGCTTGAAATGAGAACCGATGAAGAAGTAGTTGTCATCTTTACACACAATTCTGAAAAAGTTCCAGTGACAGATAAGGAAACGACTTTACCTGTACATGCTGGAATCACATTGGAAACTTGTGCCTTACCAGATGCCGTGAACCAAGAAGGCTTCGGTTCGGTCTGGTTAGAACCAGGCGAAACATTCCAATCTACAACAGTCTTTAGTTTAGAAGTCGAGTCATTCGAGTAATTTTTAAGTAGGACGATTTGTAAATGAAGAATAAAAAAATGAGAAGTATAAATATTGATGCTATAAAAGGATTAGGGATTTTATCCGTCATTCTTTTGCATACGTTTCATACTGAATTTCTACTGAAAATTGGCGCACCATTCCATATTTGGCAAGCTGTACCTGTCTTTATTATTTTACAAGGACTTAATCTCGCCAATTCCTATAAAAGGCGAGGGTATGAAACTTTGAAGGATTTCAATGATAAACAGTACCATTTACGAAGAATTCAACGACTGATTTTTCCATATTTGATCTTTTTTACTGTACAAACCTTATTTTTATGGCTAGACACACCTGATTATTTTTTGGAACAAAATCACTTCCAACGTTTTATCACAGGGGGACGCGGACCTGGTAGCTACTTTGTCCCTTTAACGATTCAAACGCAAATTCTGCTTCCCTTCTTTTACCTAGCAGGGCGGAAAAGTGTGAAAGGTTTACTCTTTGGAAGTTTTCTTCTAGGCACTGGGTTAGAAGTAATGAGTGCGACAGCTAATATTAACGAAGAGCTGTATCGAATCCTTATTTTACGTTTTATTTTTGCGATTGCCCTTGGAGTAGCACTAGCCTTATGGGAGAAAAACCGATTTCGAAACGGGATATTTTATGGGCTAATAGGACTGAGTGTCCTTTATATTACAGGAGTTATGTATTTTGATTGGCATTTTGTGATGGAGCATTTTTGGCACAGTCAACATCTTCCAGGATTTTTCTATCCACTCGCCTTAATCATGTGGTTGCGTCGAGCGTCTATGTCGAATCAGAATGTGATTTTTCAAGTCCTTCGGAAAATAGGTAGGGCTTCTTACCATATTTTCTTTGTACAAATTCTTTATTTTTGGGAACCCATTAAAGCATTGCGACCAGAGTTACCAATGCTTATGGGTACAATAGTGAATCTAATGATCTGTAGTGTAATAGGTATTTTGTTTTACCATTTTGAACAAAGACTTTGGAAAATAATGAAAGATTTAAGAAACGACTCTTTATAGGGAATGTATCTATTCCTTAAAGAGTCGTTTTTATTTCTAAAGAAGAACTTTTATATCCGCTTCAATTTCTTTCGGGTTAACCGTCGGTGCGTAGCGTTTAATCACTGATCCATCGCGATCAACTAAAAATTTTGTAAAGTTCCATTTGATTGCGGAACTAAACATACCACCTTGCTGATTTTTAAGGTGTTTATAAAGAGGGCTAGCATCACTGCCATTCACATTCACTTTTTCAAAACGGGGGAAGGTAGTCCCATACTCACGCGTACAAACTTCATTAGTTTCTTCTGAAGATTCAGGCGATTGTAAGAATTGATTGCTTGGAAAATCAAGCACATAAAAGCCTTGGTCTTGATAGGATTCATAGAGAGCTTGAAGTTCTTCGTATTGTGGAGCCAAACCACATTTAATTGCAGTATTTACGATAAGTAGTATATTTCCTTTGTATGTTGAAAGTTGAACGGTGTCATTATTCGCATCTTTGACTGAAATATCGTATAAAGTTGTCATTTGAATTCATCCATTCTGTGAAAATCACTTTTAATAACTGCATTATAGCACGTAAATTTTAAGCTAAGAAATAATTGCATTTTTTAGAAAATAAAAAAGCTCAAGATTCTTTCGAATCTCAAGCGCAATAAATTATTGATATTTTTCTTCTAAATGACCCATCCACAGTCCTAAAGCTAAACCGACCAAGAAGATAAGTCCAACGACGATATAATTTCCAGTCGTAAACCCTTCATACAGTTCAGCGGCTGGCACAATAATCGCAGTAGAAGCTAATACAACACCTAAAATAAAATGAAAAACAGTTGCGTATGCACGATCCATAATATTTCGAACAATACGTGCAAAGAGTAAAATCACAATTACAGCACCAATCCCCACAGGAATAATTACTGAAAAATCGAGCTTACGTATGCCTTCGGTTAATGGTTGATACAAATTAAAGTAAATCAGGAAGTTTGACGGGCTCAATCCTGGAACAATTAATCCACTCGCAAAAATTCCGCCAGCTAATAACCATGACCAAATATTCTCAGGCATATCTACATTTAAATTATTATTAGACCACACTAAAAGAATAAAAAAGACGCCAGCTGTTACAACTGTTAAAACGAGATGTTTTGTCTCGCGACCTTCTTTACCCGCTTCACGATATAAACTTGGGAAAGTTCCTAAGATCGCTCCAATAAAGCCCCATAATACATGGACAGGATAGTACTGCAAACCATAATCAATAGGGGTGGCAAGGACAAAAACACCAAACAGTGCACCAAATCCTACAGGCATTAAAAACTTAACGTTCGACCAGAAATTATCCCGCATGTCCGCTAAGAATCGAATAATCGGTTCGTACAGACCAAAGATAGCGGCCAAAGCTCCACCACTAACTCCCGGTAATATGGCTCCTGATCCAATTAACATCCCTTTTAAAAAATTGATTAACCAACTTAATGGGTTATTTCTTTCTTCTTGATTCATTTTTTCTCTCCTTTGACAAAATAACATTCCTATTGTACCGAATAAATCGAAAGATAAAAAGCGGATATTTATATTTCATCAAACTTTATGCTAAAATAAAGAAAAAACTGAGGCGATAAAATGAAGAAAGCACTATTAAATATTGACTATACGAATGATTTTGTTGCAGAAGATGGGGCATTAACTTGTGGAAAACCTGGGCAAGTTTTAGAAGATTATATTGTTCAACTAACCAAAGAATTTCATGAGCAGGGCGATTATATTGCTTTTCTCATTGATTTGCATTTTGAAAACGATACTCATCATCCAGAAAGTGAACTTTTTCCGCCACACAACATTGCTGGAACAGAGGGACGAAATCTCTATGGACAATTAGAGACTTTATATCAGGAAATTAAAGACGATGCGAATGTTGAATATTTTGACAAAACTCGGTATTCTGCATTTACAGGAACGAATTTAGAACTTCAACTGCGCGCCCGTAAGATTGAAGAGTTGCATATCGTTGGTGTTTGTACAGATATTTGTGTCTTACATACCGCTGTTGACGCCTACAACAAAGGCTTCAAAATTGTGGTACATGAACAAGGTGTCGCTAGTTTTAATCAAGCCGGACACGAATGGGCACTTGGACATTTCACGGATACTCTCGGTGGAAAAGTCGTATAACTTCCCGTTCCGTCAGGGAGACTCCTTCGGGAATAAAAAAATTACAGACGAGATAGACATTCTAACTCGTCTATAAATAAAATACGTAGGGGATAGACAATCTATCTCCTACGTATTTCTTTCTTATAGATTAAATAAATTCCATGGATATTCATTTGGCGGCGGAGTAGTGACGACGACTTTTTCATCTTTCGTCGGATGCTTAACCGCAAGTTCTTGCGCCCAAAGTGCTATCTGTTCTCCAGGTGAATTCACATTCTGGCCGTATTTTTGATCGCCATAGATAGGGAAGCCCATATGACTAAGTTGCACGCGAATTTGGTGACTGCGCCCGGTGTGTAGTTTTACTTTTACTAAACTTAATGCATTTTCGGCATCACTGTCGATGACTTCATAATCTAACTTCGCCAATTTAGCCCCTTTGGTTTCTTTACCTACCACTTTGGACGTATTGGTTTTCGTATCTTTTAACAAGTAATCTGTCAGTGTCCCTTTCTTTTTATGGGGCACACCTCGAACCACCGCTAGATATTTTCGGTCCAATCGATTTAAACGAATTTCATTCGAAATACGTGAAGCGCCTTTGGAGGTTTTACCAAATAAAATCACTCCACCCACTGGACGATCAAGGCGATGGACTAAACCTAAAAATGCATCGCCAGGTTTATTGTATTTCTCAACTAAGTACTGCTTGGCAGCATTTAACAAATCCAAATCACCGGATGCATCTTCTTGTACCGGCATGTTACGTGGTTTCTCTACAATTAGTAAATGATTATCTTCATATAATACGTTCAATTTCATTCAAGTTTTCCTTTCTTAAAACAAACCCAATTGTTGGGGATTTAATCCTTCAAAATCAATGCCTAATAATTCTTGAAGCTCTTTGGCGTTCTTTGCCGCATGACCGCCGGAGTTATTGTTGAAAATCACTGCGACTTCATCGGACTCTTTTTCTAACTCTAACGCTCCATCCATTATCTCCATTAATTCTTCTTTACTATAATCATGCAACGTCCGAGTCGTTCGCCAGTCAGGATCATCCGAAGCGTTCAACCATCCGGAATAATTTTGACCGTGTAGACGATACAAAGTTAATTTAGAATTTGTACTTTCCAAAACACTAGGAACACTATTTCCCGGAGTCTGTGGCTGATCAACAACTGTATGAATAAAGAAATTTTTACGAAGTAACGCTAAGGTGTTTTCACGATTTTCCTCACTATACCAACTTCGATGGCGAAACTCAATCGCTACGGGCAATGTTCCCATTAACTCACTGACCCTTTCTAAATAGTCCACATTTTTTTGAGAACAGTGAAAGAAGGGCGGAAACTGAAATAAAAAAGTTTTAATTCGTTTTTCACGAATCATAGGATAAAAACGTACTTTAAAAATATCAAACATTTCTTCCACACTTTCAAAATGGTCTTGCCACTTTTGATGTAGGGTCATCGCTTGATAGGCTTTAGGAATAAATTGAAAAGATTCTGGTGTTTTATCTATCCAACTTTGAATACTTTTCTTTGAAGGAATCCCATAAAAACTCGTATCCATTTCGACAAATGGAAAATGACTCGCATAATCTTCCAGTTTCCGTTTATTATCCGGGGCGACTAAAGGATGATCGCTCCAGCCGGTTACACCAATTGTAATCATATTATCACCAACTTTTCAAAATTATATAGCCCAACTTTATCACAAAACCTTTTATTTTTGAACGAAAGAGACCGTCATTGATTTAAAAATGAGGCACTTTATGGTAAAATAATGAAAAGATGGATTGAAATTAGAGGAAGTGAGACGATGTTTTATCGAAATAGAGGAGGACCCGTATTTTATTCGACGGGCTGTTCCACAATAGGCTGTTTACTTCTATTTTTTGTTTTCAGTATGTTGATAGGGCAAGGAATAGTTTTCTTTTTCCGTTATTTCTGGTTAATTGTCCTATTAGGCCTTGTGGTTTGGTTATTTAGAAAATTTACCGGTCCAAATAATGGAGAAACGTCAACTCGTAAAGACAATACACGTCAAAATAATCAAACGTGGCAACGAGAAAAACACCAACAACCAGGCTCAACTTACGACAATATTTCGCGTGACTTTGAAGAAGTGGAAGAAGAAGACGAGCAGAATTTTAACGATTTTTAATCTAAATGGTTCTACTGAAAAGAATTGGCTTTTCAACATTCGAAAAGCCGATTCTTTTTGTGTGTCAAATACTTAAACCATTGATAGGGTTTGATTTTATAGTGTATTTGCGTATAATTATAGAGATATTATATTGAAAAGAAGGGTGAAAAAAATGGATTTAAAAGAACATGTTTATGAAACATTTAATATACATTTTAAAAATGAAAAACTTTTAAAAATAGCTTTCACACATTCATCCTATGCGAATGATCATCGAAATGAAGAGATTGAACATTTAGAACGCTTAGAGTTTTTGGGAGATGCCGTAATTGAATTAATTGTATCGGATTATTTATATAAAGAATACAAGGAATTACCCGAAGGCCAATTGACGAAAATGCGAGCGGCAGCTGTTCGCGAAGAAACGCTTGCCCAACTGGCGATTGAAAGTGGCTTACCTCCTTATATCCGATTAGGTCGTGGGGAGGAGCAATCAAATGGGCGTGAGCGTGCTTCGCTTTTATGTGATATTTTCGAAGCGTTTGTTGGTGCGATTTATTTGGATCAAGGAATCGACCAGGCACGAAAAGTACTTGAAGCTCTCTTATTTCCAAAGATTACTGCAGGTGATTTTTCTCATGGGATGGATTACAAAACAGCACTGCAAGAGTTTTTACAGCAAGACGGCGTTGCGCTCATTGAATACGTGATGATCGAAGCCACAGGACCCGATCACGCTAGGCAATTTCATGTTGAAGTTCGGGTTCAAAAAGAACCCATGGGCAGAGGCGTCGGTACGTCCAAAAAACGAGCCGAGCAAGAAGCGGCACGAGTGGCTTTTGAAAAATTAACAAGTAGTCGGGATTAAAGGAGAAGTTCACATTGCAATTAAAGAAAATTATATTAAAAGGGTTTAAATCTTTTCCTGAAAAAACCGAACTCACCTTTAATCATGGAGTAACGGGGATTGTTGGACCGAACGGTAGTGGAAAATCAAACATTATTGAAGCCATCCGTTGGGTAATGGGTGAACAATCAGCTAAAAGATTACGTGGCGATCGCATGAATGATGTGATTTTCTCGGGAACACATGAAAGAAAACCACTGAATATTGCAGAAGTCGAACTCATATTAGATAATGCAGATGGCTATCTGGATATTGAATTTGAAGAAGTGAGTGTTTTACGTCGGATTTCACGCACAGGTGATTCGACATATATGATTAATCAACAAGAATGTCGATTACGCGATATTTCGGATTTGTTTATGGACTCTGGACTGGGTCGAGAGTCTTTTTCAATTATTTCTCAAGGACAGGTTGAAGCGGTATTTAATTCAAAACCTGAAGACCGTCGGGGAATATTTGAAGAAGCAGCAGGTGTCTATAAATACAAAGTCAGAAAACAAGACGCTGAACGCAAATTAGACCAGACGCAAGAAAACTTAGACCGTGTGCAAGATATCTTGTATGAACTAGAAGCGCAATTAGAGCCTTTAAAGAAACAATCAGACATTGCTCAATCGTATCTCAATCAAAAAGAACAGCTAACGGATTTAGACGTGAGTGTAACGGTTGTTAAAATTAAAGAACTAGTTGAAACAATTAAACAGGATAAAATGAAACATCAGGCACTGGGTGAAAAATTAGAGGATGTTTTAAACAAGATAGAAGAGTTCGAACGGAAACAAAGTAAACAAAAGGCAACTCTTCAAGAATTCGAAGACTTACGTGATCAATTAAATCAAAATCTTGTTGAAATTGTTCGAAAAAGAGAACGAACTGAAGCAGCTTTGAATTTATTTGATGAAAAGGCCCGGCATAAAGAAGTCTTTATTCATGAAAAAGAAGTGGCCATTGAGCGATTGACTAAGCAAAATTCGAATTTGGAAGAAGAATTAGCGGAGGTCATGGAGTGGTTTAATAAAGAGACAAATGAATTAAACCGTTTGATGAGTGAATTAAAAGAACTCGAAGAAAAACGCGAATATTTAGAAGGCGATAAAGCCGAGCAAATGGAAGAAATTCGTGGCTCTTATATCGAATCCCTTCAAAAACAAACATCCCTGAGAAACGAGAAGAAATATTTAGAACAAGAACTTTCTCGAAATAAAAGGGATGAAGAAAAAACGCAAGCGCATATTTCAACTCTTAGAGAAGAAGTTTCCACTCAAAAAGAAAAACTGGCAGAAAAAGAAGAAGAGTATCAAGCCGTTAGTGGACAACTCCTTTCTTTACTCAATGCGTTCAACGAAATCGAATCCATTCGAATAGAGAAAAAAGAAGAGAATCAGAGAAAAAACCAGCGGACACAGCAAACACGCCATGAATTAGAGCGAGCCAAAGCCAAGCAAAGTAGTTTGTTTGACATGCAAGAAAACTATGCGGGCTATTACGCCGGTGTGCGGGCGATTATGCAAGAGAAAAACCGTTTAGAAGGGATTATTGGAACGGTCGCCGAATTGATTGAAATACCAAAAGACTATTTACAAGCCATTGATACCGTCCTTGGAACACGCGGTCAATTTGTGGTTGTAGAAGATGAAAAAGCAGGACGTTCGGCCATTAACTATTTAAAGCAATACAAAAAAGGACGGGCCACTTTTTTACCGATTACAACGATTCAATCACGCTATATCCCGGATTCAATGCTTGAAAGAATAGCTTCCTTACCAGGGTATATCGGCGTAGCAAGTGAATTAGTTAAAAATAAGAGGGATGTCCAAAACATTATAGACAACTTACTTGGCCAAACGATTGTTGCAGAGACATTGGAGTCTGCCAATAAAATAGCGCGAGCCACTCAGTTCAGAAATCGCGTGGTGTCTCTTGAAGGAGATGTTATTAACGCAGGTGGCTCCATGACAGGTGGGGGCGGCCGTCAAAATACGACAAGTCCCATTTTTACTCAAAAAGTAGAACTGGACACACTGACCAAATTCATTGACCAAAATGAAAAAGTTGTCTTGGAAATGCAAGCCCAACAAGAAGAATTAGAAGAAGAGTTACAAAAATTAGAAACACAAGCAACCACTGTCCGCATTCAAGGTGAGGAAATGCGTCTTAAAGAACAACAATTAAAAAATGAAGTCGAACATTTAGATACAGAAGTGAATCGTTTAGAACGTCAATTAAAAGCGACTTCTTTTGAAGAATCAGAACAGAAATCTTTACTAGAAACGTATTCAAAACAACTAGGAACGTTAGAAACGGACTTAAAAGAAATTACTGAAAGGTTAGAAGAAAGCAATCGACGCATGGAACTTTTATCTTCTGAACAAGAAAATATTGATGAAGAAAAAGAAAAGATTGCCAGCTCAATTCTAGAAATTTCTGAGAAAAGAAACGATGTGCGCGAGAAATTGGCTGAGATTCGCTCAAATCGTCAGTATTTAGAATCCCAAGTCAAGCAAAATCAAACGCAAATCACTGAACTTAAAGCCGATATCGAATCATTTGGTACGGAAATGGAAGTCGATTCTAAAGAAGAATTAGAAAGTAATTTAGAAAAGTTGATTGTTGAACAGTCATCCATTGAAAAAAAGCAAATAGAAGTGAAAGAAAGATTACAAGTTGAAAATAAAGAAACTTCAGTGCTATCTGAACAACTTCAAAAATTAAACGGGCGCCAACAATATTTAGCGGAAGAAAGATCTAAATTAGCCGTTGAGCTTTCAAGAAATGACGTGCGGATGGATCATAGCCTCAATTATTTAGTGGATGAATACAAAATTGGATTTGAAGAGGCGAAACTCTTAGAAACACCCGACATATCTTTAGAAGAAGCACAAAAGAAAGTACGGTTATTGAAAAAAGGAATAGAAGAATTAGGTCCAGTTAACTTAAATTCGGTGGCTGAATACGAACATGTGAATGAACGATATACTTTCTTATCGAAACAACAAAACGATTTAATTGATGCTAAAGTTCAGTTGTATCATACGATGGATGAAATGGATGCCATTGTTGAAAAACAATTTGAAGAAACCTTTATCCGTATTCAAGAAGAATTTGCCAAAGTATTTCCGAAAATGTTTGGTGGTGGGTACGCTGAGTTGGTACTCAACCAACCCGACAATCTACTTGAAACAGGAATAGAAATTATTGCGCAACCACCTGGAAAACGTCTCACACGCTTGAGTTTATTATCTGGTGGAGAACGAGCTTTAACAGCTATTTCGCTTTTATTTGCGATTATTCAAGTGAATCCTGTACCGTTTTGTATATTAGATGAGGCAGAAGCGGCCTTGGATGATGCCAATGTGATACGCTTTGGTCGTTACTTAGAAGAATTTGAAGGCGATACACAATTTATTGTCATTACGCACCGCAAGGGAACTATGGAACATGCGAATCAACTCTATGGAGTGACGATGCAGGAAAAAGGCATTTCTAAAATTGTTTCCGTGTCTTTAAATGAAGCTCAAGCCATAGACGGTGTCACTTAAAATTGAAGGAGAATTGATTGAGTGGATATTAAATTAATTGCGATTGATTTAGATGGGACGTTACTACATTCTGATCGAACATTATCTAGAGAAAATATTGAAGCCATTCGCAAAGCGAAAGCTGCTGGGGTTCAAGTTGTCTTATGTACAGGACGACCATTACTTGCGATGAATTATTTACTGGATGAAATTGGTTTGCGTGATGAAGGGGATTTAGCGATTACTTATAACGGAGGGCTGATTCAAAAAACGCAGTCGGGTGAAATCGTTCATCAAATAACTTTAAATCGTGAAGAATGTAAAGAAGTCTATGAATTAGGACAAGATTTACATCTACCGGTTAATTTTATCGATTTGAATTACATTTATGAACCTCCTTATCCGAAAGGAGCGGAATCAATTTACATGGCTGACCGACGAAAAGATACGAATAAGATTGGTTTACAATTTAAAGAGGTTGATATTCAAAATTTACCCGAACCATTTTTTATTAATAAGATTGTTATGAGTCGCCCAGCTGAAGAATTGGATGCAAAAATTCCAAAAATTCCGTCATATTACCATGAGAAATTTAATATTTATAAATCGCAAGATTTTATTTTAGAAGTTTTGCCACCGAGTGTGGATAAAGGGTCAGCTATGCGTTTTATTGGCGAAGCCTTAGGATTTGAAAAGCATCAGATTATGGGACTAGGCGATCAAGAAAATGATTTGTCATTAGTCGAAAGTGCAGGATTCGGGGTTGCAATGGCTAATGCCATTCCAGCTGTAAAAGAGGTGGCGGATTACATTACCACCTCTAATAATGAAAATGGCGTGGCACATGCCATCCATAAATTTGTATTGAATAAGTAGATGACATCAACATCGTTGTCTAAAGCAACTGTATAATTGCATAGGACAACTACTAATTATTCTAAAGAGATTCTGGTAGACCTTAAGAATTATCTCAGATTTATGGTAAAATATGAGATGATAGAAAATATGAAGAAATGAGGCTGAATGAATTGAGTTTATTTGACCGAATAAAATCAGTCTTTACTGGTGAAGACAAGAAAAAAGAAGAAGAAAAGACATCCGAAGAAACTATTCAAATTGAACCAAATCAACAAACGGAAGCAGAAGAAATTTCTACTTATGAACAAGGTTTAGAAAAACCTCGAAAGACATTTACTCGTCGCTTTAAGGAAATGATGGCAGGCTTCCGTTATGAAGATGAGGAATTTTTTGAAGAATTAGAAGATTTACTCATTGAATCAGATGTGGGCTTTGAAGCAACCATGGAAATTTCTGAAATCATGCGGTATGAAGCTAGAGTAGAAAACATTCGAACGATTGAAGATGCAGAGCGTGTACTTGTAAAAACGATGATTGACTTATACGAACGCACGAATCCGGATCATGTCGAATTTAATAAAAATGAAGATGGCTTAACGGTCCTTTTATTTATCGGAGTAAATGGTGTAGGAAAAACGACGACCATTGCGAAACTAGCCCATCAATTAATAGAAGAAGGAAATTCAGTCATGTTAGCCGCTGGAGACACTTTCCGAGCGGGTGCGATTCGTCAATTAGAAATTTGGGGCGAGCGTGTAGGGGCAGAAGTTGTTTCAACGCATCAGGGTGGAGATCCTGCAGCTGTTGTATATGATGCCTTAGATCAAGCCAAAGCTCAAAATGCGGACTACTTACTAGTCGATACAGCCGGTCGTTTACAAAACAAGAAAAACTTGATGGCTGAATTGGATAAAATGAATCGAATTATTGAACGAGAAATCCCAGGTGCACCGCATGAGACCATACTTGTGCTTGATGCAACTACTGGCCAAAACGCATTAAACCAAGCGAAACAATTCCAAGAAGTCACAGATATTACAGGAATTGCTTTAACAAAAATGGATGGGACGGCTAAAGGTGGAATCGTTCTTGCGATTGGTAAAGAATTAAATATTCCTGTGAAGTATGTAGGGCTTGGAGAATCGATGAATGACTTGCATGAATTTGATTCGGAGAAATTCGCCTACGGTATGTTTAAAGATTTAATTAGTTAATCCAAAAAGAAATGGTGAGAAAATGGAACTTGAAAAAACGGTTCGAATGAATATGCTGTTTTCTTTCTATGGCGCACTCTTAACTCCAAAACAAGCGCAATATATGTCAGATTATTATGAAGAAGATTATACGTTGGCGGAAATTGCGGATAATTATGGTGTTAGCCGCCAAGCAATCTATGATAGCATCAAACGGGCTGAAGAGTCATTTAATGATTATGAAGCCAAACTTCATTTGCTTCAAGAATTCGAAGCGCGCCAAGAAATACTGGAAAAAATTAAAGCACACATTAATGAAAATTATCAAAAGGATGAACAATTAAATGAATTAATCAATCAAATTGTTCAAGATTCAACAAGAGAGGAGAACTAGCTCATATGGCCTTTGAAGGTTTAACTGGGCGTTTGCAAGATGCATTTTCATCCCTTCGTAAAAAAGGGAAAGTAAGCGAGCAAGATATCCAAGACGCAATGCGTCAGGTACGACTTGCTCTTTTAGAAGCAGACGTAAACTATAAAGTAGTTAGAGATTTTGTAAAATCAATTCGAGAAAAAGCACTCGGAGAAGAAGTATTAGAAAGTTTAAATGGAGGTCAACAAGTTGTAGGAATTGTTTACGATGAGTTGACTGCATTAATGGGTGGGGAACAAGCAGAAGTTGTTATTTCTGATATTCCACCAACTGTCTATATGATGACTGGTTTACAAGGAGCAGGTAAAACAACCACTGCGGGTAAATTAGCGAATTTTTTAAGAAAAAATAAAAACATGAAACCAATGTTAGTCGCGGCGGATATTTATCGTCCAGCAGCGATTGACCAACTTCAAACAATCGGTGAACAATTAAATATTCCTGTATTCTCAATGGGAGACCAAGTAAGTCCAGTTGAAATTGCACAACGCGGGTTAGAAGAAGCCAAAGCACAAAACCGCGACCTCGTAATTATTGATACGGCGGGTCGTCTACACATTGACGAAGTGTTGATGACGGAATTAACTGACGTGAAAGCAGCTGTAAATCCGGATGAAATTTTCCTAGTTGTTGATGCAATGACAGGTCAGGATGCGGTAAACGTCGCCGATTCCTTTAATAAACAACTTGATATTTCCAGTGTGATTTTAACGAAGCTTGATGGAGATACTCGTGGTGGTGCCGCACTATCTATTCGTGAAGTCACAGGGAAACCAATTAAGTTTACAGGTACCGGTGAAAAATTAGATGCCATCGAACCATTTTATCCAGATCGAATGGCCAACCGAATCCTTGGAATGGGAGACTTACTTACATTAATTGAGCGTGCCCAAGAAGAAGTCGATGAAAAGCGTGCAGAAGAACTCGCACAAAAAATGGCGGAAAATCGCTATGACTTTAATGACTTTATTGAACAAATGGATCAAATGCGTAATATGGGACCACTCGATCAATTACTAAAAATGATTCCAGGCGTAGGCAATTTACCAGGTATGGACGAGTTAGAAGTGGATGAAAAAGAGCTCGACTATATGAAAGCTATTGTTATGTCGATGACCGAAGCTGAGCGTGAAGACCCAGACTTACTCAATCAAAGTCGTCGCCGACGTATCGCTAAAGGTTCGGCTCGTTCGCTTCAAGAAGTCAATCGTCTAATCAAACAATTCAAACAATCGCGTGAAATGATGGCTAGTTTATCTGGTGGTAAAATGCCAGCAGGCATGGATCAAATGTTTGGCGATGGTTTAGGTGGAAGAATGGCTAAAAAATCATTCCAAAATGCAGCCAAATCTCGTAAACGCAAAAAGAAAAAGAAAGTTAAACGCAGAAGAAGATAAAAATACAACCTGGAACTTAAGTGTTCCAGGTTTTTTAGCGCATTTTTACTCGTCATCACCAGCTATATTTGACGAGTAAATAAAATATGGCCGTCAGAGTTATCCAACTTTGACGGCCAATTCATTATTATAAGTATTTAATGATGCTTTGAGTAGACAAGTCCTGCAAATTTCAAAGCCAAGCGAACTTCTGCAATGAGGGCGATTAATTTTACTTGTAATCCTTTATTCATTGCTACCTCAAATATAGCTAAATTTTTATTGGATAACTCTGCAGAATAATAAAACCCAGGATTACCCGGAATATCGATATAGGCAATAGCATCTACTAATTCTTCCACTGTGAGATTGCTAAAGTCACTGAGTATTTGTTCTGAAGTTTTATGAACTAAGCACGCAGCTTTTATACTTAATAATCTGACATCAATCAGTGATTCCGTTTCAGAATAGTAGAGGCGAATATAAGGGTCACCGGTCTTTTTGTGATAGACGACATATTCAATTTCCTCTTCTTCATGACTTTCCACAATTTCATAATTGTTTACCAATTGGTTATAATGAATCAAAATAGCTTCATTAATCGATTGATTTTTCATCACGCTTCACCCCGTCTATTAATTGTTCTATTATACCACTCATTTTGAGAGAGTGAAATAGGGAGAATCTTACGAATCACTAATTAGATTATGCTATACTATTTACAAAAGTACAAAGGAGCTAAGGATGGAATACGAACATAAAATTCTTGAACGGATTATTTGGTTTTATACATTATTATTTATTTTTGTCGGCCTTTTCATGCAGGCGCCAGAAGAATTATTACAAGGTTTAAAGAATATCATCACGTCTTCGGGTATCTTAATTAGTGATTACATGGTTATAGGAGGAATAGGGCCAGCTTTAGTGAACGCTGGGCTCGTAGGTCTCATTGGGTTAATTTTGATTCGAATAAATAAAGTCCCAATGGTTGGGGCGACTATTGCGGCCATTTTTACCATGATTGGTTTTGGTTTATTTGGAAAAAATATCTTAACTATTTTCCCTAGTCTATTCGGCGTCTATCTTTATAGTCGTTTTACGAAAAAAGAGTTTAAGGCCTATATTTTCCCCGCCTTATATGGAACTGCGCTCGCTCCAATAGTGTCAGAAGTGGCGTTAAATTCATCTTTCGGCCTTATTGGGGGCATTTTAACAGGGATAGCAGGCGGGCTCATTGTTCCAGCGCTTGCGCCACATTTACTAGCCGCTCACGAGGGGCATAATCTATACAACATTGGTTTTACTGCTGGTTTTGCGGGCTTATTTTTAATCAATCTACTGAGGGGTTTCTCATTTGAACCACAAACGCTCGCGATTTGGGGGACGACGTTCAACACACCAATTCGTTGGTTAACCTTCGGAATGTTGGCTAGTATGATTGTGTTAGGCTTTATTTTGAATGGAAAAAGTTTTAAACACTATCCTGAAATCTTCAAAGAATCCGGAACGGCTATCACGGATTTTGTTGAAATTATGGGTATTGGAAACACATTGACTAATATGGGAATTGTTGGACTCATCGGTATGCTTTATATCGAATTAGTAGGTGGCCATTATAATGGCGCTACATTAGGTGGTATTTTAACGATGGTTGGCTTTGCCGCTTTTGGTAAGCAACCTAAAAATATTTACCCAGTCATGTTAGGGGTTTATTTCGGAACGGTGTTTTCTGTGTCTAACGCAAACGATCCAGGTCCTTTACTTGCGGCGCTTTTCGTGACAACTATCGCACCACTTGCGGGAAGATACGGGCCATTCATCGGAATTTTAGCGGGGTTTGTGCATCTATCAGCAGTGAGCTTTACCGGGGTCCTTCACGGAGGGTTAAATCTTTATAACAATGGATTCACGGCTGGGTTAGTCGCAACGGTTTTTATCGGTGTTATCAAAGGCTATACAGAAAGAGATTAAGGAGCTGATTTTTTGAAATCAAAGCAACGAATTATAAATATCATGGGCGAGTTAGTCAAAAATTCCCTTGAAGCGGATGCAGAAGATATCAATGTGAATATTAAACGCACGCCCGAATGTATTGAAATTACCGTCCAAGATGATGGTCGGGGAATGGACGAGCAGACGCTTAAAAAAGTCCAAGAAAAACTAAACCAAGAACACCGAACGATATACGATGAATACTACAGCGGTTTAGCGGGCTTTGATCAATCCGAATCCGGCTTAAATCTTGTCGGCTTCCAAGTGGATGAAGCAGAAGTCACCTCAAGCCCAGAAGGAACCACCATCCGCGTCAAACGCGACCGCCATAAAAATGAGAAGAAGTAA
>DAIOTF010000012.1:0-11653 GCA_036752165.1 Atopostipes sp.
GAATTGGTGGATTTGATGTTCCAGATAGCTTTGCAACTTCAAATAGTCCAACAGACTAATTAAATAATAGAGAATAAAAAACACGCCTTTCCAGAAATGGAGAGACGTGTTTTTATCTATGCTATAATATTTACAGAGCAATAAATTTTTTTGGAGGGAATAAGATGAAAGTATTTACACAAGATGAAAAAATTCAAATGTTGGCGGATATTATTGCAATAAAATCGGTCAATGAAAATGAAATTGAAGTCGCAAACTATTTGAAAGAATTATTTTCAAAGTATGGTATTGAATCAAAAATTGTCCCAGTTACAGAAACGCGTGTGAATTTAATTGCTGAAATCGGAAGTGGTGCGCCAGTCGTTGGAATTTCTGGGCATATGGATGTTGTTTCTGCTGGTGATGAAGCAGAGTGGGCGAGTGACCCATTTGCTCTAACAGAAAGAGACGGCAAGTTATTTGGTCGCGGAACGAATGATATGAAGGCCGGTCTTTTAAACCTAGCTTTAACCATGATTGAAATAAAAGAAAATAACGAACTCCAAAGGGGAACCATTCGATTTATGGCCACAACCGGTGAAGAAGTTGGAGCAGCTGGCTCTAAAAAACTTTACGAAGAAGGCTATATGGAAGATGTTGACTGCTTATTTGTTGCAGAACCTTCCCATGACACGATTATTTATTCGCATAAAGGATCACTCAACTTCCGTATCACGTCAAACGGTGAAGCAGCTCACAGCTCAATGCCTTACAACGGATACAACGCCATCAATCCTCTAATGAAATATTTATTGGAACTTGATAACGCATTAAATCAAGACCTTCGTCAAAATGAAGTGCTTGGTGAGTTGGTCATGAGTACAACGATTTTTAATGCGGGTGACCAAGTGAATTCAGTACCCGCAAACGCAGTAGCTGAAATCAATGTGCGTACAATTCCAGAATTTGATAATGATGAAGTGATTGCTTTATTTAAAGAAACGGCTGATAAGTATAATGCAGAAGGTTCGGATATTAAAGTCGAAGTGACGATGTCTCTTCCAAGTGTATTTACGAATGGCCAGTCAAAAATGGTTGAATGGACGAAAGAATTAGGTAAAAAATATTTAGGTTTCGATATTAGACAAGAAGGCTCACCGGGTGTAACGGATGCTTCCAATTTACTCCGTGGAAAAGATGAGGACTTCCCATTTATGATGTTTGGACCTGGTGAAACTAAAATGGCCCACAAAGTAGATGAGTATGTCTATAAAGAATACTACCTTGCTTTCTTTGATCTGTATAAAGAATTAATTCTCAAATTAGCGCATGAAGAAGCATAATGGTTAAAAAAAGCATACTCTCCTGTAATGGGAAGTATGCTTTTTGTTTAATTATTTAATTTACTGTCTCGTGAAACAAAACCCATAATCTTTTGAGCAGATTCCTCAATGTCCACATTTATAATTTCTAAATCTGTAATAGAAAGTGGTGTTAATTCATTGGTTCTTCGACAATAGTCAAGGCGTGATTGAATTTCATCCGCAGTATCGCCACGTTTTTTCATACGACGAACCATTTCTTCCTCTGTAATGGATACAAACACAATACAAGTTTCTTCAGGATAAGCAGCTTTAACCGCCTCTGCTCCACTTTGATCAAGAGATACATGGACGACCTGATATTTTTCAAGACGACTATCCACTTCTTCTTTTGTCAATCCATACCGATTATTATTGTAAATGGTTTGTTCAACAAACGCGTCGCTATCAAGTTCAGAGAATTCTCTAAAGTAATAATCTACCCCGTCTACTTCGCCCATTCGTGGCTCACGAGTCGTAGTAGTTACTAATTTCGGGACGCCATGTTCTGCTGTTAAAACATCTCCAATCGATGTTTTGCCACTACCACTTGGACCAACCAACACGATAATGCACTTATCTGTCATTCAGCTTGTTCCACCCTTCTAAGAATCGTTAATTTTTAAATTTTTAATAATTTATGAATTATAAAACTTATTTTAGAGCTTTTAAATCTTATAGCCAATCTTTTACCTTTAAGAGTTAATTCGTATTGTCGCTATTGTAACATATTTTTAAGATTGGGAGATAATAGATGCCATTTTACAAAATAATAACGTTCTCAAAGAATGCTTCTAGTGAAAAGAAGTGAATTTCTCTAAAATAATCGTTATACTAGTCATAGATTTTTTATTCGAGGGGGATTCTAGATGGATTTAATGACTTCTAAAATTTTAGATGTTTGTACAAGTATCGGGCGGTTAATGTTAGAAAATGGTGCAGAAACTTATCGTGTGGAAGATACTGTTTACCGAGTAGCTGTAAATTATGGTTTACAAAGTGTGAGTGTGTTTTCAGTGCCAGCCGCTTTAATTATCACTGTCCAAGATCAAACAGGTCAAGAATACACAAGACTCCACCGTGTAACTGAACAACGGAGTAATCTGGATATTGTCTCTGAAGCAAATAATCTCTCCCGAAAAATTGCAGTCACCGACCTTTCGCCAAATGATGCTTTGAATGAATTGGATCGCCTAAACCGTAAAGAATCACATTACAGTTTATTTGAAGAAATTCTAGCTGCTGCTTTAATTTGTGGATTTTTTACGGTCATTTTCCAAGGAAGTCTTTTAGACTTAGTGCCCGCCACTTTTATTGGTGGCTTAGGCTACGCCGTATATGTGTACGCACTTAAATTTATTAATATCCGTTTCTTTAGCGAGATGATTGCTGCGGCTTTAATCGGATGGTCCGCTTATTTATTAACCCAAATCGGTTTGGGCCATGATGTAAATATTATTATAGTATCTAGTGTAATGACTTTGGTGCCAGGAAAAGCTATTACTAACGGGATTAGAGACCTCATGGCCAGTCATTACATCTCTGGAGTTAGTGTTTTAGCGGATGCTTTATTAACTGCAGCTGCCATTGGTATCGGGGTGGCGACAGTTCTGTCATTTATTAATTAGGAGGAGTTTCATGTTTCTCGATTTATTTAAGCATTTTAGTGCAAGTTTTATAACGGCGCTTGGTTTCTGTGTCCTTTATAACATTCCAAGAAATACAATTATTCCTGCTGGGATTACAGGCGGTTTAGGCTGGACAATTTATTTTTTATTTGTTCATTATTTAGGTATCATGGATTTTATAGCAACAATTACAGCTTCTTTTATGATTGCATTTGCCAGCCAAATTTTTGCAAGAAGCTTAAGGACACCTGTTATTGTATTTACCCTACCTGGTTTGATTCCTTTAGTTCCTGGAGGAGCAGCTTATAACATGATGCGCGCTTTTGTTGAAGGCAACACTGAACTAGGTTTTCAATTTGCGACGACAACGTTCTTAACTGCCGGTGCCTTAGCTTTAGGTCTATCTATAAACGGAGCTTTTTTCCAACTCTTTAGTTCACGTAGTTTATTCAATCGGGGCGATCAATACGTCCCTTAATCAACATAAATAGCGAACATTTCAGACTGCAAAGGAAATGTTCGCTGTTTTTTATTATTTAACTGACGGTATCGTTTGTACTTTGCCACTTACACATTTTGTCGTGAGATAAATTCCCATGCTCATCGAAGCAAAGACGACCCATCCAGATATGGAAAAATTAACAACTCCTGAATACAAGGCCCCCACAATACATCCACCCGCTAAAACAGCCCCAAACCCCATCAATAAACCGCCTAACATAAAATAGCCAGACTCCTCCCATTTCATGGACCATGAAAAAGAAAAACGACCAGAAGTTAGACTGTAAATAAGAGCACCAAAAAGGATAGCAAAATTTTGCACGGTATCGGTATCATTGAATAATCCACTTTGAACAACACTTAAAGGTTCTTGAAAAGCTGGATGCGAAAAGTTGAAGCCTAAATTTTGAAATATAGCTAGAGCTGGATATAAAAGAGGTTTGGTAACCGACAGTTTTTCCCCCGTTACAACTAAAGCTAAAATTAAAAATAAGGTTATTAACCCAACACTGATTAGTCTCGCCCATTCGGTTGTAAACACATGCGTCAAAAATTGTTTAGAAAGGATTGGCTCTAACTCTGCTTCCTCTTCTTCACTTTCTGGTAAATTATGGGACTCTACCGGTTGATATGTATGATGTTCTCGCCGATTTTGTTCATATTTTCTAGCAGCGAGTGCTAGGATTAATAATAAGCCCATAATTATAATCGCTGTTCCGGAGTAACCTAAATGGTTAGGCAAATAGAGCTGGACACTCAAGCTATGTAAAGGGGAATGATCGAGAAAATATTTTACAAATTGACCGGGGATTGTCCCGATGAAAAGGAAGAGTAAAGTCCATACATACCTTAATTGTCCTTGGCCAATATTCCTCAAAGTACCTAATCCACATCCTTCGTTAATGGACAAACCGACTCCGAATAAAAACGAGCCTAATACGAGACCAAAATTGACAGGTGAGACTGCACTTGTTCCTGGTATAATAGTTTGTGATGATGAGGCTTGAAATTCTGGAACAGCACCGTTTATAGCAGCCTGAAAATGAATACCTAATGTTGCTAATGTACCTACTCCAAACAATAACAACAAACCATATAGGCGCTTTCGACTCCCCGTTATAAAGAAGTCCATATACCCGGAGGCAATTCCAATTTCTGATCGACTTTCGACATACCCTAAACCTAGACCGATTAGTAAAAATAAAGCAATCGCTACATTATTTTCAAAAAGGTTTAAACTGAATAACACAAACCCAATTAATATGCCTAGTCCGAGAAACCATTTGCTTAATTTTTTTGCATTTATAGTCACTTTTACCCCTCCTATTTTTATAATATAACATACTTAAAGAAAATAATATGGTTAAACCCTGAGCTTATTAGGTTCTTTTAACTATTTAATTTAAATAAAAAATAAGCTTGCATTCCAAAAATAATGAGTGTATGATTAGAACCACTTAATAAACAACAAAGAAGAGAAGAGTAATTTTTAACTTATAGTGTCAGAGACGCTTCGTTTGGTGAAAGAAGCGATAAGTAAAAATGAAACACATCTCGGAGTTAGACATCGAATCAAGTAGATGTTCTCGTGAGCGAGCGTTAATCGCATACGTTTCTAGTAACGTTTTGAGGCAAGTCGTGTGAACGATTTGTAAACAGAAGGTGGAACCACGAGCAATCGTCCTTTATCCAATCTATTGGATATAGGGCTTTTTTTATTTTCACGTACTGTTTACAAGATATTGTTTGAGAGGGTTGATTGACATGGACGACCATCACCATAAGAATTTAAAAAAAGAATTGAATAAGATTAAATTAAAGACAAGAAAATATTTTCGAAGATTTTCCAGAGACATCACGGTTGGTGAGAGTGATGAAAGATTCGAAAATTACACCTCTTGGAATGAAATATCGAATCCTTTTACAGTAGATATTTCCGCTAGCACGCGTTAACCGCTGCGTCTCTGACGCTCTAAGGCAAATTGTGCGAACAATTTGTAAAAAAAGGTGGAACCACGATCCATAACGTCCTTTCATTTCATTGTGAAATGAAGGGACTTTTTTATATAAATGAGGAGGAAATATAAATGAATAATTTAAAGAAACTATTTTTAATCTTTTTTACTTTAATTGGCTTTTCAACACTATCAACAAGTAGAGTACAAGCAAATGAAACGTACACCGTTGGCTTAGACGATACTTTTGCACCAATGGGCTTTAGAGATGACAATGGGGAACTAGTCGGATTTGATATTGATTTGTCACAAGCGGTCGCTGAAGAGTTGGGTGTGACGTTTGAATACCAACCAATTGACTGGAGTGTAAAAGAACAAGAATTAAACTCAGGTAATATTGATATGATTTGGAACGGCTATGGGGTAACACCTGAACGTGAAGAATTAGTGTTAATGTCTGATATATATATTGAGGATTCTCAACTAATCGTTACTCGAGCAGAAGATGGTCCAATTGAAAACATTGAAGATTTGATTGGAAAAAAGGTAACTACACAATCTTCTTCAACTGCTTTACAGATTATGGAAGATGTTTGGCCAAGTGAAGTGTTAGAAGGTATTGAAGATCTTGTTTTGTATCCGAGTTATAATAATTCATTTTTAGATTTAGATGCTGGACGCGTGGATGCAGTTGTTGTTGGAGGCGTGTATGGAAATTACGTGGTTAATTTACGTGGCGAAGAAAAATATAGTGTTTTTCTGGATGAATCTGTTGTTGAGCCAATGGCTGTAGGTTTAAGAAAAAACGATACAGAATTAGCTAACGATATTAATACAGCATTAGCCAACTTAAATGAAGATGGAACGTATGAAGAAATTTACCGTAAATGGTTTGGTAGTTCATCGATTGTAAATAATCCTTTAGCACAAGATTCAACAGAACAACAAACATTAACGATTGGTTTAGATGATACATTTGCGCCAATGGGTTTTAGAGATGAACAAGGTGAACTGATTGGGTTTGATATGGATTTATCACAAGCAGTCGGTGACTTATTAGGAATTAATTTTGAATACCAACCCATCGACTGGAGTGTAAAAGAACAAGAATTAAACTCTGGAAATATTGATATGATTTGGAACGGATATGGTGTCACACCTGAACGAGAAGAATTAGTTTTGATGTCAGATGTATATATCGAAGACACACAAATTATTGTGACCCGTGCAGAAGACGAGCCGATTGAAAGCTTGGAAGATTTAATTGGTATGACCGTCACTACGCAATCTTCTTCCACTGCTCTTCAAATAATGGAAGATGAATGGCCTCAAGAAGTGCTTGACGGGATAGCCGATTTAGTTCTTTATCCAAATTATAATAATTCCTTTTTAGACTTAGATGCCGGTCGTGTAGATGCTGTGGTAGTTGGAGGCGTTTATGGAAATTACGTCGTGAACTTACGTGGGGAAGAAAATTACAATATCTTCCTCGACACTTCGGCTGTTGAGCCAATGGCAGTCGGCCTTCGTAAATCTGATACTGAATTAGCTGAACAATTGAATGCAGCAATTGCTGAATTAAGAAACAATGGAACCTATGATGAAATATATACGAAATGGTTTGGTACAGGAGGCGCGACCACAGAAAGCGATAGTATTTTAGCGGGGATGTTACCTGGCTTACTTGAAGGATTAAAACTCACACTCGGTTTGTTTGCGATTGTAATTGTCGCAAGTATCCCATTAGGCTTACTCATCGCTATACCACGTGCTTTTGGTCCGAAATGGGTACAAGGTCTCATCGAAGTGTATGTCTTTATTATGCGCTCTACCCCACTTCTCTTGCAGTTAATGGTTGTATTCTTTGGCTTACCATACTTAGGGATTGGGTTTACACGATTTAGTGCGGCCATCTTTGCCTTTATTTTAAATTACACTGCCTATTTTGTAGAAATTTTCCGAGGGGGCTTTACTTCCATTTCACCTGGACAGTATGAATCCTTGAAGGTACTTGGAATCGGAAAAATTCGCGGCTTTACGCGCATCATCATTCCGCAGGTTTTAAATACTGTGATGCCGTCATTAGGAAATGAGATTGTCTCCCTTGTAAAAGATACTTCTCTTGTTTACGTGATTGGACTTGGTGAGATCTTACGGGTAGCTTCGATTAGTGCAAACACGTACGCGTCACTTGTTCCTTATCTGATTGTTGGTGTAATTTATATGATTATTGTCGGTATCGTTTCTCTGTTGCTTCGCCAAACGGAAAAGAAAATTGCTTATTAATTAAGGAGGCATTCAAATGGTTTTAACAGTCGAAAAAATTTCAAAACAGTTTAATAATGAAGATGTTATTCGTGATTATAATTTAACGATTGATTCAAATGAAATTGTCGTATTGGTTGGGCGTTCGGGAACAGGGAAAACAACCTTTCTGAGAATTATTAACAATTTAGAGACTACGGATAAAGGTACGGTCCGGATTAATGGGGACGCACTAGTAGAGGATGGAAACTATGCAAGCAAGGAGGCACAACGTGGGTATCAAAACCGCATTGGAATGGTTTTTCAAAATTACGAATTATTCCCCAATCTAAATGTATTAGATAATCTAGTTGAAGCACCCTTGGCTCAAAAAATTGACTCACGTGAAAATCTAGAAGCTCGAGCATTAGACTTGCTGGAATCAATGGATATTGCGGATAAAGCCCAAAATATGCCAAGTACATTATCAGGTGGGCAAGCGCAACGTGTCGCTATCGCTCGGGCAATGATGTTGGATCCAGATATTCTATGCTTTGATGAACCAACTTCGGCACTGGATAGCGATACTGCTGCCGAAATTGGTAAACTCATTCAAGAAATTGCTGGACGTGGCACTGGAATTTTAATTGTCACCCATGACAAAGAATTTGCTAATAATTATGGCACACGTATTATTCGTTCAGAAGAATTTGTTTAGATTTAATAAGGTGCTCTTGCAGACATGTATATAAATTCATGTCACCGCTAGAAACTTTAAAAATCGAATCGTCAAAAAAAGCATTCCTTTTCAAAGAAAGGAATGCTTTTTTCTTACGTAATAAATAATCGAATCAAGTAAACTAGCAACAAATGAGCGGGATAAAAGATATAAAAAACCCATTTATTTTGTCTGCCTCTATTCCCGTTATAAAACCAAATAAGAACAAAGGCTAAACTAGCCCCGATGCCTTGAACTAACCCCATAATGACACCAAATAATGTTTGAGCTATTTTATTATTTCTTAACATACCTAATCCAAAGAGAAATAGAATGCCATACAACCCATAGTCCACATGCAAAATTTCTGCTAGTAAAGCTGCAATTACAGCTGATGCCATCTGTAGAATAGTATTTTCTTCTAATTCAAACTTTTCAAAAAGAATGAAACCGATCATTCCAATCGCCAATGTAAAAAATATATTTTGATGGCCAATATAAAAAGTTTGGTTGTAGAAAGCTAAATCGAAGGGGATTTCTGAAAGCAAGCCAAACAAAATTAATTGCCCTACATATTTTCTTCGATTGGATGTATGTTGGTAACCTTGTATAATTAAAAAGGCAAAAATAGGAAAAGCCAGTCGACCGATAAAACGACTCATTTGATATAAGTTGTAACCTGAAGAGGTCACAAACTGACCGGTATAAGCGAGGTAGCCAGCTCCAAAATGATCTATAACCATTGATAAAATGGCTATCCACTTTAAAACAGCACTACTCAGACCTCCATTTTTATAAAGTTCTTGAGTTTTCATTTTTCAAAGCAACCTTTCGCATGGAATAAAAAACAGCCCGGATAAGGGGCTGTTTTCAAGTTCTTATCTATTATGAAAGTAATGTTTG
Organism: Atopostipes sp.; assembly: GCA_036752165.1. Classification (GTDB taxonomy): domain Bacteria; phylum Bacillota; class Bacilli; order Lactobacillales; family Carnobacteriaceae_A; genus Atopostipes. The sequence continues at coordinate 9,290 of DAIOTF010000012.1, forward strand.
GTTAGCTGTAATGATTGAAAGCTTATAAACATCTTCTTCAATACATCCACGTGATAAGTCTGCAATAGGTTTGTTTAGACCTTGTAAGATTGGTCCAATAGCTTCAAATCCACCTAGACGTTGTGCAATCTTATATCCAATGTTTCCTGATTGTAATTCTGGGAAAATAAATACATTTGCATTACCTGCAACATCTGATTCCGGAGCTTTTTTCTGAGCAACATCTGTACTGAACGCTGCGTCAAATTGTAATTCTCCATCAATAGCAAATTCAGGTGCAGCTTCTTGCGCCATTTTTGTTGCTTGAGCAACTTTATCCACCATTTCTCCAGCAGCTGAGCCTTTTGTAGAGAAGCTTAAAAGCGCAACTTTTGGATCAATATCGAAGATTTCTGCTGTACGTGCACTTTCAACTGCGATTTCTGCTAATTGTTCAGCGTTTGGATTCGGATTAATCGCACAGTCAGAGAAAATGAACTGGTCATTTTTGCGTAACATTAAAAATGCGCCAGACGTTAAATTCACACCAGGACGTGTTTTAATAATTTGTAGAGCTGGACGAACAGTATCTCCTGTTGAATGAACAGCACCACTAATTAAGCCATCAACGATATCCATATAGACTAACATTGTTCCAAAATAGTTCACATTTTTTAGAATTTCACGTGCTTGTTCTTCTGTTGCTTTTCCTCTACGGCGCTCAACAAATGACTCAACCATTGCATCAAATTGCTCATAATTTGCTGGGTCGTAAATTTCAATACCCGTTATGTCAAAGCCTTGGTCTTTAGCTGTTGCTAGAATTTCCTCTGGATTCCCTACTAATACAGGCTCCAGTAAATCTTCACGTTTTAGACGGACTACCGCTCCTAGAATACGAGAATCTGTAGATTCTGGAAATACAATTCGAATTTTTTTCCCTACGATTTTACTCTTTAAAGACTCTTCTAAATTCATGATAATATAAATCCTCCATATCTCTTAGTTTATTCCTTCTCTAATAATAACAAGAAAGAAAGCGAATTAAAAGCTTAGTCCCCGGTTTTATTCTTTAAGTATTAATAAAGAGACCTATTGTTTCATCTTATAGAACAAAATTTTAATAAGCGTTTTATTATTCTTATTTGAAATTTTTTAATATAGTAATATTACAATGAAACCTACTCTTGTTTCAACTGTTACAGAAAGGTTACAAGAGTTGTCACATTGTGTTATACTTAATAGAGAAAAATATTCACCAATGGGAGGGAGAGCCGATGGAAAAATTAAATAAAATCAAACGATTCATTTTTGGTTTGTTTGTAGTCGCATTTTTTACTTTGCCCTTAACAAACTATTCTAACCAAGAACAATCGGCTTCTTCTCCTATATATAATACGCATGAATCCTCTCAGGTTGCCTCAGCTCAAGATGAGGACACATACAACTCACTCGTCGATGAGATAGTAAGAGAAACAAATTATTTCCAACCCCAATGGAACCATAATGTTATGAATATTGGAGAAGCTTGGGAGGAAGGTTATACTGGAGCGGGAATTCGGATTGCAATTTTAGATACGGGCTTTTTTAATCACCCAGATCTCACAATGGCGGGTGGGAATTCAGTCTTTGCTGATGATCCATGGTCAAATGATCATTCAGGACATGGAACCCATATTGCCGGGATTATCGGCGCACATTCTGGGACAACTTATCAAGGCATTGCACCAGGTGCTGAGTTATATGGCATTAAAATTTATCATGAAGAGGATGTCGATGAAGAGGGTTATGTTTCTACAAATACTCAAAGCGTCGCTACTGGGATTCAACTTGCAATGGACTTGGATGTCCAAATTATTTTGATTAGTTCTGGCCTTACTTTTCACGATGAAGAACTTTATAGCCAAATTAAAGCGGCTCATGATAATGGCATTATGATTATTGCAGCTTCTGGTAATGGAAATAATTCAGTGAATTATCCGGCGGTTTATGAAGAAGTGATTGCAGTAACGGCATTAGATGAGCGACTCTTTCCGGCACTGGATATTATCTATGGGCAAGAGAATGATTTCGCAGCACCTGGGGTTAATATTGGAGGGCTTTCAATTCCGGACAGTGCTTACAGCTACCCTTACATTTATATGAGTGGTTCTTCGCAAGCTGCGCCACACATCGCAGGTTTAGCTGCTATTATAATGGAAAAATATGGCGTTCGCGGGGAAGAAGCACGTCGATTAATGGAAGAGCAAGCTGTGGATATCGGGGATCCAAATCTATACGGCCATGGTTTGTTACGCTATGTATCCGATAATGACCCAGTAGAAGCTGATGAAGTCGAAGAAGAAGTAGTTGAAGAACCAACTCCACCAACTGAAACAACTTCAA
>DAIOTF010000012.1:11753-12973 GCA_036752165.1 Atopostipes sp.
GAAGTCGAAGAAGAAGTAGTTGAAGAACCAACTCCACCAACTGAAACAACTTCAACGAATGAAAATGAAGAAGAAGTTGAAGACGATCGAGCTGTAAGAAAACCGACCAGTTCAAGAGCACCTGATATCGAAGAAGAACCCATCGCTTATTTTCAAATAGAGGCCACTTTAACCGAAACAGGTAGTATGATTTCTGAAGGTACGCTTCAAATGGTTGAATCTGGTGGATCTATTGAAATCGCGTTAAATGGTAGTCGCTCATTCTTATTAACCAATTATCAAGTCAATGAAATAAGAGAGCGAAACATTACATTAATTCTGGCTCAAGAAGACGTTTCATGGACAATACCGCCTGCAAATTTACAACCCGGACGAGCTGTTTTACGTTTCTATAAAGGACCTCTGACAGGTATCCAAGTCCAACCTGGACATGTTTTTCCTGTTTATACAACGGCTATTTACCAAGATGAAATTCGCCAAAATGCTTATCCAAGTTGGATGAATATCCGGTATGCACTAGCTGGAGACAATACTGGCATTACGAATACATTGCAGGGTTATTATTGGAATAAAGATGACGAAGAGTGGCTAGAAACCATTAGTATTTTTGAGGAAGACCACATTGTTTTACAAACGAGGCACACATCTACTGTAGGTATTTTTGATACAGCAATTCTTGATACTGTGGCCGTAGAAGAACCACAGGAAGAAGAAGTGGAGCAAGTGGATGAAGAAGCCGATGATGTTGACCCTCTAAAAATCGCTGGGATTACTGTAGTCATACTTTTACTAATTGCAGTTCCTCTTGTTCTTAGAAAACGGAGCCAAAAATAATAAATCGTACGATTTAACATGCGAATTAAAAAACTGGTTCAGCTATTAAACCTCTAATAGCTGAACCAGTTTATTTTACTATCTACGTGTGTAGCCACCTAAATTGTAACTTGATGAAGATTTTCTACGACGTTTTCTAAAATAATACACGATAGGATTAAGAATGGATAATCCCGCGATCGCAATAAACAAGTATAATGTCAATTCATCTGCGGTTAAATCAAGCGTTTGTATTAATTCACTCTCTGTATAAAATAACATTCCACCTAAAACTAAGTGAATACCTGAAACTAGTAAGACCGTTCCAAATGAGACCCCTTTATTCCCTTGTGGAAGAATAGATAGTAAGAGAAAAATAGCTAATATAACGACCATCACTATGAAAA
>DAIOTF010000012.1:13073-33798 GCA_036752165.1 Atopostipes sp.
TACCATCATATAAAGGTTGCCGAAACCCATTAAACCCACTACAACCGGTAAGAATAAAACCTACGAGAGCTACCAATCCTATACCTTTAAACTTGGTCATCTTCGCCAGACCCCCTACTAAAGGAATAAATACGCAACCCATAAATATGCGAGTAATATTCAGATGTCCCCAATGGGCCTATTTCAATACTTTCTGTATCTAATTCGCGAAGCATCGTAAAAAGCGCTCGGTCTTGATCTTCTGTTAAATCATCAATTGGTATACAAAGGACTTGATTGCTTAGAAAAATAGTGTTTTCAGTTAGGTAGTCTTCTTCTTTTAAATGTTCTATCTGTTTTTCATTTAAAACGACCTTATAATATAACGGACGTTTTTGGTTTAAATCGTTAATTTGATAGAGTTCTTTGTCTTTTAAGAAAAACACTTTATCCGCATACTCATCTAAATTATCGAGCAAGTGAGAAGCGATGATGACAATTTTACCTACTTGTCGGAGTTCAATTAGTACATCAGAAACCAGTGAAACGTTCTCTGGATCGAGCCCGTTCATAACTTCATCCATAAACATAATCGGCGTATCTGCAGACACCATCATCGCAAAGCATAGACGTTGCCGCATTCCTAACGAATACTCTTGGACTTTACGATCTACATAATCGTCCATTTCTAAACGATTAATTATTGCATCCACTTCGTCTTCTCGTCCAGACCAAATCTCTGCGTACATCTCAATGTGCTCACGGCCAGTAAAATTCTCAAATAAATCTCCTTGATCCGGGAAAAAAGTAATTTTTTGGTGTAAAGCCAACACATCTTTATCGCTTGCCGTATATTCTTTTCCATCAATTAAAATCTCACCTGAACGCACGGGGATGAATCGCATAATGGCATTAAACAAGGTTGTCTTCCCAGTCCCATTTGGTGCAACTAGTCCAATAAGTTGTCCCTTTTCAAGTTGAAAACTGATGCCTTTTAACACTTCAAAGTCTCCATAAGAGACAGATAAATTTTTAATTTCTAATGTCATAGTTGAACTCTCCTTTGTAGACCAGAAGTTGCCGAAGGAATATATGAGAATACTTTACCAAATATCCCTTCCAATAGTAGAATCATCGCACCATAAACAATGAAAGCCTTCCACCATACAACCCCACTTAACCCTGTACTCACTGCAGTTGTTCCTTGAAGTACGCCATAAATATTTAAGTATAAACTCGGTTGCCAAGAGCTAAAGGCAGGTATAAAGCTCCACATTTGCGGAAGCATGAAAAGCATCACACTTAAAATAATCGTTAAATAAATATTTCGGAAGATCCAGCTTAGGCCCGTTATTACTAAAAGTAGAACGTAAGATAAAACAAAGGCTAAAGCTAAAGCAATCAGTAAATACTGCCAGAGGGGAATATACTGAACCACTCCTGCTTGAAAAATAGCTACGGGATAGTTGAAACTACCCACGGTCTCGATTTGTAGGCTAATAAAGTAACTAATTATACTGCCTAAAAGTATAGCTCCCCAAAAAAGTCCCCACAAATAAAAACTTCTTAGACGCCACTGGGTTTTCCACGGAATAGGCCAACCGTGTGTGGCGCTCCAGTTTTGTTCATGGTCTTTTGTGAAATGATCCGAAGCAAGTAAAGCAATCAGTAAAAAGAGGGTTACGCCTGTCAACATCTCAACACTTGTTTTTACAACTTGAGCAGCGGAGAAAGGGTTCCATTCAATATCCAAATTACTTTCTTCAAGGGCATCATAAAACCGTGCTTGTTCTTCTACTTCACTTAAAGGTGGTAAATATTCATCCACTAATAATTGATGCGACTCAAATTCAGTGGCTTGATGTAAAAATAAATTGTTATCAACGAGAGTTCGTCCATTTTCAATAAAATCGGGTAAGATATCGAATCCTTCGATTTCATTCCCAGCCCGACGGCTTAAAATATAACGATTGACTCCTAAAGCCACTGAATTGCTACCAAGTCTCGCTTGAACTTCTTGTCCAAGTTCACCTTGAAAGTCATCTCGAGGAATGAGTCGATAAATTTGGCGTTCATCTTCATATTCTTCACTCATCTCAAGGACTGGAAAAGTCACGTTTTGTTGTCGATAAAGTAAGGAGAATGAACCAAAAAACACTAAAAACAATAAAAGTAAAATGCGTGTTTTCCAGTCTCGAATAATTCTAAGCCAATTCCATTTTGCAATTTTTTGCATAATCTTTCTCCTAACCTACAAATTTCTGACGAGTGATTTTTTTTGACGAAAGATACACGGCTAATTCTACACCTAAAATAGTTAGTCCGAGCACAAGTAATCCATGAAACATTAATCCAGGAATTTCTGCGCCACCTGTTTGTAACTCAAATCTTCCAGTAATAATTTTTCCAAATTCAAAATACGTTTGAGGAAAATGAATGATGTCTATTCCTAAAAGTTCTGTAGCATCCGTTCCATAATAAATAAATTGGAAAAGGACTAAGAACATTCCAAGTACCATTGTCACAATGGATTGTTTGGTCCATAAACTAAATAATGTATTTAAACGTGTAAATAAATACCCTAACAAAATAAGAAATGGGAGGGCTCGAAGTAAAAACCAGCCAATCGTTTGAATTTGGAAGTTCGCAAGATTCATTACCCCACGTTCAAAGCCGGCATTATAAAAACCAACAGGCAAAGCTAATGAGCCAAACCCATAAAACAAACCATTTACTAAGAAAAATAAACCTGCTAGTAAAAGATAGAAGGCAGCCACAAATCCTAAGGCTACTACTGCTTGTGTCCAATTATAAGCTTGCCAATTAAGTGGATGACCAGCTTTTTGCGTTTCAAGGGAACGATCTTTCACATGAATATCACTGATTAAAAATAAAAGTCCCAGTAGGAGCAAAATAGGACCAAAACCAATTAAGAAAAGATGGATTTGCTGGAAACTCGTTCGGTCATGAACAGTATGAAAAGAGAGTTCTTTTATTTCATCTACGTACACCGCATTTTTTTGCGATTGAAAAGGTTGCTCTAATTCATAACCAAAAATAGAGGAGGCTATTTGTTCAATCCCTTCTGTATCATCTCTAGTACCACTCGGTCGATAAGAAGTTGAAATATAGCGACGAACATCGCCTTGTCGCAGTGCAGTTAAAACTTCTCTTTGTGCGACATATTCTTGTCTTAAACTACTATAGGCTGTGGTTCCAGTTAAAGCACTAGGAACGATTAGTCCTTCATCAAGCGCACCTTCAAACTGTACGACATTCCCTGTCATATCTCGTTCGAGATTTTCTATGTTTATTTCATTTTCACTCGATAAATTTGGGACGATAAATAAGGTATAAAGGAGAACGAGCGCAGTCGTAATTACCATGAACAGTCGATTCTTTTCACTGCGCCACATATATTTGATTGTTTCTTTAAATACTTGCTTCATTTTGTGACCCCTTAGATTTAAAATAGCTTTTTATAGCCTTAACTTATGTATTTTTAAGTACAATTGAATAGTTCAATTGTACTTAAAATATTAATCTACTTCAATTCGTGAATGACTGCCTTGTTTTTTATTTTCGACGACAATTCGAGCTGGAATACGGTCTTTTAGCTCATCCACATGCGAAATGATTCCAACTAGCCGTCCAGTTGCTTGTAAATCCATTAAGGTTTCAATCGCCATCTCGAGTGAATCCGCATCTAAAGTTCCAAATCCTTCATCGATAAACAAGGTTTCCACTTGCACGCCTCCTTGCTCATTTTGAATCACGTCACTTAAGCCTAATGCTAAAGCTAATGAAGCCTTAAATGTTTCTCCTCCTGAGAGCGTCCGGACACTTCTTGTCAGACCAGAATGGCGGTCAAAAACGTTTATTTCAAGTCCCTCTGCCCCTCGACCACTCATACGATCTTCTCGTCGAACCATTTCAAAACGCCCATTCGTCATAATTTCAAAACGTTCATTTGCTGCTAATAAGACTTCTTCCAGATAAATACTTAAAACATAACGTTCAAAAGATACATAACTTGTCCGGTTTGTTGTACCATTGGCAACTTCTGCCAGATCAGCATAAACTTGTAAGGGTTTATGAATCTTTTTAGAAGCTTGATAGTTTTCATCAATTTGCTGATAAGAAGACTCATAGTCTCGATTTTGTGCCACTATTTTTTCCCGTCTGTTTTCAAGTTGATCTTTCTTTTCTTCTATCTGCTTTAAAACTTCTTCTACTTCCTGAATGGATCGTTTATCGTCAGAAGCTTCCAGGCGGTCTTTTACATTTTTCCATTTATTCGTATGAATTAAGTTTTCTTTTTCATATGCTTGAATCGTTTTTTCTATTTCTTTTTCTTCTTCCTTTGGAAGTAAGTAAAGAGTAAAATCCTCTTTAAACCCATGTTTTTCAATGAGTTGTTCGGTTCGTTCTTTTTGTTTTTCCATTTCTATTCTATCGGTCTTTTGACGTGCTGAAAGAACTTCAATTGCAGACTCAAGACTTGCTTTTTGATTTTGATTGTCTGAGAGTTCTTTACGAATTTCATCCGCTTCTTTTTCTATCTGCTTGATTTTTTCAGTATGCGTATCCATTTCATGTTGAACGATTTCTTTAGATTCATACTCCAAAGATTCAAAAAGTGCATCCGTTTCAGTTTGAAGTCCTTCATGAGCCTTTCTTAGATTTTTTGCATCCGCTAAATAAGTCGTTTGTTCCACTTTATTCGCTTCTCGTTGTTCTCTTAGTCCTTCCAACTGGTCTCGCCATATCTTCTCATTTGACATTTGCTCTTCTAACTGACTAATTGTTTCTTGGCATGCTTTTAAATCACTATTTACGGTTTTTATTTGTGTCTCTGTCTGTTCGAGGGCTTCTTTATAATTATCTGTAGGTTCCTTTAAAGCAACTTTTTGTTCTTGAATCGTTTGAGCTAATTGGTCGACCGATAAAGAAACTCGAGTATAATTATTTTTATCTGTGACTTGTTCGTTTTCTAACTGTGCTAATTCCTCATCGGATACGTCATCCGCTTCTGACTTAGCGGGATTTGGATGATCATAGGATCCACATACAGGACAGGGTTTTTCTTCCTCTAATTGACTCGCTAGAACACCTGCTAAATTTCCAAAGTAATTCCTGCGTGCATTTTGATAAGTAGATTCAGAGCGTTCTTGTTTAGCTCGAGCTTCTTTTTCTTCTTCGAGTAAGTGTGCAAGTTTTTCTTGTTTCTCGATGATGTTCTCAAGCTTCTTTTGCTCATTTTTTAAATCAGTCACTGTATCTTTTAAGTCGAGTTGATTTTTTTCTTCTTTCTTCAACTCGTCTTTCCAATCATCCATTTTTTCAATATTAGTTGTTAACTTTTTTATCTTGTCCTGAAGAAGAACGTCTTGTTCTTCACTAGTCACTAATTTCTTCTCTAAACCTTTTAATTGTTTTTCTTGTTCTTTTAATTCAACTGTTTTCTTTTCAATTTCATCAAATAATTCAAGCGTAGTTTCCAGTTGTTGAATCAATTTACGGATAGCCTCTAGATTTTCTAATTCTTTAGTTGATTCTTTTTCTCTCTCATGCAACTGTTCAAACTCTTTCGCATTCTTTAATACATTTTCTTTATTCTTTTTTAATTCATTTTCAGTTTTCTGAACTGTTTCAGCCAAATCTTCATAAGCTTTATTTTCTTTCTTTACCTCCGTGGCTTTTTTATGTAAGTCAAGCGAGTGTTTATTTTTTTCTATTATTGGTTGTTTTTTTTCTAGTTCCTGTTTTTGTTTTTCGAGCTTCGCTAATTCTTCAAGTAGCTGTTTAAATTCGTGTTCTCTTTTTTCTTCATCCGCAAGTTTTCGGATAGAGTTTCGTGCCTCTAATAAAGACTCTTTCCCTTCAGCGATTAATTCTTTCAATACCTCAAGTGTCTTTTCGTAATCCATTTCTTTAATGGCGATATTTAAAGCTTCATGTTCAGTTTCCTCAACCAACCGTACCGATTGTTCTAATTGCGCTTCGAATTTACTATACGCTTTTTTTAGTTCTCTGCGCTTTTCATTTAAACGATTTTGAAATTGTTGAATGGGTTCCGTTCCAAAAATACTTCGAAATATATCCTGTTTTTTATCTGAATTGGACTGCAACAACTCTTGAAAATCTCCTTGGGGCAACATGACAATTTGACAAAATTGCTTATAGGATAAACCCAGTAAGCTTTCAATCGCTTCATTGGCTTCTGTAATCGAAGTGGCGATAGGGGTATCTTCTTTATATAATTCCACTGCAGATTGAAGTTGGACGGATCCCTTACGTGCACCTGGCCCTTTTTGTTTCGGTCTTCTCCGGATTCGATATTGATCCAGCCCTAAATCAAAAGTGAGTTCGACATAACATTCCTCTTCATCTGACGCAAATTGGGACTTTAATGTATCGACATCGCGCATACTCCCACTGGCTTCATTAAAGAGTGCGTATGTTATCGCATCAAAAATCGTTGTCTTCCCAGCTCCTGTAGGTCCTGAAACTAAAAAGATAGAGGACGATCCAAATTTGGTGAAATCTAACTCAACTTTTTCTTTATAAGGACCAAAAGCATTCATTACTAAGTTTGTTGGTCGCATTATCTCGTCTCCTCTCTACTAATTTCTTCTAACGTTTGCGTAACAGCTTCTTTATGGGCGTCATTTAATGCATTTTGAGTATGTTCTTCATAAAAATCACTAAATAGCTCTTCCGGCTGTAAGGCTCTCATTTTTTTACGTGAATGTTGGAAGGTATGTTTTTCTTTTTCTTGTCGAAAGATATACTCTAGACCCATCGCATAAGGGTATTTGCGACGCAAACGGTTCATCGCATCTAATACGAAACTGGTATCTTCTAACTCGAAAAAGATGTAATCTTCCGAACTTTCCTCTAAGATATCTTCAAATAAGCCACGGATCACTCGCAAATCTTTTTTTGGCTTAATCTCAAGCGACTCTACAGAAAGATTATCTTTCGTTAAATCAACCAATAAATCTTGCTTTCGATAGTTGGCTTCAGATTTTGAGTATTTCAATGGTGAACCACTGTAACGTATATGCTCTCCCTTGACTCTTTGCGCTTTATGTAAATGCCCGAGTGCCACATAATCAAATTCTTCAACTAAATTGGCCGGCACAAATTCAACTGCCCCTACACTTAAGGTTCGCTCAGAATCAGACGTTTCTAATTCTTCCTCTGACGAGTGATTGACCATAAACCCGTGATAGATTAAAACATTTACTGCTTCAGGGTCCCATTCTTTTTTAATTCTTTCGATTTGTGCCGTTAAAGCTTCTTCTGGATTGCGAATCGTCTCCTCCTTGATAACGCTTCGAATATTTCTGTGATCATCGTAAGGTAACATGTAAAAGTTCACATCCGCAATCGTGACTTTCCGTACCGTCTCTTTTGTGGTTCCTTCAATATAGAGTTGACTACCGGTAAACATTTCTGATCCAAATTCAATACGTTCGTTGCTGTCATGATTCCCAGCGATAACAAGTACCGGGACTTTCACTTCTTGGGTTAACTTCGTAAATACTTTATTCGCTAAACTTACGGCTTCTTTTGGTGGAATCGAACGATCATATAAGTCTCCGGCCATAATTACCACGTCTACTTCTAATTCTTTCGTTTTTTGAACCAATTCTTTTAAATAACTTTCTTGCAAATCAAGCATCGAAAATTCATTGACAATTTTTCCTAAATGCCAATCCGCCGTATGTAAGATACGCATATAATCGTCTCCCTGTTCAATTCTGTTCTCTTTATCTTACCAAAAATCCTTCTTAAAAAGACCTTTCTATGAAAATTAAAAAGCCTAACCTTCATTTCATTATAAATGGGTAAGCTTCTTTAAGTTAGGATACGATTTGGCTTTCTTTTTCTGTAATTTCGGTGATCCCATTTTGATTATACTTTACTTCACGTACACTCACTTGCCCTTCTTTGTCTACCAATATAGCGGTTGTTCCGACCGTCCCGAATTCTTCCCCTTGAATAAAAATAGCTGTTTGACGTTTAGCAAGTTCTGGGTCCAATTCCTCAGGAAAATCTTCAAGCTTATCGGCAAACTGTTTATCTGATAGAACAGTCGTGAGTTCTTCTAAGTCGAGTTTACCCGATTTTCGATTGACATAATGACTCAATAAATCGGTTGAACGTTTTTTCCGATGGTGACTCAAATCATCAAAGGTATTAGCTAGACAATGAATACCGGATTCAAATGTCTTAAATGTATCTTGGACATTCGAATAGTAAGTGAGGTCATCAAAAGTTCCAAAAAGTAAGTGGTAACCATTATATTCTTTTCGATTCTCATGTAGATAAGTTTTAAATTCTTCCATTGTAAAGTCATTGGTTAAGTAATCGCGCAATAATTTTCCGCGGGAGCGTGGGGGGTCTATTGTAGGTGTCCATTCCACAAAAGGATGATTCAAGACCGTGATGAACTTGCCCTCTTTCGTATACCCAAGCCAAGTTCCATATTCTTGTAAGTCAACACCTGCAATCACTCCTGGTGAATCTTCCCATTCGTGAATCGGAGCTGCTGGTCTATCATACAACTCATCTCGATTGGCCACTAAGATTAGGGGATATTCAGGATGTTCATCCATCATAAAAGTCACTAAACACATTTCTATTCCTCTATTCTAAAATCTCTATTTTTCCGTTTTTCGTTTAAATAAATATTTATTGACTAAATAAGCAATTAAAAAACCTACCAGAGTTTCAAACATACGTAAGCTTACATAAGATAAAGCGTCTGAATGGTGTTGATTATGCGAAATCATCGTAACCGTAGTTACTACAGATGCGATTGAAATGGCGTATGGATCTAAATTGAGCGATTTCCCTATCCACAGCGATAAATACACGAATGTCGCAATAACTATTGGTGCAAAATTAGATTCAGAAGTGATTGGTAAATATTGCAAAAGAACCAACCCTAAATAAGAAGACAAACCACCAGCTAATGTTCCTATTAATCGATTCTTCCCTCTCTCTTTTGTTTCATCATCCGTCGTGCGCAAAGTTAATATACATGCCAAAGCCGCATGAACAGGTGTTGTGTGACCCAAAAAGTAAAAGAGTTGCAAACTAATAAATACAGCTGTAGCAGTTTTTAAAATACGACGACCAGGTATGAACTCTTTATACCGCCTCATATTTACTTCTCACCTTTCATATTTTAGTTAATTTCTAAATATAGTACATTAAGTATAGCAAAAATAATGTTTTGATTTTGTATGAATCCATGGATTTAAAATTTATTATATCTTCTACTCACTTAAAGGGCTTTCATATGCTAAAATAAAGGAAAGCGTTAGGAGGCAAGAGGAAGTATGGAGAACTTATACATTGATAAAGTTGAAAACGAAGTATGGTCTGGTTATATTGTCGCAACAGATCGCGGCTTGAGTTTTGTGAGTCATGAAACCAGTAATATCAATGAAGTGATTGCTTGGCAAATTAAACACTATCCAGACAGTAAACTCATCTCAGATTCTGAAATCATTGTTCCTTATAAAAAACAATTTGAGGAATATTTAGCTGGAGAGCGTTTCGAATTTGACTTTCCTATTGACGTGAAAGGTACACCTTTTCAACAGGAAGTGTGGGATATTTTATACAAAATTCCATATGGTGAAACGAGAAGCTATCTAGATATTGCATTTGAAATGGGGCGAGACCAAAAATCTACTCAAGCAGTAGGTGGAGCAGTAGGAAGCAATCCTATTAGTCTTGTCTGCCCTTGTCACCGGGTAGTCGGTTCAGATGGCTCCTTAACTGGGTATAGCGGGGGTATAGAAAATAAAAAAGCGCTTTTGAATCATGAAATTGAATACCGGATAGGAAACTTATCGAACAATGAACCGGTAGCGTAACTGACTATAAGAATTGAGAAAAGAGAATTTTTATCCCATGTAAAATCTGACTTCACTTTGAGTGTACAGGGTTTGGAAAACATTAAATCATCTTTTCAATTAGAAAAACAGCTAACAAGCACGGACCAAATCCATACGTTAGCTGTTTATTTTTTTATCCATTAGCCCACTGCAACAATTACAAGGAAACCGACTAAATTATTTAAAAAGTGATAAATGATTGCAGATTCCACCGATTGAGTTCTTTTTGCAGCATAAGAAAACATCAATCCCATACCTATGTAAGTGTATGCCGTATAAATATCTGAGGGATTATGAATTAGTCCAAATAATACTGCACTAATAGTTACTCGTACCCAGGTAGTATCCAAACGGTCTCCTTGGAAAAGAAACATTCCTCTAAATAATAATTCTTCTACAATCGGAGCCACTACAACAATCATTAAAAACATAACCCAGACTGGTATTAGACCAAATAAGGATTCTACCGCAACTTGATTGGTTGCTTCGGATGCACCGAATAAATAGGCCATTACCGAGCTCCCAATAATATAAAGTACATATGAAAACGGAATATATTTGATTAGGAAAACCCAATCTTCTTTTGCCATACCCCGTATAATAAAGCTTTCTTCCTTACTTAATTGTTTTCGATTAAAAATAGGTATTTTTCGAAAATAGACCACCAATAATGTAAGTGGTAAACTTAAAATTGTTCCCCAAACTGTCCCGTTGACTGATATGGTAACTAGGGTATCAGGTGAGTAAGTGGTCGTGTATAGACCTATAAAATAGGAAAATCCTATAACTGCTGCGACCTGTAAAAACAACGATGAGCTTAACCCCATCAGTACCCAATCTTTCCAATTATATTTTCTTAAAGGATAACCATCTAACATTTATCCAGCCCCTTTCATTTAAATGAATAACTCCAATGTAGCACGATTCAAATTTAAAAGCGACTTTAAAAAACTAAAGTCGCTTTTAAATATTTATGATTAAAAGAATGATCCTTTTACATTGTACTTACGTTTAAAGAACCATCTTCCCAGTAGAGAAAGTGCGGAAAGCCCAAGGACAACTACTGCTGGAAGCGCTGGATTCAATAGGTTCGGTAAAACTGTTAGAACAACTGATAAGAAGAGTACCCAAAATAAGATAACAACTACAGTCGCTCCCATATATTTTAAAAATCCTTTAGTTTCTCCAGGTTTAGGCATATATTTCGTTAAAACAACAATAGACACACCACCAAGTATAAAGTTCATCAAGAATTGAAGAAGCCCTATACTATTTTCAGGATTATTCCATGAACTGATTCCAAAGACGATTCCAAATAACCCGCCCATTAAGAGTGCTCCATCAATAAAGATTTGCCAATTTGGTGAGCGAACTTCATCTTCACCCGGTTGAACTTTTTTACCCACAATATTATCTGCTTGCTCAGTCACTGTTCCATATAGCTTGCGTGCTGTAATGTGAGTTGCTTGAGCAGCAATTATTTCTTGTAGCATCTCATTAAAAACAAGTTCTTTCCAATTCGAATTATAATCTAATTCATCTAAACGCGAATTTAATTGGAACATATAATCTTTATTTTTATTCGTAAGTTCCTGATAAAGTTCTTGATTCTCTTTTTTGACTTCATCAAGAGATTTTGTGTTCTCTTCAGGTTGTTCTTTTTTCTTTCGATTAAACACGAACAGACTCCTTTCGTTGCTTCGCTTGATTAAGACTTAGACGTTGAAGCGGAATAACATAACATCGCCATCTTGCACGATATAGTCTTTACCTTCTTGACGCATTTTACCTGCTTCTTTTGCCCCTTTTTCTCCATTGTACTGATCGTAATCTTCATATGAGATTGTTTCAGCACGAATAAAACCACGTTCAAAGTCCGTATGAATAACGCCGGCTGCTTGTGGTGCAGTCATTCCTTTGATAAACGTCCAAGCACGTACTTCTTTTACGCCCGCAGTAAAGTATGTGCCTAAATTTAATAATTCATAAGACTTACGGATTAATCGATAAAGTCCTGGTTCACTTGCCCCTAAGTCTTCTAAGAAAATATCTCTTTCATCATCTTCTAGTGTTGAAAGTTCTTCCTCAATACCTGCTGAAATTCCTACAACTTCCGCACCTTCCGCATCCGCAATTTCTTTAACGATTTGGTAGTTTGGATTAGCTGTTGGGTCCGCCATATCTTCTTCCGCAACGTTCGCCACATATAAAACAGGTTTACTTGTCAGTAAGAATAAGCTTTTAACTAATTTCTGCTCTTCTTCATCAAAGTCTAGTGCACGTACTGGAATTCCTTCTTCTAAAGCCGGTTTAATCTTTTCAAAAACTGCAAACTCCTCTTTAGCTTCCTTGTCTCCCGCTCGTGCTAATTTTTTCACGCGGTCATAGCGATTTGTAATGGAATCTAAGTCTGCAAGAGTTAATTCTAGATTAATTGTTTCGATATCATCCGCTGGACTCACTTTATTCGCTACGTGTGTGATATTGTCATCTTCAAAACAACGAACCACGTGAACGATCGCATCTACTTCACGAATGTTAGCTAGGAATTTATTACCTAAACCTTCCCCTTCACTTGCTCCTTTTACAATCCCAGCGATGTCTGTAAATTCAAAAGTCGTTGGAACGACTCGTTCTGGGTCGACGATTTCTTCTAAACGTGCTAGCCGTTCATCTGGAACCTCAACTACACCAACGTTTGGATCGATTGTCGCAAACGGGTAGTTCGCTGCCTCTACACTTGCTTTTGTTATTGCGTTAAATAACGTCGATTTACCTACGTTTGGTAAACCGACGATACCTGCTGTTAAAGCCATATTTTATTACTCACCTTTCCCACAAGTTTGATGTGGTTTCTAATTTTCGTTCGATTCTAGTACTTTTTTCATTTTACGGTTAAATTCTCGTCGTGGCATCATCACTAGCTGCTCACAACCTAAGCATTTCACTCGAATATCGGCACCCATTCGGATAATTTCCCATCGATTTTCACCACAAGGGTGCTGTTTTTTCATCTCAACAACATCATGTAACTCATAGTCTTGCTTCATCTACTCATCTCTCCTTGTGTGATTCAATTCATTCTAAAATGCCACTCTCTATAATACCGTGTTTAAGCGTCTAAATCAATATCTAATACATCAACCAATATACGATTTAAGTCGCTTTGTGATGTATATTCGATCTGAATTTTACCTTTTTTTCCTCGTTCACTGATACTTACATCCGTTCCAAATTTATCCATGAGTTGATTTTCGTAAGCCTTAATGAATGGAGATTTCCTTGTAGTTGTAGGTTTTTCGTCAGATTCTTCATCTTTATTTTTTAAAGCAGCGACAATTTTTTCTAATTCACGCACAGTTAATTTTTCTTTGACTGCTTTTTTAGCAAGAAGAATAATTTGCTTCTCATCATCTAACGAACGCAAAGCTCGAGCTTGTCCCATAGAAAGGTCACCATTTCGAATAAATTCTTTTACAACATCTGGTAATTTGCGTAGACGTAAGTGATTAGCAACATGCGAACGGCTGATTCCTAAAGCATCCGCTACTTTTTCTTGTGTCAAATTTAATTTATCCATCATTAATTGATAAGCATCCGCGACTTCTAAAGGCGTCAAATCTTCACGCTGTAAGTTTTCTAAAATGGCATAGCGAATCATGAACTCTTCGTTTAAATCTCGGACAATAGCAGGTATCGTATCCAGGCCTGCTATAATGGACGCCTTATGACGTCTTTCACCAGCAACTAATTCATAACCTTTAGCTGTAGATTCTCGTACGATAATTGGCTGCATAACCCCATTTGTACGAATAGATTCCGCTAATTCATTCAATGCTTTTTCTTCAAAAGTTTTCCGTGGTTGATAAGGATTCGAGCGAATCTCATCCACTGGAATTTCAACAACCGATTCTGAACTCTTGAGTGTTTCTTCTTCTAGTAAGGCTTCTTCTGGAAACAAGGCATTAATTCCTTTTCCTAAGCCTGAACGCTTTTTTTCATCTTTTTTAGTGCTCATTTTGATCCAACACTTCCTTTGCTAGCTCTCTATACGTCTGAGCTCCTAGAGATTGTCTATCATAGTCTACAATCGAGAGACCGTAACTTGGCGCTTCAGATAAGCGAACATTTCGGGGAATAATCGTCTCATATACTTTTTCGTGGAAATATTTTTTAACTTCTTCAACCACTTCATAACCCAAGTTCGTACGACGATCGAGCATTGTAAGCAATACACCTTCAATTTTCAACTGGTTATTAAAATGCTTTTGAACTAAACGAACTGTGTTCAGTAATTGACTTAAACCTTCTAAAGCGTAATACTCACATTGAACCGGAATCAATACTGAATCACTTGCCGTGAAAGCATTAATCGTTAAATGTCCAAGAGAGGGTGGGCAATCAATCAGAATATAGTCGTATTCATCTCGTACACTATCTAATGCTTTCTTTAAGCGCGTTTCTCTGTGTTTCATATTGGACAATTCGACTTCTGCCCCTGCTAGTTGAATAGATGCAGGAACCAAATCCATATTTTCGCGACTCGAAGCAACAATAACATCTTGAATCGGTGCTTCGTTAATTAAAATATCATAAATATCTATTTCAACTTCTGTTTTACTTACACCCAGTCCACTTGTTGCATTTCCTTGGGCATCACTATCAACCAGCAAAACTTTTTTTCCTTCATCAGCTAGTGAAGCGCCTAAGTTAATTGTTGTAGTAGTTTTTCCAACGCCACCTTTTTGGTTAGCGACTGCTATTACTCTCGCCATTCTTTTTCCTCCATGTCTAAGTTACATCTATAAGCTTTGTTTTATAAGGGTTTCTTGTTCGGTGTGCCTGCTTGTCTCGGATATTTATTCGGCGTATTTTTTTCTTTATCAATTAAAATGATATTACGCTCGCCTGCCTCATAGGGTAGTTCAAACATTTCGACTTTTCTTGTTTTACCACCCAAGGTCTTAATTGCCTTTTTGGAATCGTCTAACTCTTCAGAAGCTTTCGCCCCTTTCATTGCCGCAAAGGTTCCTCCTACTTTAGTAAGAGGTAAACAAAATTCAGCGAGTACGCTTAAACGCGCGACAGCTCTCGCTGTTACCACGTCAAAAGCTTGGCGATTTTTCTTCTCTTGCCCGAAATCTTCTGCTCTCGCATGGATCAGTTGAACATTTTCTAAACCTAATTTACTAACAAGTAATTCTAAAAAGGTAATCCGTTTTTTCAGGGAATCTACGATTGTAATTTTTAAGTGAGGGAATAAAATTTTCAATGGAATACTTGGAAAACCTGCTCCAGATCCTACATCACATAGTGTTTCATTCGCTCCTTCTTTAAAAGAAACAAACTGTGCAAGTGTCACTGAATCATAGAAATGTTTTAAGTACACTTCTTCTTCTTCTGTAATCGCTGTTAAATTTACCTTTTCATTCCATTCTTGAAGAAGCAATAAATATTGATGGAATTGTTCCATCTGTTTTTCAGTTAAAGTAAAACCATCTTCTCTTAATTTTTCTTTAAAAAGCTCTGGATTCATACAAAATTTCTCCTCGTGACCGTTATTGTGAAACAATAAAAAATGTTCCACAGTCTGTTATAACTTTACTAGAAACTACTTGAGAATTCAACGTTTTCTATGATATTTTTTCAGAATAATTTAAGTCATTTTTATAGCTTTAATTCTGCTTAAACCGCTTACTCATTTGAATGGTTTCTTTAAATTTGCTATCATACATTGATGTGAAAAATTATAAGAATAGGATGAATGAAATCAATGGAACAATTTTTTCAAATGCTCGATTTACAATTAACCTTTCTATTGAATTTACTTATCGGTGTTTTGGCTTACCGAACAAAAATGATTACCGATGAGAATAGAACCCACTTTATAAGTATTATTTTAAATATCTTATTGCCGGCGCTTGTCTTTAATTCATTTAAAAATTTAACAACAGATCTACTCGTGTCTGGTTTATATATTTTAATCGCTTCTACATTGGTATATACTAGCTCTTATATTATTGGAGCACTTGCATTCCGTGATTTCGATGAGAAAGAACAGCGAATTATGCATTACGCCACATTGGTGAATAACGTAGGCTTGGCAGGACAACCTCTTGCAACTTCAATGTATGGCGATATTGGAGCGATTTTCTCCTCCATCTACCTTGTACCGCATCGTATCTTCATGTGGACAGTCGGAATTTCTATTTTATCTGACCGCTCCACAAGTAAAGGATCTGTTTTTTATAAACTCCTACGAAACCCTTCAATTATTGCCTTAATTTTAGGAATCATTCGCGGACTCTTACAAATTCCTATCCCTTCATTTATTGACCGGTCCATTGGCCAATTAGCTGTAACTGTTTCTCCTATTTCCGCAATTATGATTGGTTCAATTATTGCGACAATTCAATTGGATTCTTTGTTCGAAAAAGGTGTTTTACGTTACATGTTTATCCGATTAATCGCAATCCCTGGAACTGTGCTTGTTGTAAGTAAATTCCTCGGACTAGACGAAACAATTATTGGTGTTTTAACGATTATGTCTTCTATGCCTGCTGGTACAACAACTGCTCTTTTAGCCGATAGTTACGGTTTAGATGTTGAACTTTCTTCGAAAGTTGTGTTTGTATCCACTGTCTTAGCAATTATCACTGTCCCTACAATGATGTTATTTATTTAAATAAACTTATAAAAGTAATCCCAAAGCAATTTGGGTTAAAAAAATCCCGTACGTCTATCAATTGTTAATAGGCGTACGGGATTTTATCATACAAATCATTTTAGACGTTTGTTTCGCCAGCTTTTTCTAAAGATATCTTAGTAAGTACTGGACCGACTAATTCGTAAATAAGGGTGCCGACGAGTACTACAGCGGTTATTTCACCCGCATGTTCGGGCACTAATTGTTCAGCCACACTAGTGAGCCCTATAGCTACACCCGCTTGTGGAATAAGCATGGGTCCTAAATATTTCTGGATATCTTTAGGTGCATTCATAACCCGAGCACCTATGTATGCGCCGGACATTTTCCCAATGACACGGAATACAATGTAAATAATTCCTAATAACCCAATGGTTGGTAAAATACTTAACTGCAATCGTGCGCCTGAGATAACAAAGAATGCCATATAAATAGGCGGTGTGATATAATCCGTCATTTCGTCCATTCTTTGGGCATCAAGTGAGATATTCGTGAGTACAACCCCACCGGCCATATTGGCCAGTAACTCAGAGATTCCAAAGTAGGAAGATAGACCTGTAATTAAAAAGACACCACCTATGAGAATCGATAAACGACCTCCACGAGTAGTGAACTGCATCAAAACATATTTTAAGATAAAACCAACAACTGCTCCTAGAACAAGAGCTAATAAGATTTCTAAGACCGGGCTTAATATTGTCATTAATAAATTACTAGAAACGTTTGTACCTAATAATGTTTGAGCTATTGCGGCAGCAAATCCAAATAATATTAACGCAATCGCATCATCTATTGCCACCACACTTAGTAAAGTGTCTGTGACTGGCCCTTTAGCTTTATATTGCTTAATCACCATTACGGTTGCTGCTGGAGCCGTTGCTGCTGCTATAGCACCTAACACAATGGCTAACGAGAGTTCAAAACCTGCGATCACTAGAGCAATCTGAACAATTAAAACGGCCAAAGTGGCTTCAAAAAATGCAATAACTACTGGTGTCCACCCGACTCGTTTAAAATAATTAACTTTGAATGAGAGACCAATTGTAAAAGCAATGAATCCCAATGCTACCTGAGAAATAATACCTAACGAACCAATACTTTCTGCGGAAAGTACATTCAGAATCGATGGGCCCATAATTAGTCCACCAATTAGATAGCCTGTAACATTAGGAAGCTTGAAGTAAGTGGCTATCTTTCCAAAGAACAAGCCAGTAAATAAAACAATCGCGATACTTAATAAAGCACCAAATTCCACATTATCAAACCTTCAATTCTATATATTTTTATTCATAATCTCGAATTCCCTCTGTAAATAAGAGCGGTATTCCAAATAAAATACCTGTTTCTGGTTGAGATAAATCACCTAAAACGTTTCGAATAGTTTTACGAGCGATTTCTACTTTCTCCTTATCTAACACCATAAAAATGGTTTTATTTTCTGTTTGAGCAGGCGTAAATAATGGACGCAAAGTCGAAATAATTTGCTCTTCTCCTAAAGAAGAGAGATGCCCCATCATTCCCGAGGTATTTGCAACCGTTGCTGATTTTATACCTTCATCGGATAACTCTAAGAGTAGCTCATTAAGATATTGTTCTTTCTCTAAAATTAATACTAACATGACTTTATCTGACATAATGTTCACCTCCATAATATTCTTCCACTAATCATCATACCTCAGATAGATATTAATACAAATAAATCCCAGTTTAACAACAATGTAAGCCTTTTACCTTATTTGAAAACGTTCCCTTCCTCTGTAAATTGCCTAAAAAAAGTAAAAAAGCACCTCTCTTTTAAAGAGAAATGCTCTTATTCTAACAAATTTTTAGCTTAAATTATTTAACCATTGTTTGGCTGCAATTAAATTTTTCTCGTTAATTTCATGCGAATTGACCCATACTTGGTCAACTTTTGCGCCACGTGATTTGAAAATTTCAATCACACGATCGCTTTCTTCTTTTGGAACAATGGGGTCATTTTCACCCATGGAAAGTAAGATTTTAGCGTCAGATAAATCAGGACCGGCTTCAATCTCGACTGGATACATTGGCGCAAACAACATCGCCTTGTTAAACTTTGCTTTTTCCAAGAGTAGCATATTTATTCCAATGTTTGAACCATTTGAAAAACCAAACAGGATGACATCCTCAAGTGCAAAGTTATACTCTTCCGCTTTCTGTTCAATAAAGTCATACAGTTCTTTTCCACGTTTATTTAAGTCTTCAACATCATAGTGGCCTTCACCATGTCGTTTAAAGTAACGATTCATGCCATTTTCAGAAACATTTCCTCGAATACTTAAAACTGTTGCATCAGGTGCTAATGCATCTGATACAGGAATTAAATTGTTCTCATCCGCACCCGTACCGTGTAATAAAACAATGACCGGCTCGCCTGCTTTTCCTTCATTATAAATATAGTTATACATTATTTTTAACTCCTTTTAGTCTGGTCTCGCGATTGTAAATATTCGACCGATTTCTGCATAATCATGGCCAGCTAAACGACTGACTGCCGCTAACCCCTCGGGATTAATTCGACCTTCATGATACAGAGAATCTTCAATATGATACTGTTTAATTTTTAAGAGTAATAAATCAGCCGAAGGTTTACCTTTGTTTTCCACTTCGACATGCTTATATAATTCGACTTCAAATCGTATTTTTGTCTCTTTTAAACTTGGAATGTTTACTGTTTCAGATGGAATCAAAGTAAAATTCGTTACGTCAAATTCACTCTCATCTGCTGGTAAATTGGCAGCCGTTTTGTTGGCTTCATCTACATTGTTTACATCGACAATATGAATAACCGCTTCTTTATTCTCCAAAATATTTCTAGCAGTATCTTTGAATTCGCCATCTTTTCTTTGAAAAGCAACAGAGACAATGGGGGGATTGGATGTCACAATATTAAAATAACTAAACGGCGCGACATTTAAAACATCGTCTGCTGATAGGCTAGAAATTAATGCGATAGGTCGAGGGATGATCGAACCAATCATAAACTTATAGTTGTCTCTTTCACTTAATTTCTCTGGACCAAAATGAACCATTCAATACCCACTTTCTATTTTACAAATTTTTCATTGATATCTGACGTGTCAAATGGACGAACAAGTTTTTCAATACGTTCACGGTCTTGTTCGAATGCTGGTGGTAAAGCTAATGTTGAACCGAGTTCTTCATAAGACTCTTGGTGATCTATAAAGCCAGGACCATCCGTCGATAATTCAATTAAAATATGTCCAATGCGCGTATATAAGGCTTCAAAATAGAAACGATCCACTAAACCTGAGTGTCCAATTTCCATCGCATTGTATTTTTGTTCCCAAGCTGCAATCGCTTCATGATCTTCCACACGGAAAGCGACGTGATGAACTGCACCACTTCCTTGACGTTCGACTTCTGAAGTCGCATCTTTGCGAAGAATCATCTGTCCACCGTTTCCACCTTTACCTACTTCAAGTATAGCCACATTATCTTCTTTATGTGAAACCCGGAAACCAAAGATTTGTTGCATAACCGATATAAAGTCATCAAAATAACTGACAGTAATCTCAACGGGTCCTAACCCATAAACTGCTTTGTCTTCAGGAACTGGTCCATTTTTCCATGGTGTCCCTGGTTCTACTCCAGTGTCATTTTCATCTGAAAACAGTTGATACCGTTGACCATCTACTTCTTCAAAAGGAAGAATTTTACGGCCAAATAGTTCTTGAATCCCCTCATGTTTCACATCATATTCTTCAAACCGTTCTTTATAGTATTCAAGTGCTGCATCATTTGGCACACGCAAACCTGTACGGGAAATTGAATTGGTTCCTTCAACAAAGCTTGGAATATTTGGGAAATCAAAGAAAGTTAAATCTGTTCCCGCATTCCCACGATCATCCGCATAAAATGTATGATAAGTATGAATATCATCTTGGTTAACAGTTTTCTTAACTAAACGCATACCTAATACTTCGGTTATAAAATTATAATTACGCTCGGCATCGTCTGTAATGGCTGTTACGTGATGAATTCCTAGTAATTCAGTGTTTGACATGTTATTGGCTCCTTTAATTTTCTACTTTATAGTTATTATTTTATATTATCTCTAATTCGAGATAATAATAAC
>DAIOTF010000013.1:0-31597 GCA_036752165.1 Atopostipes sp.
TTTATGAAAATATCGTGACTGTTCCTCGTTTACTTGATTGGGAGGAAGAGAAGTGCAAAGAAACAGCAGAGCGTTTAATGAAAAGAGTCGATTTACCATTAGAAATGCTTGAGCGTTATCCAAGTGAATTATCAGGAGGTCAACAGCAACGAATTGGGGTAATCCGTGCTTTGGCAGCTAATCCTAGTATTGTTCTAATGGATGAGCCTTTTGGAGCGCTGGATCCAATTACACGTGATGCTTTGCATGATTTAGTGATTGATCTTCAAGAAGAATACAACAACACGTTTGTGTTTGTTACACATGATATGGATGAAGCTTTAAAATTAGGTGACCGCATTGTTATCTGGCGTGATGGAAAAATTGTTCAATATGATACGCCTGACAATATTTTAGAAAATCCAGCCAATGAGTATGTGCGAGATTTTTTAGGAAAAGACCGGTTATTTAATGCAAAAACCGCTTCAATTCGTGTAAGAGAAGTGATGAATCCCAATGTACTATCAATTTCACCGGGTAAAACCGCATCGGATGCGATTCGTATTATGCGAAGTAATCGTGTAGATACTTTATTTGTCGTTGATGATTATAATAAGTTAATGGGGCGCGTGACGATTGAATATTTAGCAAAAATGGGGAATAAATCACTAAATGTGACGCAAATTATGTCTACAGATGTTCGCCCGTTACAAGAGGAGTCTTTAGTTCAAAAACAAATTCAAACAGCTTTAAATATTGGCAGATCCGATATACCTGTGGTTAACAAAGATAATGAATTAACAGGAATTATTACCAAAACCACCTTAGTTAACTTAGTTCATGACATAATATGGGCGCCTGAAGAAGCTGAGGAAGAAATTCTAACAGAAAGAACAAGTGATGCCTTATGATGGAATTTTTTGCAAATCAAGGTGAAGCTTTAGTCATTGCCATAGGTGAGCATTTATTACTCTCGTTTGTAGCGTTAGCTTTAGGTATAATTGTTGCTGTGCCCTTAGGCATTTGGTTATCTCAAGTCCCTAAGATTGCGAATATCGTGATAGGAATAGCAAGTGTTCTACAAACAATTCCTACCTTAGCTTTACTTACACTTATGGTTATTTTACTGGGTGTTGGTAAGATTCCTTCAATAGTGGCTTTATTCATTTATTCATTATTACCTATTTTAAGGAATACTTATTTAGGCATAGCAGGTGTAGACCCAAATCTTACAGACGCTGCTCAAGGGATGGGGATGTCGCGTATGCAAGTCATTCGAAAAGTTTTACTTCCATTAGCTGTACCTGTAATTATGGCAGGTATTCGTTTATCGGCAGTGTATGTTATTGCTTGGACCACAATTGCTGCTTATATCGGTGGTGGAGGTCTTGGGGAGTTTATTTTTAATGGCTTACAGGGGTACCGGATTGATTTAATCTTAGGCGGTACAATTCCTACGATTATTATTTCAATCTTAATGGATTTATTTGGCGGGTATTTAGAAAGAAAAATGACTCCACAGACAACGTCGGAGGTGAAGCCAAATAATGTTTAAAATATTAAGAAATTTAAGTGCCTTTATGGCTACACTACTCATTATGGCAGGCTGTACTTTACCTGGGTTGGGTGGATCTGGTAATGGACAAGGAATTTCCATTACTGGTGGAACATCAACCGAAATGGATATGATGGGCTATTTAATTCAAGGGATGGTAAAACATTATATTGGTGTGGATGCAACGGTTGTAACGAATTTGTCTTCCTCTATGAACCACCAAGCGTTTATGACAGGCGATGCGAATATATCTGGTGTTCGATATACCGGAACCAGTTTGACAGGTGAATTAGGTATGGATCCAGTGACTGATCCAAGAAAAGCTGAACAAATGGTTGTGGAACTGTTTGATGAGCGCTTTAATCAAAAATGGTATCCAAGCTATGGTTTCGCAAACACCTATGCATTCATGGTTCGCGCAGAAACAGCTGAAGAGTATGGATTAAAAAAAGTAAGTGACTTGGAAGAATTTAGTGATGAATTCAGGTTAGGGGTTGATACTTACTGGATGTCTCGCCCTGGGGATGGATACGATGCCTTTATTGACTTATATGGGTTTGAATTTGATAATATTTACCCTATGAGTTTAGGGATTCTCTATACAGCTCTAGCTAGTGATGAGATAGATGTGGGTTTAGGTTATTCGACGGATGGTCAAATTCCCGCTTCAAACTTAGTCTTACTAGAAGATGATTTAAACCTATTTCCTCCTTATGACGCAAGTCCACTTGCGACAGCTGAAATTATTGATGAATATCCTGAACTAGATGCGATATTTAAAAAACTTGAAGGTCAAATTAATGAAGAACAAATGCAAGAATTAAATTTCATAAGTGAAAATTATTTACTTGAACCACAAACGGTAATTACCGAATGGCTTGAAGAGAATAATTATTTTGAAGATGTAGAACCTTATTTAGAACCCGTTGAAGGAGGCCTATTTGAAAATGGTTGATATTACACAATATTCTTTATGGCAACAGTTAATTTATTATTACCAACAAAATGGGGGATATGTTTTTGATCAATTCACACGCCATTTTCTAATGGCTATTTATGGAGTAGTATTTGCGGTAATTCTTGCGGTACCTTTAGGATTTTATTTAGCACGAAATGTTAAAATTACAGATTGGATATTAGGAATAGCAAGTGTTATACAAACCATTCCTTCTTTAGCCTTGTTATCTTTATTGATATTAGTTGTCGGTTTGGGTTCAAACCTAGTTGTTCTAACCGTATTTATTTACTCAGTACTTCCGATACTTAGAAATACGTATGCTGGAGTAAGGAGTGTAGATAACAATATATTAGATGTGGGTAAGGGGATGGGGATGACAAAATGGCAAGTGATTTATAAAATTGAATTGCCCTTATCGATGTCAGTCATCATGGGTGGCATCCGCAATGCTTTTATTATGGCAGTTGGAGTAGCTACTTTAGGGACCTTTGTAGGCGCTTCTGGTTTAGGAGATATCTTGCAACAAGGAGTTAATGCCAATGAAGGAGCGAGTATTATTTTAGCCGGAGTCCTTCCAATTTCTCTGATGGCGATTATTGGAGATGTGTTCCTCTCATGGTTGGAAAACAAATTGGATCCTACCTCTCATTAAAAAATACAGGACAGACAAAACGCGAAGTATTCTTCGCGTTTTTTATTTGAGTAAATTTCTTTGTACAAGTGTTCAATCTCTTGTAAAATGAATCTTGTAGATTTTATTTGTGAATGTAGGGGGAGTAGTATGATTTTATTTGATAATGACTATACAGAAGGTGCCCATCCTAAAATATTGGAGCGGCTTTTAGAGACAAATATGGAACAAGCTTCTGGGTATGGAACAGATCGCTTCAGCGAAAATGCTAGAAATCTAATTAAAACAGCTTGTGGAAGAGAAGATATTCATGTTCATTTATTGTCTGGAGGAACACAAACTAACTTAATTATTATACGAGCGGGTCTTCGTCCTTACCAAGGAATTATTTCAGCGGATTCTGGACATATTCTTCATTTAGAAGCTGGTGCGATTGAAGCCATTGGTCATAAAATCATACCGGTAAAAAATGATGACGGAAAAATTAAAGCTAGGGATGTTGAAGCCGTTGCACGCGAATACGAAGAAACTGCGGCTTATTATCATAACGTAGAGCCTGGGATGGTCTACCTGTCCAATCCTACTGAAGTAGGAACTATTTACTCCAAAAAGGAACTTCAAGAGCTACGAAGAGTCTGTAATGACTATGGCATGAAGTTATTCATCGATGGTGCACGTTTAGGCTACGGTTTAGTAGCAGAAACGAATGATGTTTCTCTTAGTGACTTAGCTGAACTTAGTGATGTGTTTTATTTTGGCGGAACGAAAATAGGGGCTTTATTTGGTGAAGCAGTTGTGATTAGGAACAAAGAAATGCAATACGGTTTTCGAACAATTGTTAAACAAAAAGGCGGACTATTAGCTAAAGGTCGAGCCTTAGGTATTCAATTTGAAACGTTATTTAAAGATAATTTATATTTGGAAACTTCAAAATTTGCTGTCGAACAAGCTATGCGGATAAAAGAAGCTTTAATCGAAAAGAATATTTTATTAAAATATGAGGCATACACCAATCAGATTTTTCCTATTTTAAATCACAAGCAATTGAACCAATTGCAAGAAAATTATTCAGTGCTTATTTATGAAAAAGAAGATGAGGATCATGACGTTATTCGTATATGCACAAGCTGGGGAACTAGAGCTGAAAATGTAGATGCATTAATAAAAGATATTAAAAAATTATAAGTATAATTTAACAGAAAGAGGAGAAAGAAATGGAAAATTGGATTCATCAAGTACAATACTATGAAACAGATATGATGCAAATCGTGCATCACGCAAATTACATCAAGTGGTTTGAAGAGGGCCGGATTCATTTAATGAATGAAATAAATTTTGGGTATGACGAAATGGAAGCAGCTGGAGTTATTGTGCCCGTTCTTTCTGTGAACGCGGAATATAGAAGTATGGTACGTTTTGGTGAAAAGGTCGAAATAGAAACTAAAATAAAAGAATTATCTGGCGTTAAATTGATTTTAAGTTATGAAATACGAGACTTAGAAACACAAAAAATACGTTGTATAGGAGAGTCTAAACATACGTTTTTAGATGCTGAAACTTATCGTACGATTTCTCTTAAAAAAAATCACAATGAGATATATGAATTATTTGAAAAAGTGATAGAAGAACAGAATAAGGAAGAAGTATAAATGAAAATACTAGTGACCGGTTTTGATCCTTTCGGGGAAGACACATTAAACCCATCTATCGAAGCTATAAAAGCTTTACCGAGTAATATTGAGGGAGCTCAAATTATTCCACTGGAAATTCCCACTATATTTTACAAATGTGCAGACGTGGTACAGCAAGCAATAATAGATGTAAAGCCAAATTACATTTTAAGTATTGGACAAGCCGGTGGAAGATCTGAGCTCACACCTGAAAGAGTCGCTCTTAACGTTGACGATGCTAGAATTGCGGATAATATCGGACAGCAGCCTATTGATCAAAAAATTCAAGAAACCGGAAAGAATGCTTATTTTTCTGAATTACCAATTAAAGCAATGGTTAACTATATGCAACAAAAGAATATTCCAGCATCGATTTCAAATACTGCGGGTACTTTTGTCTGTAATCACATCATGTATCAAACATTATTTATGACAGCAACTAAGTTCCCAGAGATTAAAGCAGGGTTTATGCATATCCCGTTTATTCCTGAACAAGTTATTCATCGTCCAAATACTCCATCCATGTCATTAGAACATATCGTGGAAGGAATCATTGCAAGTATTCAGGCTATTATTGATTATAACGGCAAAGAAGATTTACATATTACAGGTGGAAGAACGCATTAAAAGCCTTTTAATTGTAATCATTCTATTTAAGTGGTATTCTTTAATTGTAAAATAATTCAATCAGGAGGAAGATAGATATGGCAAGTCAAGAAGTCAAAGACTATTTAAACAAAGTGGTAGCTAGTCAAGGGTTATTCTATATTCGACTTCATCAGTTTCATTGGTATGTAAAAGGTTCGCATTTCTTTGCATTGCATGAAGAGTTTGAAGACCTTTATGATCAAACAACCAAAGACTTAGATGAAGTAGCTGAAAGATTATTAACAATTGGTGGAGAACCATACTCAACGTTAAAAGAATTCATTGACCATTCGATTCTTGAGGAAAATGTTGAGGATAGAAAGCTTTCTCAAGATGAAATGGTTCAAGCGGTTATTAAAGATTTAGAAACACTTTCAAAAGCGTATCATGAGGGTGCGAAAGTGACTGACGAACATGAAGATTTTGTATCTAATGATATGCTAATTGCTCTAAAAGCGGATGCAGATAAACACATTTGGATGTTTAAAGCGTACCTTGGAA
The DNA here is from genome assembly GCA_036752165.1 of Atopostipes sp. Classification (GTDB taxonomy): domain Bacteria; phylum Bacillota; class Bacilli; order Lactobacillales; family Carnobacteriaceae_A; genus Atopostipes. The sequence continues at coordinate 5,943 of DAIOTF010000013.1, forward strand.
AAGAAGCAGACGCTTAATTTAATAGACTTAAAAGTACTCATTTCTTTATTGGAATGGGTACTTTTTTCAATTGTAGGTAACGACTCCCAATAAGTTTAAACTCTTTTTATTTTTTGGACATTTCTGTGGCGTTCTAATTGATATTTCTTTTATACGGGCGTACCATTAACTTACAAATCAGTAGAGAAAGTAGGGTGCAAAATGGAAAAGGTTAAAAATATTATTATCGGCTTTGGGAAAGCGGGAAAGACTTTGGCACAAGAATTTAATACACGCCAAGAGAAAACAATAGTAGTAGAAAAAGACCCGAAAATGTATGGGGGGACTTGTATTAATGTTGCTTGCATCCCCTCAAAGAAGTTAGCACTTTTGGCCCAAGAAAAACCAGAAGATGTGGATGATAAAGCGTACTATAAAACAGCGGTCCAAGAAAAAAATGAACTCATCTCTCAATTAAATGAAACGAACTATCACAACGTTCAAGAAAATGAATTTGTAGAAGTGATCGATGGATTGGCTACTTTTGTGAGTGAAGACTTAGTTAAAATTTCTTTTAACGACGGAGGTCAAGAAATATATGAAGCAGAGCGTATTATTATTAATACGGGTTCTAGACCAAATATTCCTGATATCGAAGGATTAACAATCGATGGAGAAAAAATCCACACGAGTGAAACACTAATGGAAGATGAGGATTTACCTGATCACTTAACAATACTTGGAGATGGATATATTGGATTGGAATTTGCTTCCATGTTCACCTTATTTGGTTCAAAAGTCACTGTCTTGTCACACAATTCGGAAGCTGATTTTTTAGAGAATGAAGATGTGGATGTAGCAGAGACGGTGTTAGAAACTCTTCGTAATTTAGATATCGAGTTTATTTTTAATGCAAAATTAAATCACGTTGAAAAAAATGAGCAGCAATTAGACCTTTCATATGAACAAAATAATGAAGTTGTTTCCATTCAAACAGATAAATTGCTCGTTGCTGTGGGTCGACATGCGAATCTAGCTGATTTAAATTTAGATTCAGCTGGAGTCTATGTTGCTGAAAATGAGACCATACAAGTGAATAAGCACTTAGAAACAAATATTGAAAATATCTTTGCTGTAGGTGATGTGAATGGTGGTCCGCAACATACTTATTTATCCTTAGACGATTATCGTATTGTAAAAAGTGAATTATTTGAAGATGGCTCTTACACTTTAGCTGAACGTGAGAATGTACCGAATACTACTTTTATTTATCCCCCTTTATCAACAGTAGGTTTAACTGAAAGAAGAGCAAAAGAAGAAGGCTATAAAGTAAAGATTTCAACATTAACTGTCTCACAAATTCCGAAAGCTAAAATTTTTAATCATCCAGTCGGTTTGTACAAAGCAGTGATTGATGTAAAAACGAATAGATTATTAGGGGCAGCATTATTTGCCGAAGACAGTCATGAAGTCATTAATATCCTTTCTCTTGCAATTAAAGCAGAATTAACTGCAAAAGATTTAGCCAATCAAATTTTCACGCATCCTTCGATGGCCGAAGCGTTGAATGACTTATTTAAAGAGTTTGAATAGAAAAAACAGACTTCAGAAATTTTCTGAAGTCTGTTTTTTACTTTCACTTATTATTATTCTGCTGGTGATTCAAAAGCTGGATATAAGTGGTTTACATCAGATAACTCTGTTAAGAAATCATACACTTCTTGAGAGGTGAAAGCATCGATTAATGCTTTAGTGGCTTCATTGTCTGCATTATCTTCGTGAACTGCTACGATTAAGGCAAATAACGTATTTTCTTCTGACTCTAGGAATAATGCGTCATCTGGTGTCAAACCGATACTAGCAATGTATGTTGGTAAGTTGAACACCAAATCAACACCATCTTCATACGCTGCTGTAAGATTTAATAAGTCAATTGAAGTAAATTCAAGATTTAAAGGATTAGCTGTAATATCATCTAATGTTACGTCAATTGCTGCAACATTTTCATCCAACTCGATTAAATCTTGTTCGGCTAATGTTAATAAAGCACGTGTCTCATTCGATTTGTCACTTGGAATTGCAACTTCTGCTCCTTCTTCTATTTCATCAATAGAATTATATACGGGAGAGTAATAACCCACAATTGGGTCGTAAATCGTTTGAAGTGCTACTAAATTTCCATCGTTTGCTTCATTATATTGTTCCATAAATGGCTCGTGTTGAGCGAAACTTGCATAGGCTTCTTTAAATTGGACAGCATCATTGTATTGCACGTTGTCTGTAACCTCTAATAACTCAATAGTATACGGTTCTTCAATCACATCAGCTGCAATTTCAACAATATCTGTCATTGGTGGCAAGTGTGAAGCAACGACTAAATTAGTCGGTGTTTCTTCTGCTGTATCATTTGAAACGTCCGTATTGTTCTCAGTACTTTCATCCGCGCCATTTCCACATGCTGCTAAAACTGTTGCAGCTCCAACCAATAATAAGTTTTTTAATTTTTTATTCATTATAATTCCTCCATAATATTTTTATTTTCTATCTAATTTACGAGCAAGCTTTAAACCTGCCCATTGAATCACTTGAACAAAGAGTATGATGATGACAATTGCAGTATACATAATGTCTGTTTCGTACCGATGATAACCGTAACGTATGGCAAAGTCGCCAATCCCACCTCCACCAACAGTCCCCATAATTGTTGAATAAGAAATAAAACTCACAAAAGCTGTTGTAAACCCTATAATCAGTGAACTTCTCGCTTCTACATATAAAAACTTAAATATATACTGCGGAATAGTTGCACCTAATGCTTGTGCAGTTTCAGTAATTTCTTTTGGGATGTCTAAGAGTGATTGCTCAACAAACCGTGCATATAATGCGATAGCAATTACCATCATAGGAAAAGAAGCCGCTACTGGGTCACCGGTTGCTCGACCATAAGTCGCTCGTATTAAAGGCTGCATGACGATGACTAAGAGTAAAAAAGGGAAAGAACGAATGATGTTAACGAAAGCGTTCAATACCTCGTTAATTAATCTATTTTCTAAAGGCCGACCTGGTGATGTTAGAAAAATATAAGTTCCTAAAGGTAAACCGAGTAAAATAGCTGCTAAAACGGAGAAAACCATCATAATTCCGGTTTCTCCCATACTTTCTATCATTCGTGGACTAAATTCAATGAGTCGTTCAATATACATCTCAAAAGTTAATGGGTCATTGGCCATTGACTAAAACCTCCCGTGCCAAATCACGATAAGAAACTTTGAAATCAGTTTCTGGTGAATGCTGGTCGACATCAATGATTTCTAATAGTTTCCCGTTTTCAAGTACAGCTACCCGATCACATAGTCTTTTAACAACATCCAACTCATGGGTAACGATAAGAATAGTTACATTAAACTCTTTTGCTACTCTACGAAGAAGGGAAACAATCTCTCGCTTTGTATTTTCATCTAATGCGGATGTTGGCTCATCACAAAGAAGAATTTTGGGTCGTGTGATAATTCCCCTAGCGATTCCTACACGTTGCTTTTGTCCTCCTGATAATTCTCTTGGGTAACTATGTTTTTTATCCGATAAGCCTACAAACTCTAAAATAGCATCTAAATCAAGAGAGTTCTCATAAGAATGCAATTCAAGAGGAAGTAATATATTTTCAGCGACTGTTTTATTACCCAGTAAATTGAACTGTTGAAAAATCATTCCAATATCTTTTTTAAAATGACGCAGTTTTTGTTTATTGAGTGCATGCACGTTTATATCATTGACTTCTACTGAACCTGAATCTGGTGTTTCTAATGCATTGATGAAACGGAGGAGCGTAGACTTCCCAGCGCCACTTTCGCCAATAATTCCAAATATCTCACTTTCACAAATGGTGAATGAAACATCATCAACCGCTTTTAATGGTCCATCTTTACTAGCAAATGTTTTAGAGATATTTTTAAAAGTAATCATTTTTAAGTCCTCCTTCTAGATTTATGCCAGTAAATTTCCAAAGGGTAGTATATCCTGAATTCAAGAATACAATCAAAAAAACATAACGAATTAGGAAGGTTTTGTGCAAAAAGATAAAAAAATCACAAGATAGAAGAGCTATATACCGCTGTTAAACAAGCTTAACTAAATATAATATTAAAACAATATTGTATTTAAGTCATTCAGTTAGACATTTCTAACGATAACAATATACGATTAGATCAAGATAATAATTCTCAAGAAAGAGGTTGATAGAAATGGATATGTATATAGGAATAGCTTCTAAAATGTTAATAGGTTCTTTGGGCGTATTCATAGTTATTCGACTCATAGGAAAAAAAGCGACTTCGGAACTCACGCCTTTCGATTTACTTTATGTAATTATTCTTGGTGCTTTAGTTGAAGAAGCTTTATATGACGATAAAGTAAATGTTTTGCATGTCATTTTTGCAATTGCACTATGGGGATGCGTAGTATATGTGGTTGAAAGAATCCTCGAAAAAACAGAGAAAATGTCTTCATTAGTTCAAGGCGAACCATCTGTTTTAATCGAAAAAGGTAAATTAAATATAAAAGAGCTAAAAGAAAATTATTTAGACATGGAACAGTTAAGGGCTATATTGAGGCAACATAATTGTTATTCTATCCATGAAGTTTATTATGCTATATTGGAAATTAATGGAAGCTTAACAGTCATTCCTAAAGAAAAGAAAGAAATACCAACCTTTTTACTCGTAGAAGAAGGTGCAATTAAGTTTAAAACCCTAAATGGTTTAGGGAAAAGCGTAGAGTGGTTGAGGACAACTTTAGTTGAGATGGGGTATAGTAATATTGAAGAGATTATTTATTGTGAATGGGACGAGACAAACCAAGAATTATTAGTGGGCACATATGGGCAGACAATTAATAAAAGTATTTCTTTAGATGATTAAAAAGGATGAGTATATATGAGTAGAAAAACAGTTTATATTTTCAGTGAAGACAATTCGTCTAGCTTACAAATGGTTGAAGGCTTCATTCGAGAATATTTAAATATTGACAAATGGAACGTCCAAACAGGCGCGAGACAAAAGAACCTTCTTAATCCTTTAGCGGTTGAGGTAATGCACGAAATAGGGATAGACATTCGTAATCAGTCTTCTAATTTAGTGGATTTAAGCTTTGTTAGCCAAGCAGATTATATTATTAACCTATCTGGAGATATTCAATCGAATTTTAAAGACTTAGCAAAAAATGTACGAGTAGAATCTTGGAGTTTTGAAGAACCAGAAAAAGCGCAAGGAACGAAAGAAGAAAAACTTATTGTTTTCAGAAGAGTTCGAAATGCGATAAAAAATCGAGTACAGGAGTTTGCAGAAGTAGAAGGGTAATATTGATAGCATAGGCTTTACTTTGAATCTGCGTACAAAGTCTGTTAATCTTTATTTAACCTTATGAAAGTATGTTCATTTTAGATTCAAATATTTGTAAAACTATCTTAAATATGAGATATATATAGTGAAAGATATTTAATTTTAGGAAGGAAGATTTATCTTATGACAAAAATATACAATTCAATTGATGAAAGAATAGGTAACACACCTCTAGTGCGTTTAAATGATAAAATGAAGCCAGAAGGTTTTAATGGTGAAATTTTATTAAAATTAGAATCACTAAACCCAGGTGGGTCTGTAAAAGATCGTATCGGGAAAGCGATGATTGACCGTGCAGAAGAAGAGGGTGTCTTAAAAGAGGGTGGAATGATTGTTGAAGCTTCTTCAGGAAATACGGGTATTGCTTTGGCTTTAGTAGGTTCAGCACGAGGTTATAAAGTTATTTTAACAATGCCAGAAACAATGTCACAAGAACGTCGTGCGATGTTAAAAGCCTACGGTGCAGAGCTTGTATTAACGCCTGGTGATGATGGAATTCCTGGAGCAATTGCTAAAGCCGAACAAATTGCTGAAGAAAATGAAGGTGCATTCTTAGCGAGTCAATTTGAGAATAAAGTAAACCCAGAAATTCATTACAAAACAACTGGTCCTGAAATTTGGGAAGCAACAGATGGTGAAGTGGAGATCGTTGTTTCGGGTATTGGAACGGGTGGTACAATCACAGGTTCTGGGAAATATTTAAAAGAACAAAAAGATTCAGTAGAAATGATTGCTGTAGAACCAGCTGGGTCTCCTTTATTAGCTAAAGGGACAAAAGGAAAACATAAAATTCAAGGAATCGGTGCTGGACTTGTACCGGAAGTTTTAGATCAAGAAATCTATTCAGAAATTATCCTAGCAACAGATGAAGACGCAATGAATACGACGAAAAAGTTAGGATCAACAAACGGGATATTCGTAGGAATCTCAGCAGGTGCTGCCTTATGGTCAGCTTTAGAAGTAGCTGCTCGTCCAGAGAACACTGATAAAACGATTGTTGTCATTTTACCAGATAATGGTGACCGTTATTTATCAATGTTAGATTTTGATACAAACTAGAAATTTAGGTGGGATCATGGAAAATAAAAAGCAAATTCAAGCAACACGGAATTACTGTGGTTTGAAAGATGAAGTCGTGACTTTAATTAATCAGCTTCGTTCCATGTTATATCCAAATATTTTTGGAATTGCTGGGGCTTCAGGTGTGACTAGAGAAGCACTTGAAATGAATACACGAAAAACACTCGATCATGTGATTCCTTATTTTATTAAAGATAAAGAGGAAAGAATCGATGTTTTAACGGAATTAAAAGAGAGTATGCCTGAGATTCACCGAATTATTAATACAGATGTACAAGCAGCTTATGATGGGGATCCAGCGGCAAATTCTTATGATGAAATTATGTTATCCTATCCTTCATTTGATGCAATGACCATTTTTCGAATCGCAAATAAATTGTATCAAATGGATGTTCCAATCTTACCGCGAATGATGACTGAATATGCTCACACGATTACAGGAATAGATATTCATCCTGGCGCTACAATTGGGGAATATTTCTTTATTGATCATGGAACAGGCGTTGTTATTGGCGAAACTGCTACTATTGGAAACCATGTAAAGATTTATCAAGGAGTTACGATTGGTGCGAAGAGTTTTGAAACGGATGAAGATGGAAATATCATCAAAGGTGGAAAACGACATCCAGATATAGGAAATAATGTCGTGATTTATTCTGGAGCAACTATTTTAGGTGGCGATACAAAAATCGGTGATAATTGTATCATTGGTGGAAATGTATGGCTTACTGAATCAGTTGAGGCGAATCATTCGGTTCTTGCAACGAACAACGAAGTCAGCCAACGTGAAATAAAAAATTGAAAAAATCCTAGAAGTATTTTAATACTTCTAGGATTTTTCATTTTAAATAAGTTGATTAATTTGTGATACTTCTTCTGAAGATAATTCAAAATCGAATAAATCTAAATTGGCTTTTTGATTGTTTATATTATGAGATTTTGGTATAACCACAACGCCTCGTTCGATTTGATAGTTTAGTAGAACTTGTCCCCAAGTTTTATTATATTTCTCCCCAATACCTTTTAGAACTTCTTTTTGCTCATCCGATGCTTTCATAGGACCCCACGCAACAGGTGTAATGTTATCAGCAAATAAACGCTTGAGCAGAGCTTTATTTGGTTCTTTAAGGTTAATTTGGATTTGGTTGACAGCGGGTTTTATACTCGCAAATTCTTTCATTTCATCTAACAATTGTTCGTCAAAATTAGAAACGCCAATGCTTCGAATCTTACCAGCTTTTTGATACTCTTCAAGTACTTCCCAAGTCTGTTTAAAGTAGTCTTTGTTTTCAATCGGGTGATGAATTAAATATAAATCGATATAATCGGTATGAAAGTTCTCTAAGCTTTGGTCTAAGGTCTTTCGAATAGCTTCTTTAGAAGAGACGTATTCATCCTTATTTGGAATTTTTGTAGTAATAAAAAATTCTTCTCGAGGTACATTACTTTCAGCTATTACTTTTCCTACAAGAGCTTCATTTCGATAGGAGATAGCGGCATCAATGGAACGATAGCCTAATTCAATTGCATTCTTTAACTCAGGTATATCATCTAATAATTGACCATTATAATCGTTATTTTCTTTTCCATACGTATTTGTACCTGTTCCAACGATTGGCATTTTATAGCCGGAATTTAAAGTGATTTCTTTCATTAAAACAACACTCCTTCAATTTAGTTTAATCTTAATTTTATTCTAACAAACAAATGGTAACTCACAAAAGAATACGAAAAAACTCACGAGCCTATTATAGCTCGTGAGTATCATAAATCCTATTAATTGTAATCCATTTCAGGTGTAACTTGTTTTGAATCATCCGCTAAGATATCTTCATCTAATGTACCTAAGCGTTTTGAAGTAACAATTCCTGCTAAAATACTATCATTTACGTTTAAAGTCGTACGACCCATATCAATAATCGGTTCGATTGAAACCATTAAACCAATAATTTCAATTGGAAGGCCTAAAGCACCAAAAACAATTAATGAAGCAAAGGTAGCTCCACCACCAACACCGGCTACTCCGAATGATGAAATAGCAATTGTAATGATAATTGTCAACCATACAAGCGGATCAGATAAATCCATACCCACTGATGGAGCGATGACTGCAACTAGCATTGCTGGATAAATCCCCGCACATCCGTTTTGACCAATTGAAAGACCAAATGTTGCTGAAATATTAGCTGTCGTAGAGTCTACACCCATCGCTTCAGATTGCGTTGCAATGTTTAATGGTAAGGCACCAGCACTTGAACGAGAAGTGAAAGCGAAACTTAAAACGTTCCAAGCTTTTTTAACGTACTGTATTGGACTAATACCATTTACCGCTAGAATAATTAGGTGAATAATAAACATCACAATTATAGCAGCGTAAGATGCAATAAGGAAAGTTCCCATATTTGCTAAAGCAGCTAGACTAGATGTAGCAACCATTTTCGTCATTAAAGCTAAAATTCCGAAAGGTGCAAAACGTAAAATCAATGTAACGAGTCGCATAACTATCGCATGCAACGCATCGATAATGCTTCTAAATGTTTGAGCATGTTCAGGTTGTTTACGAGCAACTCCTAAATAAGCGATACCCACTAACGCTGAGAAAATAACAACAGCAATTGTACTATTGCTACGGTTTCCAGCGAGATCATTAAAGATATTAGCTGGTACAAAGTTCAAAATTTGTTCTGGAATACTATAATTTTCAACTTGAGAAGCTGTATCTGATAATGCCGCAATTCGAGCATTTTCTGCAGCGCCTCTAGTGAATTCGGCTCCATCCAAATTGAATAAAATAACAGTAGTAATACCTAAAGCGGCAGCGACCATAACCGTAACCATCAATATTCCAAGAACACTTCCACCAATTTTACCAATGTTACTTTCGCCTTCCATTTCTGTAAATGCCCGTACTAAAGATACAAAAATTAACGGCATAACAAGCATTTGTAAGAAACGGACGTAACCGAGACCCACAATATCCAACCACTCGACAATTCCTGAAGTAATTGAACTATCTGCTCCAAACAACATTTGAATAATAGCTCCAAATAAAATTCCAATCCCTAAACCTGTAAATACGCGAGTTGCATATTTAACGTGTTTTGCTTGCATACGATATAAGAAAAGCATAATCGCAACAAACACAACTAAAGTTAAAATAATTTCCACTTTCTAAACCCCCATAAAATAATAGATATATTTAATGCTGACCCATTGTAGATGAAATAAAATAAAAAATCTAGTAAAATGGCTTGAATTAAAGATTTATTTTAAGGTTTTATTTGGTTTCGCTTACATTTTAATGCTATGATAGAAATAATTATTAAAGGAGGCTGGAAGATGAAAGCAGTGCAAATTACAGAATTTGGTGGGCCTGAAGTATTAAAGCTTGCGGAAATAGAAGAACCCAGACCAAAAGAAAATCAAGTAAAGGTCAAGTTGTACGCTACCGGGCTTAATCCTAGTGAAAGTTACACCATTAGTGGGACTTACGCATTTAATATTCCTGATTTACCTTATGTTCCTGGTTATGACGGTGCCGGTATCATTGAAGAAGTCGGTTCAGATGTAAAGAATTTAAAAGTAGGCGATCGTGTCTTTCTAAGTGCATTTTCAAAAGAAGAGAGTACAGGTACATATGCTGAAAAAGTAGCGGTCAATGAAAATAATGTTTATCCTTTGCCTGACCATATGACAATGAATGAAGGAGCAGCTCTTGGTATACCTGCATTTACCGCCTATAGTGCATTACACCAAAAGGCACGAATTAGAGCGGGAGAATATGTACTTATTCATGGAGCTAGTGGCGCTGTCGGAACAAATGCGGTGCAAATAGCTAAAGCAATGGGAGCTATAGTTATAGGAACTGCTAGTACCGAAAGAGGTCGTGAAAACATTCTAAGTTTAGGTGCAGATTATGCAATTCCTCACGTTACGGAAGAAAATAAAGAAGAACTATTAGAAATTACAGATAATAAAGGACCGGATGTTATAATAGAGTTTCTAGCCAACGTCAATCTGGAAACAGATTCAAAAGTTGTTGCAAATCATGGTCGAATTATTGTTGTAGGGAATAGGGGGACGATTGAATTTACCCCTCGTAATTTAATGGCAAATGAAGCAACAATTACTGGAATGGCCTTTACGCAACCTGATGAAGAGGTTTTAAGCGAAGTGGTACATGGAATTAAAGCACTTATATCAACGGGTTATTTAAAACCACAAATTGGGAAAAAGTTTACACTAGATGAAGCTACAGAAGCACATGAACATTTGATGGGAAGTTCGGGAGACGGACGAACAATCTTTGAAATCATTAAAGAATAGTAAATAAGAAGTCCTTTTAAGGGCTTCTTTTTGTTTTTTAATAAAGGACTTGAATTTAAGAAGTACTTTTGATATAATTATCTCGAATTCGAAGTAATTAACATAAAATAGAAAATTTACTAAATAGAGGAGTTATTTAAATGGATAAATCAATTCGAGGGATACATCACGTGACAGCTTTTACAGCAGATGTTGAAAGAAATTATCATTTTTTTACTGAAATATTAGGGATGCGTTTAGTCAAAAAGACTGTAAATCAAGATGATATACACACTTATCACGTATATTATGCTGACCACATCGGGACGCCTGGAACAACAATGACATTTTTTGGGAATGAAAATCTACCCCAAGGTACACATGGAACCAATTCAATTTCTAGGGTTGGCTTACGTGTACCAAATGATAAAGCTTTAGAATACTATTTGGACCGTTTCAACCAATATAAGGTGGAACATGAAGGGATTCAGGAAGTATTTGGTAAGAAAGTCCTGCCATTTCAAGAACCGGATGGACAAAGGTATCAATTAGTCTCGGATGAAAAGAATGAAGGCATGGCAGCGGGAGAGCCATGGGAATTAAGTCCAGTACCAGCAGAGTATGCTGTTTATGGACTTGGCCCAATTGAACTCACAGTTTCTAATTTGAATGAATTTATTGAAAAAATTAGAGAGTTATATGACTTTAAAATAAAAGCTAAAGAAGAGCAGGCCGTTTTATTAGAAATTGATAAGGGTGGAAATGGTACACAGCTTATTGTTCGTTTAGATGCAGATATTCCGAATGCTGAAGAAGGAATTGGTGAAGTTCATCACCTCGCCTTACGAGTTGATAACCGTGAAGCATTAAAAGCCTGGGAAGAAGTCTATGAAAAAAATGGCTTTAATCATTCTGGGTTCAAAGAAAGATATTATTTTGGAGCGATTTATGTTCGGATTAATCGTATACTCTTTGAGCTTTCTTCAGACGATCCTGGTTTTACAGTGGATGAACCTTATGAAACTTTAGGCGAGTCATTAGCTTTACCCGGTGAATTTAAAGAAAGACGAGAAGAGATCGAACGAATAATTAAACCTTTTGACACTACAATTGAGCGTTAGTTTCATAAGGAGTGTAAAAATATGAAACCCATAAAAAGAATACACCATCTATCCGCTACGGTAGGAAATCCAAACGAGAATTTAAACTTTTACAAAAACGTGCTGGGATTAAAACTCGTAAAGCAAACTGTAAATTTTGAAGATAATGGAACTTATCATTTATATTTTTCAAATCAACTGGTGGATGGTGGCGGTATTATCACATTTTTCCCACGATTAGATAATCTGAAAGGACGAACGGGGGCTGGGCAAGTACGGCGGATTGCTTTTTCGGTTCCTAAGGGCTCGTTAAAGAGTTGGGAAATCCGACTATCGAAAAAAAACGTAACCTTTGAAAGACAAACATTCTTTCAAAAAGAAGCTCTCTTATTCCATGACCCACATAATATACATTTGGCTCTCATTGAGTCTGAAATAAATCATGAAGATATAGAAATAATTGATTTTTACGGGATAGAAATTTTGTCAGAAAAACCGATAGAAACGTTAAGCGTATTAACTCAAGAGATGGGTTTGTTTTTAAAGGAAATAACTACAGATTATTACCATTTAGAGATGTGTGGATATGAAAAACATCAAGTCTTAATTCATCGACAATTGACTCAAAGAGGACGTTTAGGTATTGGAACAGTTCATCATGTCGCTTGGTCAGTGTCCGATAAAAAAGAATTAAAAGAATGGAAAGCAAAACTAGCAAAAGAAAGAAACGTTACAGAAATTCATGATCGTAAATATTTCTATTCGGCTTATTTAAGAGACCCAGGTCGTGTAATTTATGAGTTTGCGACAGAAGGACCTGGTTTTACTGTTGATGAATCTTTTGAGACGTTAGGTAGCCGATTAATGTTGCCAGAAAATTACGAAATGAATCGGAAACAGATTGAAGAAAAATTACCAAAGCTAGATATCTAGGTTTAAAAGTGTTGACACCAATGTCAGCACTTTTTTTATGGAAAATAGAAATTAAAAAACCTATATCAGAGGTGTAATCGCTTATCTATGCTATTATATATAAAATGAATGAAGCTAAATTGTAGCCTTACAAATTTTTTTGCTCGGGGCCAATAAATATGAAAAAAGAGGGATTATTAATGACTATAACAATTCGACCGATAAAGCAGCAAGACAATCCAGCCATTGAGCAAATAATTAAACATATATTAGAAGAACACCATTTAGATGTTCCTGGTACCGCTTATTTTGATCCTCAATTAGGACATCTGTATGAACATTACAAGGTGATGCCCAATGGTGAATATTGGGTTATCTTGGAAGGGGATATAGTAATTGGGGGAGTCGGTATAGGTCCTTTTGGAGAATATAAAGACATTGCTGAACTTCAAAAATATTACTTGAAAAAGGAATATCAAGGGCTAGGGTATGGACGACGCCTTTTTACTCAAGCTTTTAATTTTGTAAAAAAACACAATTATTCTAAACTGTATTTAGAAACCTCTGATTTACTTGGAGAGGCAAATCAAATTTATCGACACTTAGGCTTTAAAAGTTTGGAAAAACCGTTAGATGGAAGTGATCATCCTTTAATGAATCGATGGTTTATAAAAGATATTTAAGACAAAAATTTAATTTTAAATCGAAAGAGGAGTGCTAAAAATGAAGGACAATTATGCAAAATTATTCGAACCTTTTACGTTTAAGTCAGGAGCAAAAATTGAGAATCGGTTTTTAATGGCCCCGATGACCACAGCTTCATCCTTTGAAAATGGAATGATAACAACAGATGAGTTGATGTATTATAAACGACGCTCGGGTGGTGTAGGAGCTGTTATTACAGCTTGTGCACATGTACGTGAAGATGGAAAGTTTAAGTCTTCACCTAGCATTTCCGACGACAAATTTATTCCGAGTTTGGCTAAGCTAGCCAAAGAGATAAAAGAGACAGGTTCTAAAGCTATTCTTCAAATATTTCATGTTGGTCGAATGGAACCGAGCAGTGGTTTAAGAGGCTTGCAACCAGTAAGTGCTAGTTCGATACCTGCTGAAAGACCCAATGCAGAGGTGCCACGTGCCTTAGAATCAAGTGAAGTAGAAGATATTATCAAACAATTTGGAGAAGCTACACGTCGAGCTATTAAAGCTGGTTTTGACGGTGTGGAAATTCATGGAGCCAATACCTATTTGATTCAACAATTCTTTTCGCCACATTCCAATCAAAGAGATGATTATTGGGGTGGAACACTAGAAAAAAGAATGAATTTCCCAATTGAAGTCGTCCGCTCAGTGACTGATGCAGTTAAAAAATATGCCGATCGACCGTTTATAACAGGCTATCGTTTATCACCAGAGGAACTTGAAGAACCAGGTATTACTCTTCAAGATACACTCTCGTTATTAAAAGAATTAAAAGTCTATCCACTTGATTATTTCCATATTTCATTAGGGAATATCTTTCAAAGTTCCCTACGGAATAACGAAAACGAGGACCCTGTTTTAAAAACGATTCAAGATGAAGTAGGCGACGACATCCCTATTATAGGTGTAGGTAATATTATTACTCCAGATGATGCTGTAGCAGCAATGGATGAATTAGGAATCCCTTTAATTGCATTAGGTAGAGAATTAATCATTGAGCCTGACTGGGTTGAAAAAGTGTCTTCAGGAAATATTGAAACTATTCGTAAGGTAATCGAAGAGAACAATTACGAAGATTTAGCTATACCCGATGCAATGTGGGAATATGTAAAAGAGCGCCCAGGTTGGTTGCCAATCGTTTAATTACACAGTAGAAAAAAACTATTTTCAACTTATTTTATTAAATTTATGAGAAAAGTTGCTTGTTTATTCACATGAACGAAATGAAAGAGCTTAAAAATCCAATTATTATAGCCCGAAAATTTTTATTATTCACAAATATCCCATTGTCTATAATTAAAAGTTATATTTTTGATAAGTAAAGATTAGCCGACGAGATAGATTTCAAGGTATATAATGGATTCGCATCCGTGATTGAAATCACAATTAATAAAGAAATAGAATCGGGGAATAAAAATGAAAATTGTAATTATAGGCGGAGTCGCTGCGGGAACTTCTGCGGCAGTACGTGCAAGAAGAAATAGTGAAACAGCTGAAATTGTCATTTATGACCGAGATGTCGATATCGCACATGCTGGATTTGCTACGCATTATGCCGTTGGTGGGATTGTGAATAGTATGGACGAATTAGTACCTAAAACCTCTAAATGGTTTAAAGAATACCATAATATAGATGTTCGTACTCAGCATGAAATTACAAAAATTGATCATGTAAATAAAAAAGTTTACGGGATTAACCTTATCACGAATGAAGAGTTTAGTTCAGAATATGACAAACTTGTTTTTGCAACCGGGGCGGTCCTTGGTACACCTCCTGTATTTAAAGATAAAGAATTCGACAACGTATTCCGTGTTAAAACAGTTCAAATGGGTCGTAAATTACAAGACTATATTGTTAAAAATAACCCGAAAACAGCTGTAGTTATCGGTACTGGATATATTGGATTGGGTGTCTCAGAACAATTAACTAAAGCGGGAATTAAAGTAAGAACTCTTGATTTCCTTAAATATCCGATGGCTCAATTGGATCACGATATGTCGACACATATTGCGGACATTCTTGATGCTAATG
Organism: Atopostipes sp.; assembly: GCA_036752165.1. GTDB lineage: Bacteria > Bacillota > Bacilli > Lactobacillales > Carnobacteriaceae_A > Atopostipes. Next base: position 21,449 of record DAIOTF010000013.1, read on the forward strand.
GAGTAACTTTCCATGGTAATGAGGGAGTAATTGAACTAGAAGCAACAGATAACTGTTTGGAGCATGTAATTACAACTGAAGGCAATGATTACCAAGCTGATATGTACATTGTAGCGACAGGGATTCGACCAAACACTACATTGGCTGAATCAATTGGTGTTGAATTAGGTGTAACAAGAGCAATTAAAGTAAATGAGAAAATGCAAACAAATATACCGGATGTGTATGCAGTAGGGGATGCAGCTGAAGCCTTTCATGCGATTACAAAAGAACCTATGTATTTACCATTGGCTACAACAGCCTCTAAAATGGGTCGTGTAGCGGGTGATGTTATTACAGGTGGGGACTTAGAGTTCAAAGGAATTTTAGGAACATCGGCTGTTCGACTCTTTGGTCAAACGATTGCAGCGACAGGATTAACTGAAATAAAAGCGCGTGAAAAAGGCTTAAATCCGGTCGTATTAACTGAGATGAAACCTGAAACGTTGACATTTATGGGTGGAAAAGATGTATTAATCAAAGCGATAGCAAATCCTAAAACAGAAGAATTATTAGGGGTCCAAATGATTGGACCAGAAGGTGTAGAAAGAAGAATTGATGTTTTCGCAACTGCGATCACTTTAGGAGCAAAAGTTTCTGATTTATTCAATCTAGACTTAGCCTTTACACCTCCAATCTCGACTCCTAAAGATCCTGTGATGTATACTGGAATGGCTTTAACAAATGCAATTAAAAATCACTCGTCATTAATCACGCCAGAAACACTCTATCAAATGATTCATGATCATGAAGAGGTTCAATTAATAGACGTACGGTTACCTGAACATACGGATGATAGTGTCATTGAGACGTCTGTTAATATTCCGATCACTTCTTTAAGGGATAAGTTAATGGAGTTATCAAAAGATAAACGTACAGTTGTCTATAGTTCTACTGGACAAACAGGTTATAATGCTCAGCGTATTCTTATAAATAATGGTTTCAAAGAAGTGTATAACTTATCTGGTGGAAATGAAAATTATCAAATTGTTCTTAAAGATATCGCTAAGAATGGTTATTTAGAAGAATAGTATATCCCAACCCACAATCTTCAAATGAAGATTGCGGGTTTTCTTTCATATATGTTAGTATTAAATGAAGTAGAGAAAGAGGGAGTACAATTATGCCAGAATTCCAACAAAAACAACGGACAAAAAATGGAATAGTGATTGGACTAGTTGGTTTATTTGTAAACTTAGTATTAGTAGTTATCAAGTTAGTTGCAGGTTTTATTGCAGGAAGTGTTTCTATATTAGCGGATGCCATGAATAGTTTAGGAGATAGTGCAAGTGCTATTTTAACTATTGGTGGCTTTTATATCGCAAATAAACCACCAGATCGTGAACATCCATACGGACACCAACGAGCCGAATATATTAGCGGTTTATTAACAGCGATAATTATTTTAATTGTTGGCTTTCAATTTTTAACCACCTCTATACAAAAAGTAATTCACCCGACAAGGGTAGAAAATTCATCGCTTGTCCTGGTTTTATTAATCGTGTCTATCGGAATTAAAATTTCATTAGGTATTTACTACGATCAAAAAAACAAGCGAATTGAAGGAGCGTCTAAAGCCGTTGAAGCTTTAGTCAAAGACAGTTTTTTTGATGTGTTAATCAATTTAGTTATTATTCTATCGTATTTGATGGAAATTCAAACAGGTTGGCTGATTGACGGCTATGTAGGAGCTATTGTTGCATTAATAATTATACATGGTGGCGTCACAACTATTATTGACACGTCTAATGATTTGTTAGGTACTCGGCCAGACACAGAACTTGTTGATAAGATGCAAGAAGTACTAGACTCATATAGTGATTTGGTAGGCTATCATGATTTAATTTTACATAAATATGGACCAAATAAAACCTTTGCGACAGTAGATCTTGAAATCGATGCGAGATGGGATATTGTAGAAGCTCATGAACTCATTGATACGATTGAAAAGGAATTTTATAAAAAATTTGGGATACAACTTGTAGGACATATTGATCCCGTCGAATTAGATGATGACGAATTAAATGAAATTCATGCCATCATTAAAAAATTACTAAAATCCTATAAATATAATTTCCATTTTCACGATTTACGTATAGAAACAGAAGATGACCAAGATTTCATTGCATTTGATGTGACTGTACCAAATGATGTGAAGGCCTCGGATGAAGAGCTCTTTGTTCGAATAACTAATGATTTATCCGAATGTATAGAAGGTTATCCTTTTAGAATTCATTTTGACCATGATTATTTTTTAAAAGAGTAGAGAAAAGCGACCAATAAGCGTTGGTCGTTTTTTAATTTGTCTAAAAATGTATCAAAAAATTTAGAAACATTTTAAAAAAATCTTTCAAGGCTAAATCATATAAACAAGTGTATATATTATGCTAAACTAAATTTGATTAAAATATTTTAGAAATATTGAGGTGTAGAAAATGTTTTTAGCATGGAATGAGATGAAATATTCAAAAACACGATTTGCTTTAATTATCGGCGTGGTGATTTTAGTCAGCTTTTTAGTTTACTTCTTAACGGGGTTAGCTTATGGCTTATCTCAAGACAATCGTACAGGTGTAGATAAATGGGAAGCAGATGCTGTAGTCTTAACGGAAGAAGCTAATGCAACAATTAGTATGTCTACAATGCCCATCTCGCAAAGAGATGAAGTGGATGCGGATGAAGTTGCAGTATTAGGCCAAACTGCGGGCGCTGTTCATCTAGAAGGCGAAACAGATGATGAAGACCAAATCAATGTCAGCTTTTTTGGTATCGAGACAGATGAATTTATTATGCCTGAGGTAATTGAAGGTGAAGAAATAAGTGATGACTTTGAAGCAGTTGCTGATATTAGTTTACAAGAAGAGGAAGGAATAGCAATTGGTGATGTCCTTATTCTGGCTGGTACGGATACAGAAATAACTATTGTGGGATTTACAGAACAAGCGAAATTTAATATTACGCCTATTTTATATACAACGATTCAAACCTATCAGGAAATTCGATACGGTGATGAAGAAGTTGTTGAAATGGCTGATGAAGAACAAATTAGTGCACTAATTTTAAGGGATGAAAATGTAGAAGGTATTGAAATAGAAGATGAAGAATTAGAAATCTACTCTATTAGTGACTTTATTTTAGAATTACCTGGATACACTGCTCAACTTGTTACTTTTGCTTTAATGATTGGCTTCTTAATTATTATTGCAGCAGTAGTTATTGGTATTTTTATGTATGTATTAACTGTTCAGAAATCAAGCATGTTTGGGGTAATGAAAGCACAAGGAATTCCGACTTCATATATTGCGAAATCTGTTGTAATTCAGACATTTTTACTCGCAACATTTGGTACGGTGACAGGGCTTATTTTGACTATATTATCTGGTTTTGTCTTACCCGTAACGGTTCCGTTTCAAACAAATCTTTTATTCTTTATCGGAATTGCCATTTTACTCATTCTATTTGCTGTACTAGGGGCATTTTTCTCAGTACGGACAGTTGTTAAAATAGACCCACTTGAAGCAATGGATTAGGAGGTTATACGAATGAAATTAATTGAAGCAAAAAATATTAATAAAACATTTCAAGATGGTTCAAAAGAAATTACAGCTTTAAAAGATACAAATTTTTCAGTCGAAGCTGGTGAATTCGTCGCGATAGTAGGACCGAGCGGCTCAGGGAAAAGTACTCTCTTGACGATTTTGGGTGGTTTACAAAAACCTTCTGAAGGAGAAGTGAAAATTGATGAGGAAGAGTTTAGCGATGTCTCTGACAAAGAACGGACTCAGTTACGATTTGAAAAAATTGGATTCATCTTACAAGCTTCGAATTTAGTCCCCTTCTTAAAAGTAGAAGACCAATTACGCTTAGTAAATAAAGTTAAAGGGGAGAAATATGAGAAACAAACAGCTGACGATCTTTTAGAAGCATTGAATATAGAAGATTTAAGAGATAAATACCCATCGGATTTATCAGGCGGGGAACAACAACGGGTGGCTATTGCTCGCGCTTTATTCCATAATCCACCAGTAATTTTAGCGGATGAACCAACAGCTAGTCTGGACACCGAGCGTGCGATTGAAGTTGTTGAAATTCTCGCAAGAGAAACAAAAGATAAGGAAAAAGCGACCATTATGGTAACGCATGATGAGCGGTTGATTGGTTACTGTGATAAAGTCTATTCTATGGAAGATGGAAAATTAACATTGAATGAAGAAAAATCAGAAAAAGATATTCCAAAAAAGAGGAATTAACTTAATTGGGATTTTTATCTAGAAGCTATAAATTGTAATCGTCTATTTATAGCTTCTTTTTTGTAAACGAATCTATCTTAACGTGGTATGATAAAAGTAAGAACAAGTGAGAGGTGTTAAATTAAAATGGTCAAACAAAATCAGGATTTCGAAAATCAAGTGTTTAAAGCACTCCACAAATACTTTAAAAAAGTCCAAGAATCTTATCAAAAGTACCACAACAATCCTTATGAAGCTGATTATATTCACCGTTTTCGAGTGGATATGCGGAAAATGCGTGTTCTATTTAACTTTCTAAAACCTTTTATAAATAAAGATATTTATGAAACATTTAATCAATCTTTACGTCAGTTAGGCAGACGACTTAGTCCATTGCGAGATTTAGATACATTGATTGAAGAATGCAATGAATTGGCATTAGCTGAACCCGACTTAATCGATAACTATGCCGAAGTGTTTAAATATTTAGAGAAAGAACGATTCAAATTGGTCCAAAGCCAATCAACTAAAAAAACTTTTAAAGAATTCGAAGGTATTTTAGAAGGTGCTGAAGGTGTGTTAGAGCAGCTTGTCTTATTTGAAAATATTAATCAAACCCCTTCTCAGAAACTTTTTAAGAAACGATACCAACATAAAATGGATAAATTAGATAAAGAATTTAAAAATTTAGATATTTCGGACTATGAAGCAGTACATGAAGTGAGAAAATTAGCTAAGAAAGTTCGCTATACTTCTGTAGGGTTCAAAAAGGTATTACCAAATAAAGAGAGGAAAGAAGTAAAAAAGAGAGCTAAAAGAGTCCAAGAATATTTAGGTGAAATCACAGACATACACGTCAGTATCGAAATCTTAGAAGAGTATAAACAGAGAACAACGAATAAAAGAGTTGAAGACTCTATTCAAAAAATTATTGACTATCATCTGAATAAATCACTCACTCACTAATCTTTTAAAAACAATATCAAAAAACAAACCAGAATTTTTCTAGTTTGTTTTTTTAACGCTGTTTTCCAAAAAATTGAGTAACATAAAGAAGCTCACCATCATAATATACGCCTATACCTATTTCATCATACTCTGGCGTAATCATTGTTTGGTAATGTCCTTCGCTATCAATCCAACCTTCCATTATCAGTTGACTCATATATTCTTCACTCTCAATAAAAGTTGCCATCGCTAAGTTTTCTCCTACCATTTGATAGGAATAGACAGTTCCTTCTTCTTCTAATACCGAAAAAGGATTTTCTCCATTCGGACGAGTATGAGAAAATGATACTTCAATTTCCTTCGCTCGTATAGTCGCTGCGTCTTCTAAAACAGTGTTTCTTTCTACAGGCTGTAAAGATAAATCAGCTCGTAATTCATTCACTAACTCATACACTCTATTTTCTACACTCTCTTCGTCTATAGATTCAGGGAAGGGCGAAAGAAAATGAGTTAGACGAGGCCTAGTTGTTAAATTAATTTTAGGTTCATCTTCTTGAGGTGTCATGACTGTTTCATTTTGTTCAATTGCATCAATAGGAGCCAACTCTTCAATGATCTGCGGACCAAAAAACAGTCCAATTAAAAAACCAATCATGAGAAGAATTATCCATTCGAATAACTTTCTTAAAAATTTTATCTTAATCACCTTTTTCTATCAACTAATTAGAGTATACCAAATCTTAGAAATAATCTTACTTAAAATACAAAAAAACCGAGAGAAATGTCTCTCGGTCTTAACGTATTTAATCATTTATAGATTAATCGGTTGCCCACCGGTTACCCCATAAATTTGACCGGTAATATAACTTGCATCGTTTGAAGCGAGTAATACATACACAGGTGCTAATTCAACGGGTTGACCAGCACGACCTAAAGCACTTTGTTGTCCAAATTCTGGGATAGCGCCATCGGGTTGTCCTTGATCCAATTGGAGTGGTGTCCAAATAGGACCAGGAGCTACACCGTTTACTCTAACACCTTTATCAGCAAAGTAGCTTGAAAGTGTAACAGTAAAGTTGCTAATCGCTCCTTTAGTAGAAGCATAGTCAATCAGTGGCTCACTTGGATCAAAGGATTGCACAGAAGTTGTTGTAATAATCGCACTTCCTGGTTTCAAATGATCTTCAGCTGCCTTAACGGATTCAAACATACTGATAATATTTACTTTAAATGTATCGTGGACTTGCTCCATCGATAAATTTGCTAAATCTGTGTGTGCAATTTGTTGCGCTGCATTTAACACTAAGATATCTAAAGCACCAAATGCTTCAAGTGTCTTTTCGACAATTTCAGTAGCTGCACCATCTTCACGTAAGTCATAAGGTAGAAGTAAGGCTTTTCGTCCTTCCTTTTCGATAAGTTCTTTTACCTCATTTGCATCCTCTTCTTCACCAGGGAAAAAGTGAATCGCTACATTCGCTCCTTCACGTGCATACGCAATAGCTGCTGCACGACCGATTCCAGAATCTCCACCTGTAACAAGGGCATTGCGTCCTTTTAGTCGCTCGTTTCCTTTATAAGATTCTTCACCACAATCTGGCTTAGGCTCCATTTTCTTTTGTAATGCTGGAGTATCTTGTTCTTGATCGGGAAATTCCTGTGTATAAAACATTTCTCTAGGGTCTCTTAAGTAATCATTTGACATCAATAACAACTCCTTCTAATTATTTTGTACATTAAAAGGATACCATCCTCAAAAGCGTAGCACCAATGAATTGTTTACTATTAAAAAAATTAAACATATCTCCTCAAACGGTTCATTCGGCTTGTTCTCTTTTAAGATCAAAATCACTAAAAGCTCGGTAGGTGAAATAAAAGACAATAAAAGCAGGTAAACTTATTCCAAAAAAGATAATTGTAATGGAAAAGCGGATAAAAATAAGAGCTATAGTGATTAAACTAAGTATGAGTGGTAAAATCCACTTTATACCTGTTAATAGAATAGTTGCGGTTGTAGGTAAGAGATGAACAAGACGTATCTCATAATGAACATAAACAGGAATCAAATAAATAGAGAGTAAAGCTAAGAAAAATAAGATTAGATACAGAGGGGGATGTGTATAAGCAAGCCATGAATTCCTTGTGGCAGTTAAGTATTCGATATACATAAAACTTATAAGAATGACTAGCATATACCAAACATTTAAAAGCAAGCTGAATTTAAAATTAGTTTTATATTCATGAATAAAATAAGTCTTTAAGTTAAATTCCTGAGAGTCTCGAAATAATTTTCGTATTGAAGAAAAAAGGGCAATAGAGGAGGGGATGATACCTAAAATAACTCCACCCATTAACGTACCGATTATCCAATAAATTTGTAGGAGAACGAGATGCATAATCCACTCGCTCCATTGATTAATTTTGCTTCCAATTATTTGCATATGTGACTCCCTTTCTACTAATCGTTTGGATGTTTAAACAAAAATTTTTCTCGAAATCGTCCGGGTGGCATGTCCATTTCTGCAGAAAAAACATTTGTAAAATAATGTACACTTGAAAACCCAGTTTGTTCAGCGATCTCTTTAATTGGAAGATCAGATTCTGAAAGTAAAAGACCCGCCTTGCGAATACGCTCTTTACGTATAAAAGTAGTGAGGGATTGCCCTAATTCTTGATTAAACATTCGTGACAAATGACGTTCTGAAATATGTAAATGATCAGCTACACTTTTAACAGTGATTGGATCGGCTAATCGTTTGAGAATATAAAGTTTTGCTCGGTAAATTAGAATAGAAGTTGGTGTACGAACAGGATTAGGCTCATCTGCTAATATTTCTTTTTGGAATTCTTTTAAAAGACTCCAAAATAATGTAATGACCAAACTATCTATATTGTTTTTTAAATAAACGGTGTTGTCTTGAGAAGCGAGTTTTAAAAGAGAAATCCACAAGAGAATAGCTGCAGATCTTTCTTTATTCGGTAAAAGATAAAGTTGGGGGTTTTTTATACCACGAAATAAATTTTGTATATACGAATGAGAAGTATCCATGAGTTCAAACCCAATATAGATAAGATCAAGTCCTTCTTCACTCAGTAATTGATGTGTTGTTTCTGGTTTTGTTAGAATTAATGTTCCTTCAGAAACATCTCCAATAGCGTCACCTTCAATATATATTCCTCGGCCATCCAACACATAACAAGCTTCATAATAAGTATGTTCATGAAGTTTTTGGTTTGAATAGTTTTGAGAAGCCCCCCAATGATGTACTTTAATAGAAACACCATCATTCCTAATTTTTTTTAAATGGTGATTAAGAAATTCTGCACCTGTTAGTAATTCATTTTCCCATTTCATTAAATAGGCTCCTTTGTATTTCATTAATCTATTTAATTATACAAATCTGTTTTGTAAAAATCCACTTATTAATAGAAATCAAACGAATTTATGGCCGAATATTATAAAAGGCTGGCAAACAGATGTAAAGACATTTTACTCTTGGTTACTTACTATGAAATATGTATACATTATTATGAATGGAGGTGCAGATTGTTTGTATAGAAAACACCCTGCAATAAACTTACTTTTCTACACACTCTTAATTTTTTTCGCTATTCTTTTCATGTTTCCGCTCTTTTGGATGATTTCGACCTCTTTAAAGTCATCGGGTGAAGTATTTAGTATACCCCCGCAGTGGATACCAGAGAGTCTTGAATGGGGAAATTATGTAGAAGCTGTAAACTCATTCCCCTTTATTCGCTACGCGGCAAATAGTGTCTTTATAACTGTGCTTTCTATTTTTGGAGGCGTTTTTTCTTCCGCATATGTAGCTTATGGATTCGCTAAGTTAGAATGGCCGGGGAAGAATATGTGGTTTACATTAATGTTAGCTACCATGATGGTTCCTTCTCAAATTACGATGATTCCACTCTTTATTTTTTATTCAAGATTGGGATGGATTAATACATACTACCCATTTATTATCCCGAGTTTTTTAGGCAGTCCATTTTTCATCTTTTTATTTCGCCAATTTTATCTCTCTTTACCGAATGAACTAAACGAGGCGGCTCGGATTGACGGGGCATCAGAGTTTCAAATTTGGCGTAAGATTTATTTACCCCTGTCTAAACCAGCCATGGCAACTACAGCGATTTTTCTATTCATGTTTACGTGGAACGATTTTATGGGACCGCTTATTTATTTACATGATAAAGATTTATTTACTTTACAATTAGGTTTACGAGGCTTCCAACAACAATACGGCACACGATGGCATGTAATGATGGCTGCTTCTTTATTAGTAGCTATTCCATCTATTGCCTTGTTTTTATCTTTTCAAAAATATTTCGTTCGTGGATCAAGTGTATCAGGTATTAAAGGTTAATAAAAAATTAAAAAAACGGAGGAAAGAAATGTTTAAATTAAAAAAGAATAAATTCGTATTAGGGTTATTATCGGCTGGACTATTTTTAGCGGCTTGTGGGAATGATGAAGCGGATACTGCTGAAGAAAATACAGATTCAGATGTTGCTACTGAAACAGTAGAAGATGTGGAAATAGAATTCTGGCATATGTACACGGATGGTGTGATGGCAGATGAGATTATCCCTGAAATAATTGCTGAATTTGAAGCAGATAATCCGCATGTTACTGTAAATGATTTAGGTACAAACTTCTTTGATTATTGGACGAAATTAAATACAGCAATTGCGGGAGATGTAGCACCTGATTTAGCAATGAATGATTCAACAACTGTACCAGCACGTGCTGCGAATGGTATTTTAGTTCCTTTAAATCAGTATTTTGAAGCAGATAATTTTGATACGGATAATTTCTACCCTGTTTTAATGGATGCGATGGAGTATGAAGGGGACTATTATGGTTTAGCCAACGACACGGATGTGCGAGTACTTTACTATAATAAAGAACATTTTA